>NZ_MUME01000220.1 GCF_002155915.1 Streptomyces thermovulgaris | reverse complement strand
TTTGAAACCACCCTCGCCCAGTGCGCGCAGGTGCTGGGCGACACCCACCCCCACACCCTGACCACCCGCAACAACCTCGCTCGTGCCCACCGAGCCGCCCAAGCCGTACAGCAGAGAAGTACCGCAACCTCATCGCCCGCAGTTGACCCTCAGCAGTCGTCTACGACCGATTGACCAGCCCATGCCTCTTTAATGGCCGCCCAGCCGAGAGTTCGGGACGAAGAGGTCGTGCCAAAACCGTGCCAGATCGTGCGGGGAACCACGGGGAACGGCGGGGACCAGGTCGCTGGTTGGTAAGCCCCGTGGCTGCTCCACCCCAGGTCAGCCCAGCAACCGCCCACAGATAACCGGAGCTTCCCAAGCTGATGTTGCCCACCGGCCTGCCGCTTCGTCCGGGCTGCGGCGCTGGGGCGCCGGTCCCGGCCGATCGGCAGGCCGGGGAACTCACCCGCATGGCCAGGACAGCGAAGAACCCCTTGTGCTCGAATCGCACCCAGCCGGTGCCCGAGAAGCGATTCAGGCCGCAGGCGCTCCATGCCTGGTGGTCATGGGCGATCCAACCACCGTGCCCCGTAGCTCTGCTTCCAGTCCTGCCTTGATCAGCTTGGCCAGCAGTTCAGCTGCTTCGGGACGTACGGTCCCGAGCTGCACCAAGCCGTCACCAAAGACGTTCACGTCGGCCGCCAGGCCGGGAAAGTCGGAGTCCAGCCCGAGTAGCACCAGCTGGTCGGCCAAAATGCCAGCGCTTCGTCGTGCGCGGTTCCAGCCGCGGACGTAGGGCGCACCGGGCAACAAGTCCTCTGCGCGTTTGGCCACCACTCCTCGCCGGTCGGTCATACCGTCAGGTCCTTCCCTTGGGTTCACTGGCGGTGGTCGGTGCGTGCCCGAGGTCGCCACGGTCCGGGCCGAAGCCACTTGCCAGCGCCAGGCGGAGAAGTTCTGCGAGGCGTTCGGCCGTGTCGGGGCCACCCGGCCCAGTTCGACGAGGCCATGTCCGAAGGCGTTCAAGTCCGCGCGCAGGTACGGAAAGTCTTTCTCCAGGCCCGCGCGTACGAGGGCGTCCCGCAGTGCGGTGGTCGCATTTCGGGCTGCGTACCACCCGTCGCTGTCGAGAGGCGACCACGTGGCAGCATCGCGCCCACTGGTCAGCTCATCCCGCATTGATAGTCGTCTCCTCGGGGAGCGCAACGACCGCCGCGTACGGCGTCGGGTACTGCTCGTCGAAGCGGTCGATCCTCGCCAGAAGCTCCGCGGAGGCCACCAGCGCGGTCGCGAGGGCGACCGGCCTCAGCGGGTTGGCCGTCGGCCGTCGCATCGGCGCGCGAAGCCACTGGTAGCGGTCGCCGGACAGCGGGATGGGGCCAGGCACTACGACGGCAGAGCCCTCGCCAAGGTAGCGGTACGGCGGCGGGGAGGACGTTTCGCGCTCAAGGTAGTGCGTGAAGGTCTCGCGGCTCTGCGAGCCGAGGAAGAATCCGACGCGCTGCGCCTTGCGGTCGATGAGCGAAGGCCCGAACGGCAAGCCACTGCGCAGGATCCGGTCGAACATCTCCAGGCCGAGGCGCTGTTCCACGCTCACTACGTCGAAGAGGCGGCCCGTCGCCAGCAGGCAGGGCATCCGCGGGTCGTCCGCCCAAACCTGTAGGCACTGCGCCGGATCATCCGCCGCCTGAGACAGCCATTCCATGCCCCGTCTGGTCATCCTCTGCACGTCGTCTCACCTTCAGTCGGACTGCGGCGGCCCCGATGCCGCCGTATGTCCAGACTCACGGTCCGGCCCCTGGCCGGGGCAGATGACGAGGGGTGACGGGGGATGACGCGTCCACGCATGGCACGTCATCCTCCGTCCTCCCCATTTCTTGCAGGCGATCTCCGGTTATTTCCTACACGGAGCGCTGACCAGCACGTACATTCAGTGACAGCATCCCCGAGCTGTCGCACCGGCATCGTGCAGGGAGTGAAGAGCCGTCTTGAAGCCGACCAGTGTCCGCTTACGTGAGGCTCGCATGAGCCGGGGTTGGAGTCAGCCACGACTGGTGAGGGAGCTTCGCCGGGTCGCCGCCCAGCGCGGCCATCAGCTCCCGTCGGATGTCAGCGTGAAGCGACGTATTGCCAGCTGGGAGAACGGTCATAGCACCCCGGACGATTTCTACGGCCCGCTTCTGTGTGACGCTTTCGGCACCAGCGCGGTCGAGCTTGGATTGAGGCGCGGGGAGTCTAAGGACGTCGCTCTGCTCGATGCTGCCTATCCCGCCAGCCCGGATGATGCCATCCGGACGGTTGGCCAGCTGTGGCGTGCTGATCTGAACCGGTACGACCCGTTGCTCACGGCGGAGCCGTCCGAGCCCGCGTGGAACGAGGCATCCCTTCGGTGGTTGGTTGCGCCCGAGCCGGGCATCCCGCGGCCGCGTACCGAGGGCGTCCGGGTCGGTCTCGGCGACGTGGCAGCCGTGAAGACCACGACGGACGTGTTCGCTCAGCTTGACGATCAGTTCGGCGGGGATCATGCGCGTCACTCGGTGATCCAGTACCTCAACAACGATGTGGCTCCGCTCCTGCGGGGCCGGTACACCGAGCAAGTGGGGCGAGCCTTGTTTTCTGCCGTGGCAGAAGCGACCCTCCTTGCCGGCTGGATGTCCTACGACGCCTGTCACCACGGACTCGCCCAGCGGTACTTCCTCCAGGCCCTCCGGCTCGCCCAGGACGCCAACGACCGCCGACTCGCGGGCAGCATCCTGTCAGCGATGAGCCATCAGGCGACTTTTCTGGGGCGGTACACCCAGGCAGTTACTCTCGCCCGTGCCGCTCTCATGGGCATCTCTCCGGTAGCCACGCCGACATTGCGTGCACAGTTCCACGCGATGGAGGCCCGTGCCCTTGCGCGTACCGGCGACGTCGTTGCCTGCGAGGCTGCTCTGAGCGCGGCGACCAAGGCTCTCGAAAGCCGGAACAACGAGGACGAGCCGGAGTGGATCAGCTATTTCGACGAAGTCGAACTTGCCGCCGAGGCCGCCCACTGTTTCCGTGACGTCAACAGCGCCCGTCGGGCCGTCGCCCACGCCGAGAACGCCATGAGCGGCAGCCACGTGCGAAGCGACTTCTTCGCAACCATGGTCCTGGCCGACGCCCACTTACGGGCCGGGGACGTCGAGGAAGCATGCCGCGTAGCACTCGACGCGCTGGATCTCGGAGAACAGCTCAAGTCGACGCGATGCATCAGCTACCTCGCGGAGTTCCGCCGAAACCTCAGCACGGTCGGCAAAAGCAGCGCAGCGCGTGAGTTTGCAGAGCAGGCCCGCGAACACAGGTTGTGGATCGCTGCGGAGCAGTGGGGCTGACCAAGAACTACTGACCTCAGCAGAGGACGACCGCCCCTCCGGATTAGAAGGGACTCCACTCCTCACGTCCCTCGCCTGTCCGCAGGGAGCGGATCCGCCGGGCGAACTCGGCGGCGGAGCGCTCGCTCACGCCGACCTGGTGGCCGAGCCACGCCACTATCATCAGCTCTCGCAGGTCGGCCAGTGTCTCGTATCCGGGCCAGTTCATGAGGTCGAACCCGTACCGGTGGACGAACTCGGCGTACTCCGCTTGGGTGTGCCAGCCGTACCGGTCATAGAAAAGCGCTGTCTGGATCAGGTCCCACTCACGCGGAGCGAGAGCGAATCCGTCGAGGTCGATGAGGACGGCATGACCATCCCGGTGGCGGAGGATGTTTCCGATACTGGCATCTCCGTGAATCATCCCGAAGGGAAGCACGAAGTCCAGTTGGTCGTACTCCTTGGCGAGCTTGGCCGCCCGTTCCTCCAGGAAGGACCGGTCCTCCTCGGAGACGGCATTCAGACCGTCCAGTGAGGCCGAGAGCTTGGCCATGGGATCGAAGTACGGAAGGCCCAGTGACGTGGGTTCCTCCAGCCAGTGCAGCCGACGGAGCAAGTCGGCCAGCTCACCGACCGTCGCGTACTCCTCGCGCTCCTGAACGCTCTCCCAGAAGGTCACCACCAGGCCGCGCACGACGACGGGCTGAGCAATCCCGGCCGGCACCCGAGTGGCCGGAAAGTCGACCTTCTGCAGCCAACGGGCCACGCCTACGGCGCGCTCCATCTCCGGCAGCACACTGGGGTCACGAGCGATGCGGACAATGACCGGTAAGGACGCCAGCCGGTACACAGCATTGGAGCCGAGCCGCAGCAGCTCCGCCCCGCCGGTATCCAGTCCGGCTGTCTCACACGCCTCGCGCAGGACGGCTGCCACGCCCTCCGCCGTGAACTCCGTACCGCCGCCGACCGGTTCCCCGCCGCTGCCCGAGATCATGCCTCCGACGATACGGCGCAGCCACACCCCTGGACAGGGCATCCACGTAATAGGGGCGTAATGATCTTGAGAGGAGCGGCACCCCTGCCCCGCTTCCTCGCAGGTCAGCGTGCTCGACACCCTGTGCACTCATCTGGTCTCCGGAGCCGTGTGCGCAGGTTCGAATCCTGCCGGGGCACCGCACATCAGGTGCCC
This sequence comes from Streptomyces thermovulgaris, assembly GCF_002155915.1. Lineage (GTDB taxonomy): Bacteria > Actinomycetota > Actinomycetes > Streptomycetales > Streptomycetaceae > Streptomyces > Streptomyces thermovulgaris. Next base: position 8,530 of record NZ_MUME01000220.1, on the reverse strand, counting down.
AAAGACCCTGTCACCAGCGGAAACGCCGAGACCGGCGGGGTCGGTGAACACTGTCGCGAAGCCGATGCCGAGCTCGGGCCGCCCGGCCGGAGGTCAAGCGTCACCAGTCGCCGACCAGGCCGGCCGCCCCGGACTTCGTCCGCCGGAACGTCACCACGGAAGAACCGGGCCTCGTCTTGCAGACGAGACAGGGGGACTTTACGGGCGAACGGCTGCACCGATGGTGACCGAAATCCACTGCCGAATCGCGATCTCCTTCGGTTCCCCATTACCTGGCAGGTAATTGAGGGCCCTTCAAGCTCATCGTTACGGTCGCGAGGTGAAACAGCGCTTCTCGCGAGCGGGGGTCATTCGGTTGAAAGGGTGCCGACGCATCAATGACGGGGATTTCGAGGGCGTCGATCCGTCCGGCACTGCCCGGCTGCGGCGGTACCCCGGTGGTTCTCCGCTGCCGGCGCCGCCCGCCGATTTCCTCCGCATCGTTCTCCGCCCGGAAGGGCCGGTCCTCTCTCTCACCGATCCCGGACTGGTGAGGGGCCACATCCTGTGGGCGCTGCGGCAGGGGCGTGCCCTCACCTCGGATCGACGGCCGCGGCGGCCGGGGGCCGATCCGCGTGGCTGTCCGATGACGGCCGGTGAGGACCTCGTCCCGGCCGGTGCGGCGCCGCCCCCAGTACCCGTCGGCCGGACTGTGGTGGAACGGGCACCGCCCGGACTTCCTCCGTGCGGTCACGTCCTTCGGCGGACGGTCCGGCAGTCCCTCGCCCCGCCTCGACCGTGGCTCACTCGACCGAGTCGCCCCGGAGCCGTCCCTGCCCGCTGACAGCGCGACCCGGGCCGTCCTCGCTGCCCGGCACGTACTGGCGGGCCCCTCCCGCCTCTTCGCATCCGCTCAGCGCACGCCCTGGACAACGGCGTGCGCACAACGAAAGGAAGGCATCATGACGTCACTCCGGACCGCGGACACCGCACCGGTGAGGAACAGCGCCCGCCGTGACGGATTACTGCGCCTGGCCCTGGCGGTCGACGTGGTCCTCACCGGCGTCAACGGCCTCGGCTATCTCGCACTGGCCACCGTCCTGGACTCGGTCCTGGGGGTGGAGCGTTCGGTGCAGTACCCCGTCGGCGCGTTCCTCACGGTGTACGCGCTGTGGCTCCTGTCCGTCCTCAGGCGGGAGCCCATCAGCCGTGGCGCCGTCGGCGTCGTGATCACCCTGAACGCCCTGTGGGCCGTGGCCGGCATTCTGACGGCCGCCACCGGCGCACTGGGCAGCACGGCCGTCGGCACGGCGTGGATCGTGCTGCAGGGCCTGGTCGTGGGCGCCATGGGGGCCGTCCAGTACGTGGGTCTGCGCCGTATCTGACGTGCTGTGCCCCGGCGGTCAGGGGCACAGCACGTCATCCCCCGCGAGAAACCGGACCACCGTCGTGCCGAGCGGTGGTCCGGTTCCTCTTCCGCGTGCGCCCGGGTGAGCCGGACGGCCGCCTGCCACTCGGCCAGGGCGCAGCGTCCCACGACGAAGTCCTCGGCGTCGGCGGAGTCCGCCGAGCCGCGTTCCAGTTTGCATTCAAATGTCAGGGCTCTGAAGACGTCGCCCAATATGGCGGATGTCTTGACCGTATGGATGTGCATTGCAGATGCCACCTCACGGTCGGCAATGCACGAGGAGCAGTCCGGAAAACTTGGCCGGGATGCATGCGATGCTTTGCAATCCGCTTGCCCGGGATCCCGGCAGGAGGTTCCACGGTTCGGGTCTTCCTTCCGAGATTCAGCGTCCTTGGAAGGCGGAGAGAGACCGCGGACACGGGCGGCGCGGCCAGGGGTGTGCGATGTGCTCGAGTTCGATTCCGGCAGCGCGGGCTGATGTCTTCCTGACACGGCCTTCCTGACACGGAACCGACCCGGTCGACGGGCGCTGTATCGCACCGTCTCCTCTTCGAATGGACTGGGCCCGTCAAAACCCCGAAGGCATTTCCAGTCGTCCTGGAATGGTGAGATCCGGGTACGCGGAGCGCAGTGTTTCAGCCATGTCGCGGGTGTCTTCCCGTTCGGTTTCCGGCTGCGGATCACCGGACGGCCCAGTATGAGCAAATGCGCAGGCAGATGAGACCCCAGGGCATCGGGCCGATGCTCCGAGAGTGGCGCAAGAGACGCAATTTGAGCCAACTTGCGCTCGCCCTGCAGACAGGCATATCCAGCCGCCATCTCAGCTTTGTCGAGACAGGGCGCGCGGTGCCCAGCCGGGATCTCGTGCTCCGGCTTGCCGAGCAGCTCGACGTGCCCATGCGTCAGCGCAACTCCTTGCTGATGGCCGCGGGTTACGCGCCCGCCTACGAGGAGACGCCCATCAGCGAGGCGCAGATGGCCCAGGCCGACGAGGCCATCAACCGCCTGCTGGCGGGGCACGACCCGTACCCCGCTGTGGTCCTCGACTCGGCCTCGAACCTGCGACGGGCCAACAGGTCCGCCATGGCGCTGCTGGACGGCGTCCCCGCGGAGTTGCTGAGGCCGCCGGTCAACGTCATGCGGCTGGCCCTGCACCCGGAGGGGCTGGCCCCCAGAATCCTCAACTTCGCCGAATGGCGCATGCATCTGCTCGGCAGGCTGCGCCGGGAGGCCGCGTTCACCGACGACGAGTGCCTGCTGTCCCTTTACGACGAGGTCAGCGCCTACCGGTATCCCCAGGGCATGGCCGACCCGGAACGGAGCACCGATCCGGAGCACGCGGACGGCCGGCAGATCGCGATTCCCCTGCGCATCGAGGCGCTGGGAAGCGAGCTCAGTTTCTTCAGCGCCCTGACCATGTTCGCGGCACCCGTCGACATCACCTTGGCCGAACTGACCATCGAGACGTTCTATCCCGCCGACACACGCACGGCGACGGTTCTGCACTCCTACTACCAGGCCGTGAACAAGGACGAGTCGGCGCCCGGTGAGCTCGTCGGGCACTGGACGGCTCCCTGACGGGGAGCGCCCCGCTGACTGGCGCCGGCCTGTCCGCCGGTTCGTGCGAGGGGACGCGGTTACGCCCCATGCCCCGAGCCGGTTACGCCCCATGCTCCGGGCGTTTTTCGGGCAGCAGTTGGACGGCCAGGGCCGGTGTCACCGCGAGGGCGGTCAGACACACGCGGCCGGCGTCCACGGCACACCGGGCCGGACGCAGCCTGCCGGGCGGGGGCAACGGGCATGACGGCGGGACACAGGGGCCTCCTGGGGTCGGTGTGGATGTCGCAATCCACACCGACCCCAGGAGGCCCTCATCCGTTCAAGCGCCCAGCCGGCGTGTCACCGACGTCCCGGCACGGCACACCTAGCTCTTCGGACCCAGCAGGCCCGCGCGGCGCAGCGCGTCGGCCATCGCGCTGTTCACGGGCGCCGGGGCCTGGCGCGAGCCGCCGCGGCCCTGACGCTGCTGCGGCGGACGTCCGCCGCGCCGGCCGCGCTCACCGCCACCGCCCTGCCGGTCCTGCGGCACCGCCTCGTCGTCCAGACGCAGGGTCAGCGAGATCCGCTTGCGCGGAATGTCGACGTCCAGCACCTTCACCTTGACGATGTCGCCCGGCTTGACGACGTCCCGCGGATCCTTGACGAACGTCCGCGACATCGCCGAGACATGCACCAGACCGTCCTGGTGGACGCCGACGTCCACGAACGCGCCGAACGCCGCCACATTCGTCACGACGCCCTCCAGGATCATCCCGGGCGACAGGTCGGAGATCTTCTCGACGCCCTCCTTGAAGGCGGCCGTCCTGAACGCCGGCCGCGGGTCGCGCCCCGGCTTCTCCAGCTCCTTGAGGATGTCGGTGACGGTCGGCAGACCGAAGGTGTCGTCCACGAAGTCGGCCGGGTTCAGCGAACGCAGCACGCTCGTGTTGCCGATGAGGGCGGCCACCTCCTGGCCGGTGCGTTTCACCATCCGGCGGACGACGGGATACGCCTCCGGGTGCACGCTGGAGGCGTCCAGCGGATCGTCGCCGCCGCGGATGCGCAGGAAGCCCGCGCACTGCTCGAACGCCTTCGGGCCGAGCCGCGGGACGTTCCTCAGCTGCGCCCGTGACGTGAACGGCCCGTTGGCGTCCCGGTACGCCACGATGTTCTCCGCGAGCGACGAGGTGATGCCCGAGACCCGCGCGAGCAGCGGCACGGACGCGGTGTTGACGTCCACGCCGACACCGTTCACACAGTCCTCGACCACCGCGTCCAGCGAGCGGGACAGCTTCACCTCGGACAGGTCGTGCTGGTACTGACCGACACCGATCGACTTGGGGTCGATCTTGACCAGTTCGGCCAGCGGGTCCTGCAGCCGGCGGGCGATGGAGACCGCACCGCGCAACGACACGTCCAGGTCGGGCAGTTCCCGGGAGGCGTAGGAGGAGGCCGAGTACACCGACGCGCCCGCCTCCGAGACCACCACCTTGGTGAGCTTCAGCTCCGGGTGCCTGGCGATGAGGTCGCCGACGAGCCTGTCGGTCTCGCGGGAGGCCGTGCCGTTGCCGATCGCGACCAGCTCGACCGCGTGCTCCCGGGCCAGCCGGGCCAGCGTGGCGATCGCCTCGTCCCAGCGATTGGCCGGAACGTGCGGGTGGATGACGTCCGTGGCGACGACCTTGCCGGTCGCGTCGACCACGGCGACCTTCACCCCCGTGCGGTACCCGGGGTCCAGGCCGATCGTCGCGCGCGTGCCGGCCGGGGCGGCCAGCAGCAGATCGCGCAGATTGGCCGCGAACACGTTCACGGCCTCGTCCTCGGCGGCGGTGCGCAGCCGGAGCCGCAGGTCGATGCCGAGATGGACGAGGATGCGGGTGCGCCAGGCCCAGCGGACCGTGTCCTGCAGCCACTTGTCGGCGGGCCGGCCGCGGTCGGCGATGCCGAAGTGACGGGCGATGATCCCCTCGTACGACGACGGGCCGTCCGTCGGCTCCTCCGGCTCCAGGGTGAGCTCGAGGACCTCCTCCTTCTCACCGCGCAGCAGGGCCAGGACCCGGTGCGAGGGCAGCTCGGTGAACGGCTCGGCGAAGTCGAAGTAGTCGGCGAACTTGGCGCCCGTCTCCTCCTTGCCCTCCCGCACCTTGGCGACCAGCCGTCCGCGCACCCACATGCGCTCGCGCAGCTCGCCGATCAGGTCGGCGTCCTCGGAGAACCGCTCGGTGAGAATGGCACGGGCCCCGTCGAGCGCGGCCTGGGGATCGGCCACCCCCTTCTCCGGGTCCACGAACGCCGCCGCCGCGGCGAGCGGTTCGACGCCCGGATCGGCGAGCAGTCCGTCGGCCAGCGGCTCCAGCCCGGCCTCCCGCGCGATCTGGGCCTTGGTCCGCCGCTTCGGCTTGTACGGCAGGTAGATGTCCTCCAGCCGCGCCTTGGTCTCGGCGCTGCGGATCCGGGCCTCCAGCTCCTCGGTGAGCTTGCCCTGCTCGCGCACCGACTCCAGGATCGCGGCGCGCCGCTCCTCCAGTTCCCGCAGGTAGCGCAGACGCTCCTCGATCAAGCGCAGCTGCGCGTCGTCGAGCATCCCGGTCGCTTCCTTGCGGTAACGGGCGATGAAGGGCACCGTCGAGCCGCCGTCCAGCAGCTCCACGGCGGCCTTGACCTGCCGCTCCTGTACGCCGAGCTCCTCGGCGATCCTGCCTTCGATGGACCCTGTGAGGGGTGTCGTCACGTTCCCGTACCGCCTTCTTGCTCCACTGTGCGCCGCAATTCTGACAGGCTCCGCCGACAACCGGTGCCCAGGGCGCTGCCGCGTCGCGCCGAATCTTCCGCCCCGTCCGCCGCCGCCCGTACGGCCGGGGCCGCCGTCCGTGCCGGACCGGGCGCCGGGGCACCGGAGCCGCGCCGGGGCGGCCGGTGAGCGCATGGCAGGGCACATGACGGAACGCACGACGGAGCGCATCACAGAACGCATGGCAGAAAAGGTGGGAAATCCGTCATTGCGGCCACGGGGCCGGGCGCCAAGAATCGGGGCATGGCGCAGCGAACCGTTCTCGTCGTCCTCTTCGACGGCGTGCAGAGCCTGGATGTGACCGGCCCTCTGGAGGTGTTCGCCGGTGCGGAGGAGGCCGCTCCGGGGGCGTACCGCATCCGCACCGCCTCACTGGACGGCCGGCCCGTCCGCACCTCCGGCGGACTGGGCCTCGTACCGGACGGCCCGCTCGCCGAGGCGCCCGCGCCGCACACGCTGCTGGTCCCCGGCGGCGAGGGCACCCGCCGGCCGGACGCACGGCTGATCGAGTGGATCCGCGGGCACGGACCGCGGGCGGCCCGGCTGGTCTCGGTGTGCACCGGGGCGTTTCTGCTGGCCGGGGCGGGACTGCTGGACGGCCGGCGGGCCACGACCCACTGGGCGCACTGCGACGAGCTCGCCCGCGACCACCCCGCCGTCGAGGTCGACGCCGACCCGATCTACGTGCGCGACGGCCCGGTGGCCACCTCGGCCGGGGTGACCGCCGGCATCGACCTCGCCCTCGCTCTCGTCGAGGAGGACCTGGGCCGCGACATCGCCCTCGCCGTCGCCCGCCATCTGGTGGTCTTCCTGCGCCGGCCCGGGAACCAGGCCCAGTTCAGCGCCCAGCTCGCCGCCCAGACCGCCGGCCGGGCGCCGCTGCGGGACGTGCAGCAGTGGATCACCGAGCATCCGGACGCCGATCTGTCGGTCGAGGCGCTGGCCGCACGAGCCCGGCTCTCGCCGCGCCACTTCGCCCGCGCCTTCCGGGCCGAGACCGGCATCACCCCCGGCCGCTACGTCGACCGAGTCCGTCTCGAACACGCCCGCCGGCTGCTGGAGGACACCGCCGACGGCATCGAGGAGATCTCCCGCGCCAGCGGCTACGGCACGCCCGAGGCCATGCGGCGCGCGTTCATCAGGGCGTTCGGCACCGGTCCGGCCGAGTACCGGCGCCGGTTCCGCCCCGCACCCGTCACCTGACCCCGCCGACCCCGCACCCACCGAAGGGAAGTCCCGTGCAGATCGCCGTCGTCCTCTTCGACCGCTTCACCGCCCTGGACGCCGTGGGCCCGTACGAGACCCTGGGCCGCCTGCCCGGAGCCGAGACCGTCTTCGTCGCCGAGCGCACCGGCCCGGTCCGCACCGACACCGGGCGTCTGGCGCTCATGGCCGACGCGGCCTTCGCCGAGGTCCCGAGCCCCGACGTCGTGGTCGTCCCGGGCGGCCCCGGCCAGACGGAGCAGATGGAGAACCGGGCCCTGCTGGACTGGCTGCGCACCGCCGACGCCACCAGCACCTGGACGACCTCCGTGTGCACCGGCTCCCTGCTGCTGGCCGCCGCCGGACTCCTGAACGGCCGCCGCGCGACCTCGCACTGGCTGGAGCTGGACTGGCTCGGGCGCTTCGGCGCCGAGCCCACGGGGGAACGGGTGGTCGTCGACGGCAAGTACGTCACGGCCGCCGGTGTCTCCTCCGGCATCGACATGGGCCTGACCCTGCTCGGCAGGATCGCGGGCGACGCATACGCCCAGACCGTCCAGCTGATGATCGAGTACGACCCGCAGCCGCCCTACGACGCCGGGTCCCCGGACAAGGCGCCCGCCCACCTCGTGGCGAAGGCCCGTGCCGAGAACCGTCCCGCCGTGAGGTGAGGCCCTCCGCGCAGTGAGGGGAGCGAGCCCCGGGAAGGCGAGGTCCCGGGCAGGGCCCGGTGGACGCCCCGGCCCCTCGCACGGCCGCCCGGCGCGCCCGATCCGCTGCGGCTGCCCGGTCTACCGGACGGCCGCCTGCCGCACGGTCCAGGAGAACCGCGGCGCACGGCGCTCCAGGAAGGCGGCGACCCCCTCCGCGGCGTCGTCGCTGCCGCGGGCCTGCTCCCTCCAGTGGTCCTCACGGTCCGTGCGGCCGTCGGCGAACTCCTTGGCCGCGGCCTGGGTCAGCTGGGAGCGGGAGACGAGGACACGGGTGAACTCCGCGACCCGCTCGGCGAGCCGGCCCTCGGGCAGGACCTCGTCGACCAGCCCCGTGCGCAGCGCACGCCCGGTGTCGATCAGTTCGCCGGAGAAGAGGAGGTACTTGGCGGTGGCCGGGCCCACCAGGGACACCAGACGGCGGGTGGAGGAGGCGGGGTAGACGAGCCCCAGCTTGGCCGGGGTCACGCCGAACAGCGCGCCCTCCTCCGCGAACCGCAGGTCGCAGGCCGCGGCGAGCTGGGCGCCGCCGCCCACGCAGTAGCCGCGGATTGCCGCCAGCGTCGGCTTGGGGAACGCGGCGAGGGCCTCCTCGGCCAGCACCGACAGATGCTGTGCCTTCTCGGGGGCCTCGCGCAGGGTGGAGATGTCGGCACCCGCGCAGAACGTCTCGCCCGCCCCCGTCAGCACCAGGACCCGTACGTCCGGGTCCGCCGCCAGATCCTCCAGCAGCGGCGGCAGCGACCGCCACATCGCGGCCGTCATCGCATTGCGCTTGGCCGGATGGTGGACGACGACGGTGGCGACCCCGTCGGCGACGTCGTGCAGCAGCTGCGGCTCCATGCGCCGGATCGTAGCGACCCCTCTCGGCGTTTGACCGGGGAGGGGAGGGGGACCAGG
>NZ_MUME01000022.1 GCF_002155915.1 Streptomyces thermovulgaris | reverse complement strand
GCGGCGGGGCGGCGGGGCCGACCGGGGGCCGTCCCGGGTCGTAGGCGACGGTCGCCGGGCTTCCCTTGGACACATTGGTGAGCAGACGCTCCGCCTGCAGGATGCGCAGCGCCTGGCGCACCGCTCCCCGCTCGACGCCGAACTCGACGGCCAGTTTGGCCTGGGTGGGCATGCGCTGACCCGGCCGCAGCACACCGCTCGTGATCCGGCGGCGCAGCTCGTCGGCCACCTCGCGGTGTGTTCTCCGTGCCCGCCGCGGCCTCTTCCGCCCCTTGGCGGAGGCATATTCCGGGTCCACGTCCAAACAGTACAACTTCTCGCCATCTTCCGGCAGTTCAAGGAAAGGTGGTTATGAGACGCTTCCAAGTGGAGATAAGAGCAGTGAAGTTGGCAGCCAACTTGAACAACATGGTCAAACTTTCGAAGTGTTGGCCACCAGGGTGACGGTTGGGGTACACGGGCCGTGCTTCCTTCCGGAGGGGAGCCGGGAGCCCGGCCGGTGGAGAAGCCAACGAGGAGCGGCAGCCGGCACACGGCGCCGCCGGCACAGCCACAACTGAACAGACGGGACAACTGAACAGACGCTGCACAGCCACAACTGAAGACCGCCGGCACAGCCACAACTGAACAGCCGGACCACGGACATGTCGTCGCTGTCCGCCGTCACCGACGGGAGGAGCACTCAGAACATGTCCGGGCACCACGGGCGCCCGGACGTACGCAACAGGGCGTCGGCCATGCGGACGGCGCCCGCTCGTTCCTCCTGGACCCGGCCGAGCGCCGCGAGCCGCACGGCGGACTCGTCGCCGGGTCACAGGGTCGCCCATTCCGCGGCACCCAGCGTCAGACCGGGGCTCGCAGGCGCCGGGGCCGCGCAGGAAGCCGGTGTTCGGAGCACGGGCCCGGTCCGGAATCTCGTCCTCGTCGGCGGGACGAACATCGATGTGCGAGGAGGCGCCGGTCACGGGGCGACGGCAGGGTCGGGGATGCGGGGTGTCCCGGGTTTTTCCCCGCCCCGCCGCCGGCCCGTCCCGCGCTCCCTCGAGGACTTCGCTCCCGCGCCGCCCCGAGCCACGGAAGCGGCCCGGACGGCCTCGCCCCGCACGCCGGACGGGCCGCGCGGCCGGTGCTCAGAACACCGCCCGGACCTTCCCCACCTCCCGGCCGCCGCCCAGCAGCGGGGCGTGCCCGATGCGGTCGAGCACCGGGGCGTCCAGGCCCGCCAGGGCCAGGGCGCGGGCCAGGACCGGGCCCAGGGCCCGGACCGCACCGTCCTCGATCTTGAAGGCGAGGGCGCGGCCGTCCGGAAGGGCCACGGCCTGGACGGCCTCCGCGCCCACCTTGGAGAGGGTGCCGGGGAGGTCGCGCATCAGCCAGGTGTCGATGCGGCGGGTGCCGGCGACGTACTCGGGGTGGGCGCGCATGGCGTCCGCGACCCGGCGTTCGGGGGTGCCGGGCGCGGCCAGGACGAAGGAGCGGAAGGCGCGGGCCAGGCCCGTGAGGCTGATCGCCATCAGCGGCGCGCCGCAGCCGTCCGTGCCGACCGCGGCCACCGGCTCCCCCGCCGCCTCCTCCACACTCCTGTGGATGAGCTGCTGCAGCGGATGCTCCGGGTCGAGGTACGACTCCAGCGGCCAGCCCCGCAGCGCGCACGCCGCCAGCATCGCGGTGTGCTTGCCGGAGCAGTTCATCACCACCCGGTCGCGCACCGCCCCGGAGGCCAGGTAGCGTTCCTTCTCCTCCTGGTCCAGCGGCAGGTCCGGCGGGCACTGCAACTGCTCCGGGCTCAGCCCGTGCTCGTCGAGCATTGTGCGGACCAGATCGAGGTGAAACGTTTCACCGGAGTGGCTGGCAGCGGCGAGGGCAAGCCGTTCGCCTTTCAGTTCCAGGCCGGCGCGCAGCACGCCCGCCGCCTGCATCGGCTTGTTGGACGAGCGCGGGAAGACCGGTGAGGTCACGTCCCCCAGCGCGAACTCCACCGAACCGTCCGCGCCCAGCAGCACCAGGCTGCCCCGGTGCCGCCCTTCCACGAACCCCGAGCGGACCACCTCTGCCAGGACGGGGGAGGCGACGGACGACGATGCCGCCGGCGCTGACGGCGCCGAGGACGCTGACGACACGGACATGGCGGTGGCCTTCCGGGACGACGGGCTGAGGAGGCTGGGCACCGGGTGACCGGCCGTCCGCGCCGACCCGGGGCCTTGACGACCGTCGCGTCAGGCGAGCAGGTCGTCCACCTGTGCCTCCCCCTCACGGTACCTGCGGGCGATCTCCGCGCTGCACTCGTCGGCCGTGCGCTGCAGCTCCTGCCGCCGTCCGGAGACCTGCTGCTCGTACCGCACGAGCCGTCCCATCGCCGCGCCCAGCTCCGCGTCCGTACGGGCCCTCAGGTCCGACAGCTCGACCTCGGCGAGCATCTGCGCGGCCAGCCGCCGGTACTCCTCCCCGTGCGGCGTGTCGAGCGTCACATGGCGGGCCGAGGAACGCTGCCGTGCGGGCGCGTCCCGGAGGATCTCCGCGAGCCGCTGGACGAGGGAGGTCTGCCCGGGCGCGGACCCCTGCCCGGAGTCCGGGACGGACGCGGACCCGCGCCGGGCCAGTTCCGCGCGCAGGATGTCGATCCGCCCCTGGAGCAGCCGCCGTACGTAGCTCAGGTCGGCCTCGTCCCGCTGCGCCCGCCGGCGCAGGGCGCGCAGCTCGGACAGGCTCAGCGCGGTCAGGTCGGGCTCCGCCGGACCGGCGGGCTCCGCCGGCTTCGCCGGTTCCGCCGGTTTCGCGGGCTCCACGGGAAGCTCCGGGCTGTCGGTGCGCTGCACGGGCGGGCGGTGGCCCTCCGGAATGCCCCCGTGGACCGGCAAGGCCGCCGCGGACTGCCGCTCGGTGCTCGATGTGCTCATGCCCCTCAACCGTCCCCTCGACCGGCACGTACGGGAAGCATCGTGCCACTCCGAGTGGCCGGTGTGTGACCGAGCGCCCCCGATCAGCCCCGTATAGGGGGCTATGGATCACAAAGAAGCACGATATGGACTTTCTTCCGATCTTTTCCGACTCCCTCGGACCGGGGTGCCCCGGGCACCCGGACGGCCGACCGGCATGATGGTCGCCATGCGTGCAGTGGTGCAGAGAGTGGACGGCGCAAGCGTCGTCGTGGACGGCGAGACGGTGGGAGCGATCGAGGGCGAGGGGCTGTGCGTCCTCGTCGGCGTCACCCACGACGACACCAAGGAGAAGGCGGCCCAGCTCGCCCGCAAGCTCTGGTCGATCCGCATGCTGCACGACGAGAAGTCGTGCAGCGACACCGGTGCCCCGCTGCTGGTCATCAGCCAGTTCACGCTGTACGGCGACGCCCGCAAGGGCCGCCGCCCCACCTGGAGCGCGGCTGCCCCGGGCGAGGTCGCCGAGCCGCTGGTCGAGGAGGTGGTCGCCCAGCTGCGCTCGCTGGGTGCGACGGTGGCGACGGGCCGGTTCGGCGCGCAGATGCGGGTGTCGCTGACGAACGACGGCCCGTTCACCGTCCTGCTGGAGGTGTAGGCCACCGGTTCCCCGGCAGCCCCGGGGCTGCCGGGGGCTGCGGCCGGGGCTACGGCTCGACGACGACCTCCTGCGCCGCCGCCGTGTCCCCCGCCAGCAGCCGCGCGTCCACCGGGACGTTCCGCTTGACCAGGGCGAGCGCGACCGGGCCGAGCTCGAAGTGCCGTACGGACGTGGTCACAAAACCGATCTTGCGGCCGTCCGGCCCCTGGTCGGCGAGACGGATGTCCGTGCCGTGCGGCGGCAGATGGACCTCGCTGCCGTCGAGGTGCAGGAAGACCAGACGGCGCGGCGGCTTGCCGAGGTTGTGCACCCGGGCCACGGTCTCCTGGCCGCGGTAGCAGCCCTTGTTCAGATGGACGGCCGTGCCGATCAGGCCCACCTCGTGCGGGATGGTGCGGTGGTCGGTCTCGAAGCCCAGCCGGGGGCGGTGCTGCTCGACGCGCAGTGCCTCGTGGGCGAGGATCCCGGCCGGCGGGCCGGCCGTCCGGGCGTACGACTCCAGGTCCGCGCGCGGCAGGAACAGGTCGCGGCCGTACGGGGTCTCCCGCACGACGACCCCCTCGGGCACCTCCGCGATGGAACCGGCCGGCAGATGCACCACGGCGTAGTCCCCGGTGCGGTCGGCGATCTCGACCCGGTAGAAGAACTTCATCGACTCCAGGTAGGCGATCAGCGCCTCCTGGGTGCCGGGCTCCACGTGCGCCCAGACCGTCTCGCCGTCGTCGACCAGGTAGAGCGCGTGCTCGATGTGACCGTGCGGGGACAGGATCAGCGCCTCGGTGGCCTGGCCCGCGGGCAGCTCGCTGACGTGCTGGGTGAGCAGAAGATGCAGCCAGCCGAGCCGGTCCTCGCCGGAGACGGTGACGACACCGCGGTGCGAGAGGTCGACGAATCCGGTGCCGTCCGCGAGAGCGCGCTGTTCACGGAACAGGTCGCCGTAGTGGGCGGCGACGCCTTCGTCCACTCCCTCGGCGGGGACGGCGCCGGGCAAGGACAGCAGGGGACTCTTCATGGGGAAAGCCTACGACGCGGTGGCCGGCCCCTTCGGGGAACAGTCCGCGCAGCGGCCGAAGATGGCGAAGTGCTTCAGATCGGTGTCGAAGCCGAACTGCTCCCGCAGCTTGGCCGTGAAGTCCTCCGCCACCTCCACATCGGCCTCGATCACGCCCTCGCAGTCCCGGCAGACCAGATGCAGATGGTGGTGACGGTCGGCGAGGTGATAGGTGGGCGCACCATGGCCGAGGTGGGCATGGCTGACCAGCCCCAGCTCCTCCAGCAGCTCCAGGGTCCGGTAGACGGTGGAGATGTTGATCCCCGACGCCGTCTTCCTCACCTCGTTGAGGATGGCGTCGGGGGTCGCATGCTCCAGGGTGTCCACGGCTTCGAGCACGAGCTGTCGCTGCGGCGTCAGCCGGTAGCCGCGCTGTCTGAGATCGCTCTTCCAGTCGGTGCTCACCACACCACGAGTCTAGGACCACCCGGGGCAGGTGCCGCTCGAAGTCGGAGCAGGTACTACTTGAAGAAGGCGATCCCGTCGTCGGGCAGGTCGTCCGGAAGCGACTTGGCCCAGCGCTCGACCTCCTCGGGAGTGACGACCTTCTTCAGCTGGGCGGACATGTAGGGGCGCAGCGCGACCTCGGGGGTCTGCTTCTCGCCGACCCACATCAGGTCGCCCTTGACATAGCCGTACAGCCGCTTGCCGCCGCTGTAGGGGCGGGACCCGGCGGTGCGGGCGACCGCGTCGGTGACCAGGTCGATCTGCGGCTTCCCGGCGGCCAGCTCGCCGTACCAGATCTCGACGACGCCGTCGTTGCGGGTCATCGTGACCTCGACCTTGCGGTCGGCGTCGATGCGCCAGAAGCCGGACTCGGACTCCAGCGGTTTGACCTTGTTGCCGTCCTTGTCCAGCACCCAGGTGCGGGAGTGGTACTCCAGGAAGTTCCGGCCGTCGTGGGTGAAGGAGACCTCCTGGCCGAAGTTGCACTTCTCGGCGCCCGGGAAGTCGTGCACACCGGCGCCGGCCCAGTCGCCGAGCAGAAAGGCGAGAGGGACCAGGTCCTTGTGGAGGTCGGACGGGATCTCGATCATGAGCTGCGTTTCTCGGTCGTGGTCAGCGCTGGCCCTGGTACAGCTTCTTCACGGTCAGGTAGGCGAAGGCGAGGACGCCGACGCAGACCAGAACCAACAGGGCTTCGAAGAAGATTTCCACGGGGTGCTCCTCGGTTGAGCAGGGTGCGGTGCGCACCAGGGCCGGGCTCCAGCTTAGTCGGCCGGAACCCGACCCTCCCGGCCGAGGTGCGCCGCCCGGGCCCGGACGGGCAGCCGGCCCCGCGGGGCCGGCCCGGCGTGCGCAGGTCGCCGCAGGTCCGCACGCCCGGCTCCTGCGCGGCCGGCGGCGGCAGGGAGGCAGGTTCCCGGTCGCCCGCCCGGATCTCCCCGGCGTCCTCAGGACGCAGCGCCGATGCCCCTCCCCCGGAACGGAGGCGCGCCCCCCGGGCACGCACCTTCCCGTACGCGCCTTCGCGGGGATCTTCGTACACGCCTTCGCGGGGACCTCCGGGTGACATCCGGGGTGCGGGGAGGGTGACTACGATTCAGGCATGGCGAAGAAGCTCGTAGTCAAGGTGACGGCTGGGGCGGACGCTCCCGAGCGGTGCTCGCAGGCGTTCACGGTGGCGGCGGTGGCCGCGGCCAGCGGGGTCGAGGTCTCGCTGTGGCTGACCGGGGAATCCGCCTGGTTCGCGCTGCCGGGCCGGGCCGCCGAGTTCGAGCTGCCGCACGCCGCTCCGCTGCCGGAGCTGATCGAGTCGATCCTCGCGGCCGGCCGGATCACCTTGTGCACGCAGTGCGCGGCCCGCCGGGAGATCACCGAGAAGGACGTGATGGAGGGCATCCGGATCGCGGGCGCGCAGGTCTTCGTCCAGGAGGCGCTGGCCGACGACACGCAGGCGCTCGTCTACTGAGACACCCTTTCGAGACGCTCCGTCCCCGCCGCTTCACCGTCCCGTCCCCGCCGGGACGTCCCGTCGCGGGGTCAGGGGCGTTTCTTGCCGTCCAGCTCGTCCCACCACTCGTCGGACTGCGGATCGCCCGACGGGTCGTCCCACCAGCGGTCGTCGGGCCCTCGCCGGTTGGCGATCACCGCGGCGATCGGCGGAATCACCATGGCAGCCAGACACATGCCGACCGCCGCGGGAACCGACCAGATCCGCACGACGCCCCACGCCAGGACGAACAGTCCGATACAGGTGCCCATCATGGCGAAGTACACATGACGCCGTCGTGCGTACATATCTCCAGAGTAGGTCCGCATCCGCCGCGTGCGACCTGCCGAGGCACGCCGATGTGCACCGAAAGACGCCAAGGCACGCCGAGACACGCCGAAGGGCCGCGCCCCGGGAAGGGAACACCCGGGGCGCGGCCCTTCCCGGGAAGGCTGCGGAAAGGGGCCGCGGGGGTCAGACCGCGATCGCGACCTCCGCGAGACCGCCCTTCTGAGCGACGACCGTACGGTCGACGGTGGCACCGGGGACCAGGGCGCGGACGGTCCAGGTGCCCTCGGCCGCGTAGAACCGGAACTGGCCCGTGGCGGAGGTGGGGACCTCCGCGGTGAACTCGCCGGTCGAGTCCAGGAGGCGGACGTAGCCCGCCACCGGCTCGCCGTTGCGGGTCACCTGACCCTGGATCGTCGTCTCACCCGGCCTGATCGTCGAGGCGTCCGGGCCGCCGGCCTTCGCTCCGCACATGTACTGCTCCAGAGGTTCGTTGACGTCGGTGAAGTCGGGAGGATCGGTGGAATCGGGAGGGGCCGGACCGGCTCACTTGCCGGAGCCGAGCTCGATCGGCACGCCCACCAGGGAGCCGTACTCGGTCCAGGAGCCGTCGTAGTTCTTGACGTTCGGGACCCCGAGCAGCTCGTGCAGGACGAACCAGGTCAGCGCGGAGCGCTCGCCGATGCGGCAGTAGGCGATGGTGTCCTTGGACAGGTCGACGTTCTCCTTCGCGTAGAGCTCCCTGAGCTCCTCGTCCGACTTGAAGGTGCCGTCGTCGTTGGCGTTCTTCGACCAGGGGATGTTCTTGGCGGTCGGGACGTGGCCCGGGCGCTGCGACTGCTCCTGCGGCAGGTGGGCCGGGGCGAGCAGCTTGCCGGAGAACTCGTCGGGCGAGCGGACGTCGACCAGGTTCTGCTGGCCGATGGCCTTCACCACCTCGTCGCGGAAGGCGCGGATGGAGGTGTCCTGCGGCTTGGCCTTGTACTCGGTCTTCGGGCGCTGCGGCACCTCCGTGCCGTCGACCAGCTCGCGGGCGTCCAGCTCCCACTTCTTGCGACCGCCGTCGAGGAGCTTGACCTTCTCGTGGCCGTACAGCTTGAAGTACCAGTACGCGTACGCGGCGAACCAGTTGTTGTTGCCGCCGTAGAGGATCACCGTGTGGTCGTTGGCGATGCCCTTCTCCGACAGGAGCTTCTCGAAGCCCTCCTGGTCGATGAAGTCACGGCGGACCGGGTCCTGGAGGTCCTTCGTCCAGTCGATCCGGATGGCGTTCTTGATGTGGTTCTTGTCGTACGCGGACGTGTCCTCGTCGACCTCGACGATGACGATGTCGGGGTCGTCCAGGTGCTCCTGGAGCCAGTCGGCGTCGACCAGTACGTCGCTGCGGCTCATGCTCAATCTCCTCCGGGGCAGTTGCGGCGGGGTGCGGATGTAGAAGAGGTGCGAAAGCACGCCGGTGCACGGTGCGGTACCGGGATGCACGGCGCACGGACGGCCCCGGGATCGCGCACGGGGCCGGCGATACGGGAGAAGGCTCCCGCTCAGAAAGTGCGACAGAGCATGGCAGCCACGCGGCACAGGTCCACTGCCCGCCGCTTCGTGAGATCCGCCTGTCGCTGCATGGGGTAGATCGTAGGGAGGACGGGCGGCTGTGTCACCGCTGTGTCGGATGTTGAGACGACATCGTCCGGGATACGGGAAGAAAGACAGAAACGAGAGGTCTCCGGACAGCCCCGCGAGGCCCGGATCTCCCCTCGTTCCCGTGCGGTTTCTGCGGTACGGACGACGCCGTCTCACCCATTGGACATCCTGGCGTCCGCCGGCTGTCGTCCCGCCCGACGAGTCCTACCCGGCGAGCCTGACGTTCGAACCCTTCACCGTGATCTCGAGGCCGTCCTTCGCCACCTTCACCGAGTCCAGCCGGATCCCGCCGGGCAGCTGGTCGATCGTCTGCTGGAAGTCGGTGACCGACCGGATGCGGTCCTCGGCGAGCTGCACACCGCCGAACTCGGGCAGCCCCTCGGCCTGCACCCGTACCTTGTTGTCCCGCACGGTGACCGAGCTGAACACGGTGCTGGGCACCTTGTTGCCCAGGATCGTGCTGACCACGTCGACCTTGATCTTCCCGTTGCCGCCGTCGGACAGGCCGACCACCTGGGAGGTCACACCGGGGGCGATCTGCGTGGACTCGGACTTGGCGGCCTTCAGCAGCTCGTCGTAGGCGATGAGCGCGGTGCCGGTGGCCTCGGAGGCGGTGGCCGAGCGGTAGCCGTCGGAGAAGCGCACGCCCTTCATGCTCGCCTCGAGGTCGTCGATGCGGATCTTCTGCTCGCCCTTGCCGGTGGACGCCTCGTAGCTCTCGATGCCGACCTTGATGTCGTCGAGCTCCCCGCTCGCCACCTGGGTGAGGAACGGGAAGCCGTTGATGGACACCTCGGGGGTGCTCGCCAGGTTCTCGGTCGTCCTGAGACGGTCGGCGGCCTGGTCCTCCGCGAAGTGCACCGCGATCCGGTCGACCGCCACGAACAGCAGCCCCAGGACCACGGCGACGATCAGAAGTATTCGCAGCGCGCGCATGCGGGTCTCCCCCCAGGGTGTGGGATCAAGGTCTGTGATCCGGACGGCCGGGCGGCCGTCGGCGGGAGCCTAACCCCGAAAACAACCCACTCGAGGATTTTGTTGATCAGCTGTGACAAGAGGTGCGGCGGACGATGCGGCCGTGAAGGCGCCCGGACCGGGCCGGCCCGGTGCGCGGGGCCTCGCGGCCGCGCCGGGCCCCGCTTTCCACGGCACGATCCGGACGGCATCCCGGACGGCGCTCCCCGGCCGGGCGCCCGCTCCCGGGCGGGCACCCGGCCGGGCATCCGCTCCTAGCCGAGCACCCGGCCCAGCACCCACACCACCGGTGCCGCCGCCGTGAGCGGCAGGGTGACACCGGCCGTGAAGTGCACGAAGCGCGACGGGTAGTCGTAGGCGGCCACGCGGTGGCCGATCAGGGCGCACACCGCCGCGCCCGTGCCGAGCAGCGCGCCCTTCGCGCCCATGTCCGTCATGCCGTCGACCACGATGCCCATGCCCGCCGCCGCGAGCAGCGCGACGACGGCGGAGGCCGCGGTGGGCAGCGGCAGCGCACGTGCCAGGACGGCCGCCGCGACCGCCGCCGCGC
>NZ_MUME01000219.1 GCF_002155915.1 Streptomyces thermovulgaris | reverse complement strand
CGACCATGGCCACCACGCCCGGCAGGCCGGCCTCTCGCAGCCGCTCCAGGGTCGTACGCGCGGCCGCCGTGGCATAACCGCGGCCCCAGAACTCCCGGCCGAGCCGCCAGCCGATCTCGATCTCCCCCGTGGGACCCCAGTCCCGCTCCCACGGCTGGGCACCGGTGAAACCGACGACCCGGTCGAGGGAGTCGAGCACCGTCCACAGACAGAAGCCGCGCTCGGCGTCGTGCCGCCGCTGACGGGCGGTGAGCTCCTCGTAGACGGAGAGCTCCGCGGACTTGCCGCCCAGGAACTCCATGACGTCCGGATCGTCGAACAGCCGGTGCCAGACGACGGCGTCCTCGTCGGTGGGAACGCGCAGCCGTATGACGGGGAGAGCTCGGTTCACGGGGACAGCCCTTCAGCCGGGTGATCAGTTCCGCTGCATAGACTGCCCATGTCCGGTGCCGGTCGGCACGCAGATTACGAACCTTGGGGGAGATCCCGCCGTGACCGTCGTGACCGAGCCCCAGTCCGAGTCTCCTTCCGAGGCCCTCTCCGAGAACAGAGCCGATGTGATCGTCGTGGGCGCGGGGCCGGCCGGTTCCACCACCGCCTACCACCTCGCCCGGGC
>NZ_MUME01000218.1 GCF_002155915.1 Streptomyces thermovulgaris | reverse complement strand
GTCGTAGGGGGTGTCGGAGAGGGTGACGAGGGTGGGGCGCTGTGCGGGGGTGGAGCTCCGGGAGGCCTCGCGCAGCAGGGCGACGCTGTCGCGCAGGTGCTGCGCGTCGATGCGCACGCGGCGCATCTCCGGCCCGTTGCCGAGCCGGTGCTCCAGCCGACCCACCGACCGCAGCAGGTCCTCGAGGGCGCGCTGGGCCGATGCCAGGTCGTCGTGCACGGACATGACGTGACCTCACTTCCGCGGGCCGTGCGGCGGCCCTGGACGGCAACGTGCATGCGTCTGCGAGTGCTGCGCGTCACACTGCCGGTGGGAAGGGGAGGTGCGGCGATGGGCGGACAGCGCACCCCCGCACCTGCCCGCTGCGTTCTGTTCTCTGTTTCCGCTGCTCTTGCCGTTCTTGCCGTTCTTGCTGCTCCGGCCGGGGCGCTGCGTGCCGCCGGGTGCCGGTTCGGCGGCGCGCTCGGTGATGCGCTGTGCGCATAGGTGATGCGCACGCGGTGATGCGCCCGGTGCGCGAGCGATGCACATGTCGTGCACGCGTCGTGCGCACCCGGTGCGGCGTTCGGCGGGTGCTCTGTGCGCCGGAGGGCGGGTTGCGCCGGGCGGGTGGCCTTCCGGTCCCGTGCCGCCGTGTCGCCTCCGGCCGACGAACCGTTTCCTTTTCAGTGGGCCGTAGATCTGATGAGCACCAAAATACCGCCACCTGTGACATTTCCCACCCCGGTTCCCACCCGGCCATCGGCGGCAGCGGCTCCACGGAGGTAGCACAGATGTCCTACGACGGTGTCGGGCTCGGCTCGGCCATGCGCTCGGCCGCCCTCCTGACCGCGGGCGCCCTCGCGGTGCACCTCCTGGCCGGCTGCGGTTCCGGTGACGACGGCAACAAGCCGCTGGCCGGACAGGACATCGCCCCCGCGGCCCGCCACGAGATCGCCGACGGGGGCACGCTGCGCTGGGCCGTGGACGCGATGCCGCAGACGCTGAACACCTTCCAGGTGGACGCCGACGCCGGCACCGCCCGGATCGCCCAGGCGGTGCTGCCGGCCATGTTCCGGATGGACGAGAGGGGCCGCCCGCAGCTCGACGAGAACTATCTGGAGTCGGCCCGGGTGGTGGAGACCGAGCCCAAGCAGATCGTCGTCTACCGGCTCAACCAGCAGGCCGTCTGGAGCGACGGCCGCACGATCGACGCCGAGGACTTCGCCGCCCAGTGGCGTGCCCTGTCCGGCAAGGACTCCGCGTACTGGAGTGCCCGCAACGCCGGCTACGACCGCATCCAGAAGGTCGAGCGCGGTGCCAGCTCCCGGGAGGTCCGGGTCACCTTCGCCCGCCCCTACGCCGACTGGCGGTCCCTGTTCTCGCCGCTGTACCCGAAGGACGTGATGGGCGCCGCGGACTCCTTCAACGACGGTGCCCGCACCCAGCTGAAGGTCACCGCGGGTCCGTTCACCGTGCGGAAGGTCGACGACAAGAACAAGGACGTCGTCCTCGCCCGCAACCCGCGCTGGTGGGGCCGTCCGGCCAAGCTGTCCGAGATCGTGCTGCACGAGGTGCCGCGCGACAAGCGGGTCGCGGCGCTCGCCGACGGCTCCGTGGACGTGGCCGACATCGACCCCGCCGACGTCCCCCGGATCACGGCCGCCGGTGCCCGGGCGGGCTCGCCCTTCCCGGGCGCCTCCGACAGCCGCACCGCCGCCACGGCACTGCGTGTCTGGGCCCTGGAGCACGGCACCGAGAGCGAGGACACCGACCAGGAGCTGCGCGCCCTGAAGAAGGAGAACGAGGCGCTCGCCGCCCGGCTGCGGCAGCAGCAGGCGCTCGGCGCCTTCCAGGTGCGCAAGTCGCTGGAGCCCGCCTACACCCAGCTCGCCCTCAACGGCGAGGGAGGCCCCCTGGCCGACGAGCGGGTCCGTCACGCCGTGGCGCACGCGCTGAACCGCAAGGAGATCGCCGAACTCGTCCTGAAGCCGCTCGGCCTGCCCGCGTCCCCGGTCGGCAGCCACCTCGCCCTGGCCGGGCAGAGCGCCTACGCCGACAGCAGCGACGCCCTCGGGGGCCAGGACACCGCCCAGGCCCTCTCCCTGCTCGCGGACGCGGGCTGGGTGCCCGGACCGGCCGGGGAGAAGGCCGGGGAGAAGAAGGACGCGAAGAAGGAGGAGAAGAAGAGCGGGGCGGCCGGCGCCCAGAGCTCCTCGGACGGCGGCGACGACAGCGACGACGGCACGTACATCGTCGGCGTGCACGGCCCGGAGACCGACGACGGCGACAGCGACGACGACAGGACATCCGCCGAGGACCGCCGGGACGGCGACCGGGACGACCGGAACGGCACCGAGCGGCCGGCGCCGGGCGACCGGCGGTACACCGACGGCCGTCTCGGGCCGGGCGGCGCACCCGGTGCCTACGCCCCCAAGGGCACCGCGGCGCCGGCCGGCGCCGCCTCGGGCCCGCTGGCCAAGGACGGCAAGCCGCTCACGCTCCGCTTCGTGGTGCCCGCCGGGCCGGGCACCGACACCCTCGGCAAGGTCGCCGAGCGGATCACGGCCATGCTGAAGAGGATCGGCATCACCACGGAGATCAACAAGGTCTCCGACGAGAGCTACTTCCGGGACCACATCGCCTCCGGCCAGTACGACCTGGCGCTGTACTCCTGGCCCTCCTCCGCCTTCCCGGCCACCGACGCCCGCCCCATCTACGCCAAGCCCGTCCCGGCCGCCGACGGCTCCCTCAACGTCCAGCAGAACTACACCCGCGTCGGCACCGACCAGATCGACCAGCTCTTCGACCAGGCCGTCGCGACCCTGGACGAGGACGAGCAGCGCGGTCTGCTCCGCAGGGCCGACGCCCGCATCTGGGCGGCGGCCGGCTCGATCCCCCTCTACCAGCGCCCCCAGCTGACGGCCGTCCGCAAGGACCTGGCGAACGTCGGCGCCTTCGGTTTCAGGACCCCGGTCTACGAGGACATGGGCTTCTTGAAGAAGGGCGTGAAGCGGT
This sequence comes from Streptomyces thermovulgaris, assembly GCF_002155915.1. Taxonomy (GTDB): domain Bacteria; phylum Actinomycetota; class Actinomycetes; order Streptomycetales; family Streptomycetaceae; genus Streptomyces; species Streptomyces thermovulgaris. The sequence goes on along the minus strand of NZ_MUME01000218.1, from coordinate 8,171 downwards.
AGGGGCGCCGAGGGGCGGGGAGCGGCAGGGCGTCACGGGGCCCGCGGACCACCTCCGCGGGCCCCGTACCATGGGGTGAGGCCGTGGCATGTTCAGCCCGGCAGGGCCCGCGTAACACCGACGTAAGCGCAGGTCTTCCGCACACTCCGGGAGTACCCCTCACTATGGCCACGCGCCACGACATCCGTAACGTCGCCATCGTCGCCCACGTCGATCACGGCAAGACCACCATCGTCGACGCCATGCTCAAGCAGGCCGGTGCCTTCGCCGCGCACCGGCTCGACCAGGTCGACGAGCGGGTGATGGACTCGAACGACCTGGAGCGTGAGAAGGGCATCACGATCCTCGCCAAGAACACGGCGGTGAAGTACCACCCCAAGGAAGGCGGGGACCCCGTCACGATCAACATCGTCGACACCCCCGGCCACGCCGACTTCGGCGGCGAGGTGGAGCGCGCCCTGTCGATGGTCGACGGCGTCGTCCTGCTCGTGGACGCCTCCGAGGGCCCGCTGCCGCAGACCCGCTTCGTGCTGCGCAAGGCGCTGCAGGCCCGTCTGCCCGTCGTTCTCTGCATCAACAAGACGGACCGCCCCGACGCCCGGATCGACGAGGTGGTCGACGAGACGTACGACCTGTTCCTGGACCTGGACGCCGACGAGGACCAGATCGAGTTCCCGATCGTCTACGCCTGCGGGCGGGAGGGCGTCGCCTCGCTCACCAAGCCCCAGGACGGGACGGTCCCCGCCGACTCCACCGACCTGGAGCCGTTCTTCTCCACGATCCTCGAGTACATCCCGGCGCCCACCTACGACGAGAACGCCCCTCTCCAGGCCCACGTCACCAACATCGACGCGGACAACTTCCTCGGCCGTATCGCGCTGCTGCGCGTGGAGCAGGGCGAGCTGCGCAAGGGGCAGACGGTCGCCTGGATCAGGCGCGACGGTTCCGTGCAGAACGTGCGGATCTCCGAGCTGATGATGACCGAGGCGCTCACCCGCAAGCCCGCCGAGAAGGCCGGACCGGGTGACATCTGCGCCGTCGCCGGCATTCCGGACATCATGATCGGTGAGACGCTGGCCGACCCGGAGAACCCGGTCGCGCTGCCGCTGATCACGGTCGACGAGCCGGCGATCTCCATGACCATCGGCACCAACACCTCCCCGCTGGTCGGCCGGGGCGCCACCGGCAAGGGCGCCGACGCGAAGTCCGTGGTCAAGGACCGCAAGGTCACCGCCCGCCAGGTCAAGGACCGCCTGGACCGCGAGCTCATCGGCAATGTGTCGCTGCGGGTGCTGGACACCGACCGCCCCGACGTCTGGGAGGTCCGGGGCCGCGGCGAGCTGGCGCTGGCCATCCTGGTCGAGACCATGCGCCGTGAGGGCTACGAGCTGACCGTGGGCAAGCCGCAGGTCGTCACCAAGGAGATCGACGGCAGGACGTACGAGCCGGTCGAGCGGCTGACGATCGACGTGCCCGAGGAGCACATGGGCGCGGTCACCCAGCTGATGGGAGTGCGCAAGGGCCGGATGGACAACATGTCCAACCACGGCTCCGGCTGGGTCCGCATGGAGTTCGTCGTGCCCTCCCGCGGTCTGATCGGCTTCCGCACCGAGTTTCTGACCCAGACCCGCGGCACGGGGATCGCCCACTCCGTCCACGAGGGCTTCGAGCCCTGGTTCGGCCCGCTGCAGACGCGGAGCACCGGGTCCCTGGTCGCCGACCGTGCCGGTGTCGTCACCGCCTTCGCGATGATCAACCTCCAGGAGCGCGGGGTGCTCTTCGTGGAGCCGGGCACCGAGGTGTACGAGGGCATGGTCGTCGGCGAGAACTCCCGCTCCGACGACATGGACGTCAACATCACCAAGGAGAAGAAGCTCACCAACATGCGGTCCTCGACCGCCGAGGTGGCCGAGTCGATCGTCCCGCCGCGCAAGCTCTCCCTGGAGCAGGCGCTGGAGTTCTGCCGCGACGACGAGTGCGTCGAGGTGACCCCGGAGGCGACCCGCATCCGCAAGGTCGTCCTCGACCAGCGCGCCCGCGCCCGCGCCGCGAGCCGCGCCAAGCACGGCTGAGGTCTCCCGACGGCCGCACCGGGCCGGGTGTCCCGCACGGCGGGGCGCCCGGCCCGGTGCGTGCGGGCGGGGGTGTGCCCCGTGTGCGGGCGAGAAGTGTAGGGAAAACCCTTCGGACTGGCTCGGAATCGCCACAGGACGGCTGATTCGCACTACCTTGCTGCGGGGCACGCCTACCCGGAACACAGTGAGAGGCCTTAACCGAATGGCTTGGTCCTGGCGCCCGTTGGCGGAGACGGGGCAGCGCAACGGGCGCGCGCTGTGCACGGTGTGGCACACGCGTCTGCGACGGCATACGACCACCACCGTAGACCGCAATCGATTTTCACCTGCCAACTGTCCGATATTCGGACGCGTGAGGCCGATAGATGTGTAACAAGTCCGTTTCGCAGGGGTCTTTCGCCAAACCCTTTGTCCGGATTTTGGAAGAAGTGGGCGGCAGGTGTGATCGAACCGAGACCTCAGGGGTGTGGTCGGTCGGTGGTCGATAGCAGATAGTTAGGCGCGTAGAGCTCGGATGAGCGAGTCACCCTGTGCAGTGGCAGCGGGCGACGGCGTACGAGCGTGCGGGGGCACTCGACCTTCTCCGGTTTGCATGTCGGCGGAGCGTCGTGTGCCCACTCTTGTGGTGAACAACAGGATTCATGAGGAGGAACCCATGCGCGGTGCCAGGAGCGCCAAGTGGGTCGCGGGGGCAATCGTCGTCGCGCTTGCCGCGACTGCCTGTGGTGGCGGCAGCGATGACAAGGGCGATTCGTCGAAGAAGGGCGCTCTTGCCGGCTACGTCTCGATCGACGTCGGCGAGCCGCAGAAGCCGCTGGTGCCGGCCGACACCAACGAGAGCAACGGCGGCTACGTCATCCGGGCCCTGTTCACGCAGCTGCTGGACTTCGACGAGAAGGGCGAGATCGTCTACACCAACGCGGAGTCCGTGACCACCAAGGACTCCAAGACCTGGACGGTCAAGCTCAAGGAGGGCTGGAAGTTCCACAACGGCGAGCCCGTCACCGCGCAGTCGTACGTCGACGCCTGGAACTGGTACGCGAACTCCAAGAACAACCAGCAGAACGCCTTCTGGTTCTCGGACATCGTCGGCTACGAGGACGTCCACCCGGACAAGGGCGAGCCCAAGAGCGACAAGATGTCGGGCCTGAAGGTCGTGGACGACACCACCTTCACCATCGAGCTGAAGGACCAGGTCCCCTACTTCAACTACAAGCTGGGCTACACCACCTTCGCCCCGCTGCCGAAGGTCTTCTACGACGACCCGAAGGCGTTCGGCCAGAAGCCGATCGGCAACGGCCCGTACCAGTTCGAGAAGTGGACCCACAAGAAGCTGATCCAGGTCAAGGCCTGGGACGGCTACAAGGGCCCGAACAAGGCCCAGAACAAGGGCATCCAGTTCAAGCACTACGCCACCCCCGAGGCGGCGTACCAGGACGTCGTCTCCGGCAACCTGGACATCATCAAGCAGGTCGGCCCGACGGACCTGCCGAAGTACAAGCAGGACCTCGGCGACGGCGCCCTCGACCAGCCGTACGCCGCCATCCAGACGCTGGTGCCGGCCTTCTACTCCAAGACGTTCAAGGGCGTCGACCCGAAGGTCCTCCAGGGCCTGTCCATGGCGATCGACCGTGACACGATCACCAAGACCGTCCTGAACAACACCCGCATGCCCGCGACGAGCTTCACCCCGCCGCAGGTCAAGGGCAACCAGCAGCTGGACACGGACATCTTCAAGTACGACCCGGCCAAGGCCAAGAAGCTCATCAAGGAGGGCGGCGGCGTCCCGGGCAACAAGATCTGGATCCAGTACAACACCGACGGTGGTCACAAGGAGTGGGTGACCGCGGTCTGCGAGTCGATCCGCAACGCCACCGGCGTCGACTGCGTCGGCGACCCGAAGCCGGACTTCGCCACCGACCTCGAGGCGCGTGACAACAACGAGGTCAAGTCGATGTACCGCGGCGGCTGGGTGGCCGACTACCCGATCAACATCAACTTCCTCAAGGAGCTCTACCACTCCAAGGCCGAGTCCAACAACGGTCGCTTCTCCGACAAGGAGATCGACAAGCTGATGGAGAAGGGGGACAACGCCTCGTCCCTGGAGGAGGCGGTCAAGGCCTACCAGGAGGTCGAGAAGAAGCTCGTCGACAAGATGCCGTCCATCCCGCTGTGGTACTACCGCATCAACGGTGGTCACGGGAAGAACGTCGACAACGTGACGATCAACTACCAGGGCGACATCCAGCTGCACAAGGTCACCGTCAAGTAAGCGAGCCTGCGGGCCTTTCCCCCCTCGGCCGTCAGTCCGCCGCCGCCGGTCGTCCGACCGGCGGCGGCGGAGGCCGCAGGACCGTCCTGTCCCCCCGCTCCCTCCTCGGCCTTCGGTTCCCGCGAAGGTGCGGAGAACTGCACGGAGGGTTCCTCTTCCGGACGGCCCTCGGCTGCAGTTATCCCACACGGAGGCACCTCATGGGGCGTTATGTCGCACGACGACTGCTCCAGATGATCCCGGTATTCATCGGGTCAACTTTCCTGATCTTCATGATGATGTACGTCCTGCCCGGTGACCCCGTGAGGGCGCTCATGGGAGAGCAGGCGTTCGACCCGACCCTGGTCGAGAAGATGAGACACGACCTCGGACTCGACCAGCCCTGGTGGTGGCAGTACGGCCACTACCTGGCCGGTCTGTTCCAGGGCGACTTCGGCACCGAAATCGCGAGCAAGCGGGAGATCTCGGAGATCATCGCCGCCGCGTTCCCGGTGACCATCCGTCTCACCCTCTTCGCGTTCACCTTCACGGCGGTCGTCGGGATCGGCCTCGGCATCATCGCCGGGCTCCGCCCGGACTCGGTCCAGGACCGCGGGCTGCTGACCCTCACGCTGATCCTGATCTCGATGCCCTCCTTCGTGCTGGGTTACCTGCTGCAGTACTTCTTCGCCTTCCAGCTCCAGATGGTCACCCCGACCGTGCAGGACTCCGAGAACTTCGGCGACCTCCTCCTGCCCGCGGTCGTCCTGGGGTCCCTCTCCCTGGCGTACGTGGCCCGGCTGACCCGTACGTCGATGGTGGAGAACCTGAGGGCCGACTACATGCGCACCGCCGTGGCCAAGGGGCTGCCGCGCCGGCGGATCGTCGGCGTGCACCTGATGCGCAACTCCCTGATTCCCGTGGTCACCTTCCTCGGCACCGACATCGGCAACCTGATGACCGGCGCCATCGTGACCGAGGGCATCTTCAACGTGCAGGGTGTCGGCAACGCCATCTTCGAGGCCCTGACCCGCAGGGAGGGCGCCACGGTCGTGGGCATCGCCTCACTGATCGTGATCGTCTACCTGTTCACCAGCCTGATCGTCGACCTGCTCTACGCGGTCCTGGACCCGAGGATCCGGTATGCCTGAGAAGACTGCTGACAAGGTCGAACTGTCCAAGGCGACCGCCGCGGAGTCCGAGGCCGCCGCTCCCGAGACGGCGACGCCCGCTGCGGCGAAGGCCCGCAGCCTCTGGTCCGACGCCTGGTACGACCTGCGCCGCAACCCGCTGTTCCTGATCTCGTCCGTGCTGATCGTGCTGCTGCTGGTGATGGCGTTCGCACCGTCGCTGTTCACCAGCGCCTCGCCGCGCGACGCCGATCTGGCCAAGCACTACCTCCAGCCCCCCAACTGGAGCCACTTCTTCGAGCCCGACTGGTTCGGCTACGACGGCCAGGGACGTTCCATCTACGCCCGCGTCGTCCACGGAGCCCGTGCCTCGATCCTGGTGGGCGTCGGCGTGACCCTGCTGGTGACCATCCTCGGCACCGCGGTCGGCATGACCGCCGGCTACTTCGGCGGCCTGGTCGACGCCCTGCTCTCCCGGATCACCGACGTGTTCATGGGCATCCCGTACATGCTCGGCGCCCTGGTCATCCTGACCACCTTCGCCGAGCGCAAGATCTGGGTCGTCATCGCGGCCATGGCCTTCCTCGGGTGGACGACGATCGCCCGTGTGGCCCGTGGCGCGGTGGTCACCATCAAGCAGTCCGACTACGTCGTCGCGGCCCGGGCGCTCGGCGCCTCCACCACGCGCATCATGCTCAAGCACATCCTGCCCAACGCGCTCGCCCCCATCATCGTCGTGGCGACCATCGCGCTGGGCGGCTACATCGCGGCCGAGGCCACGCTGTCCTTCCTCGGCATCGGCCTCGCCGAGCCCACGGTCTCCTGGGGCGTGGATGTGGCCACGGGCAAGCAGCAGCTGCGCAACGCACCGTACGTTCTGATCATTCCCTCGGTCATGGTGTCGATCACGGTGCTCTCGTTCCTGATGTTCGGCGATGCGGTACGCAACGCCCTCGACCCCAAGCTGCGCTGAGGGAGGCGTACGTGACCATCCTCGACAAGACCGCGGACGTTCCCGCCCCCCGTCCGGAGGCCGACTCCGGCGCTCCGCTGCTCGAAGTCCGTGACCTGCACGTGGAGTTCAAGACCCGGGACGGTGTCGCCAAGGCCGTCAACGGTGTCAACTACACGGTCAACGCCGGTGAGACGCTCGCCGTGCTCGGCGAGTCCGGCTCCGGCAAGTCCGTGACCGCACAGGCGATCATGGGCATCCTCGACATGCCGCCCGGCCGGATCCCCAAGGGGGAGATCCTCTTCCGGGGCCAGGACCTGCTGAAGATGCCCGAGGACGAGCGGCGGAAGATCCGCGGCCGGAAGATCGCCATGATCTTCCAGGACGCGCTGTCCTCGCTGAACCCGGTGCTCTCCGTGGGCTACCAGCTCGGCGAGATGTTCCGGGTCCACCTGGGCCTGTCCAAGAAGGAGGCCAAGGCCAGGGCCATCGAGCTGATGGACCGGGTCAAGATCCCCGCGGCGGCGGCACGGGTGGGGGACTACCCGCACCAGTTCTCCGGCGGTATGCGCCAGCGCATCATGATCGCCATGGCGCTGGCCCTGGAGCCCGACCTGATCATCGCCGACGAGCCCACCACGGCGCTCGACGTCACCGTCCAGGCCCAGGTGATGGACCTGCTCGCGGAGCTGCAGCGCGAGTACAACATGGGCCTGATCCTGATCACCCACGACCTGGGTGTGGTCGCGGACGTCGCCGACAAGATCGCGGTGATGTACGCGGGCCGCATCGTCGAGACCGCCCCCGTGCACGAGCTGTACAAGCGGCCCGCGCACCCCTACACCCAGGGCCTTCTCGACTCGATCCCGCGCCTGGACCAGAAGGGCCAGGAGCTCTACGCAATCAAGGGCCTGCCGCCCAACCTCACCCGCATCCCGTCCGGCTGTGCCTTCAACCCGCGCTGCCCCAAGGCGCAGGACATCTGCCGTACGGAGATCCCGGCCCTGGTGCCCGTCACCGAGCAGGACGGCACCGAGCTGGTCGGCCGCGGCAGTGCGTGCCACTTCTGGAGGGAGACCATCCATGGCTGAGCTCAAGAAGAAGGACGAGCAGCCGCAGGGCGCCGTGGACGCGACCCCGAACGTCACCGAGGTGGACGTCGTCAAGGCCGGCAGCGAGGAGGAGGCGGTCAGCGCGCTCGAGGCGCCCGTCGAGCGCGGCGAGCCGATCCTCCAGGTGCGCAACCTGGTCAAGCACTTCCCGCTGACCCAGGGCATCCTGTTCAAGAAGCAGATCGGAGCGGTCAAGGCGGTCGACGGGGTCTCCTTCGACCTGTACCAGGGCGAGACCCTCGGCATCGTGGGCGAGTCCGGCTGCGGCAAGTCCACCGTCGCCAAGCTGCTGATGAACCTGGAGCAGGCGACCGCCGGCGAGATCTTCTACAAGGGCCAGGACATCACCAGGCTGTCGGGCAGGGCCCTGAAGGCGGTGCGCCGCAACATCCAGATGGTGTTCCAGGACCCGTACACCTCGCTCAACCCGCGGATGACGGTGGGCGACATCATCGGCGAGCCCTTCGAGATCCACCCCGAGGTGGCCCCGAAGGGCGACCGCCGGCGCCGGGTGCAGGAGCTGCTGGACGTCGTCGGTCTCAACCCGGAGTACATCAACCGCTATCCGCATCAGTTCTCCGGCGGTCAGCGTCAGCGCATCGGCATCGCCCGGGCGCTGGCCCTGCGCCCGGAGATCATCATCTGCGACGA
>NZ_MUME01000217.1 GCF_002155915.1 Streptomyces thermovulgaris | reverse complement strand
AGTCTCAGGGGACCAGGTCACACCGGGTAGGGTCACGGCCTGCTAAAGGAAGGGCACGTTGGACCTCAATGAGGTTGAGAAGGCCGTAGACAGCGGAAGAGGCTACGCCGCTATCAGCGTCAAGACTCTTCGTAACGCTGTGGGGGGCAGCCCGAGCAAAGAAGAACGTGGTAGCGGAGATCTCTGCTGGTCTACGAGCAGCTGGATTCGGTCACGCACCGTTCGAGATACCGAAGCGCCAAGACCGAGTGGTTCTGGTGTACCGCCTCGGTGCTAGCAATAGTGCTGCACTGATGGCGACGGTAGAAGCAGTCCATGGTGATGGCGAGCAAGCGGACGGGGCCGCATGGCATCTAAGCACCATGCTGCGTTCACTCGACAGCCGGTAAGGCTCCGCGCATCTTCTGACATCCACGGCTGACATCAACGAGGCCGAACAGCGGCACATAATGGCGCCCCTGAGCGGCCGTCGGGCCAGCCGACGGCAGCCACCGAGAGCAGCCTGAATCGAACTCCTAAAGCGGGTGTCACAGGTTCGGATCCTGCCGGGGCACCAGCGCAAACGGCCCGGACGATCATGGTCCGGGCCGTTTTGGCGGCACCGTTTGACGGCAATCGACGCTCAGGTGGCTGGCAACCGGTGCGTGAGAAGTCGGTGAGGCTCGTCGCCCCGTCAACACAGTTGGCAAGCGTGTTGGTCGCTGGGAACGCTTGGCCCCGCGACACCACCAGTCGACGCGGCTAGGTTGAGGCGTGGACGAGAGCGCGATCACCATCACGCTCACACGTGATCAGACGTTAGTGCTGTCGGACTGGCTGTACCAATTGGTTCTCCGGTCCGACGGCCTTGAAGGAATCATGCATGACCGAGCCGTCTGGTGATCTACGCGATCTCAGGAACGCTGGACAAGACACTGAGCGAGATCTTCATGTCCGGCTACAGCCCACGACCCGAGGCAGCGAAGGAACGGCTCCGCACCGACCTGTACGGCGAAAGCGAGGGGTCGACGGCACCAGGCGAGGACACAACCACCGCACCACAAGCGCACCACATCGAGCGGGAAACCACGGGGAACCAGGGTGAAAGCCGCTGAAGCTTACAAGCCCGGCCACCGGCCATCCACCCAGGTCAGCCCCCGAACCGGCCGCCAATGATCGCAGCTTCCCAAGCTGAGAGCGCGAGTTCGATTCTCGTCACCCGCTCTACGAAGAAAGCCCAGGTCAGAGACCTGGACTCTGTTGTTTGTGCACACAAATCAGCCACCGCGTGCCAGATCCGCGCCAGATACGCACCACCTCACCCGGGCCCCTGTCGGCGGGCCGCGCCTCACGGCCGCCGGCCGAGCCGCGGCTCCAGAAGGTCCAGGGCCTCCTCCCACCGGAAGCGCTCCGCCCCGCCTCCGGCCTTCGGCCGGTGCGGCTCGTAGGAGCCGATCATGACGTTCATCTCACGCAGCCTGTCCAGACTCCGCGCATAGGCGGGATGAGCCGCCTGGGCGGCGTTCAGACAGGGCAGCACGGCCATGGGGACACCCAGGCCGTACACCTCGCACAGAATGCCCGGGGCAAGGGTGTCGGAGATCCCGGCGGCCCACTTGTTGATCGTGTTGAAGCTGGCCGGGGCGACGGCGATGGCATCGGCAGGCGGCAGAGGACGCACCTCACCGGGCGTGCGCCAGGCGGAGCGGACCGGGTGGCCGGTCTGCTCCTGGACGGCCTCCACGTCGAGGAAGGCCAGTCCCTGCGGGGTGGCGACGACACCGACGTCCCAGCCCCGTTACTGCGCGGCTGCGATCAGCTTGCCGGCGTCGGCGGCGATGCCGCACGCGCAGACGACGACGTACAAGAAGGGCTTCTTCCCCGTGGCTGTCGGATCGATCACGCAGGCACTCCGAGTCGTCGGCTGAGCCGGTGCAGTCCGGGCAGAGTACGACGGCGGTCGCGAGCCGCCATCTCCGCGACCAGATCGCGGACGGCGGGACGGCGGACATCCTGTGCGGCGCACGTCTCGGCGACGCACAGGGCCCGGTGGCCCTCGGCAAGGCGCCCCTGCCGGCTGTACGCCCGGGCCACCTCCAGCCACAGCGCGGCCCGGCGCTCCGGAACGGGGATGCGGCGGCGCATGAGCAGGTGGGCCGCTTGAAGAGCGAGGCCGACGTCGCCCAGGGCCACCCGTGCGCTGACTTCGTGAAGGGCCGCATTGGTGGGCCCGAAGGTGGCTCAGGCGTCGGGCCGGTCGAGGGAGACGTACCGTGCCACCTCCTTCGCCTCGGAGAGGAACTCCTCCGCGGCGGCACGGTTGCCTCCACCGCCGGCCGCGGTCGCACCGCGCAGGAGCAGCAGTCCGACGGCCGCGAGGTACTCCGGGGAGCGGCGGTCGTAGGAACCGGTGAGCTGGTCGGCGGTGCGGCGCACAAGGGCGACGGCCTGCTCGGTGTGCTTCTCACGGGCGAGGACGTGATCCTGTGCGCGGACGCTCGAGGCGAGGATCAGCGGATCACCGGAGCGTTCGGCCTCGGCCATCGCACGGCCGACGGCGAGCCAGGCAGTCCCTTGGTCGTGCTGCTTGAGCAGCAGACTGGTCGCGGTCTGGTACGCCGTGGCCAGGAGCGGCGAGAACGCGTCCGTGGCTCTCGCGTCGTGCGCGGCCTGCCGCAGGTCGGCGATCAGGCCGGGGAGCATGTGTTCCAGTGCCGTGTAGTCACAGGTGTGGAAGAGTCTGCGGGCCTCGCCGACCCGTCTGCGCGGAACGGCCGTATCAAGCGGGGCAGCGGTGCCTGCCGGAACAAACCCGGGCAGGAGGGCCTGAACGAGTTCGTCGCGGGAGGCGACCGGTTCGGCAGAGGGCACGAAAGCCGCTACGCCGGCGGCAAGGAACGTACGACGATGCACGTCCTCGGCTCCGAAATCGGCAGCGGAGACGCCAGACGTGGCCGCGGAGCCCCAACTGCTCAGAAGGGAATGCCGAGTTCCTGCACAACAGCCCGCAGGACACGGATGTCCTCCGTGCCACGACCGCTCTCCAGGCGGCTCGTCTTGGACTGGTGACAGCCGAGCGCGGCAGCGACCTCCTTCTGCGAGCGTCTCCGCAACACCCTTGCCCGACGGATCACTTCACCGATCCGCCGAGCTTCGCCGCACGCCTCGGTCATCCGCCACGGCCCCTTCCACCGCTGATCCTGCCTGCTCAACAGGGCTTGAATCAGCCGGGTTTCGCTTCGATGCAGCTCTTGCATACCCCATGCGTCAGTGGCGCATGACCCAAAAACCACAACGACCGACCGGTTCCTTGAAGTGGCACCACCGACGCCACTGTCGCCACTCTCGCAAGGAAGGTCGTCCATGGCAGCACACCGGCTCGCCTTCTCGGTACCGGCCACGGCAAACGCGGTCACCACCGCGCGGGCACCGGGCCGTGGACGGGATACGGCGCTGGAACACAGGACTGGACGACGACGTGGTGCACACCGCAGCCCTGGTGATCAGCGAACTGCTCACGAACGCGGTCCAGCATGTCGGTGCCGGCCGGATTCTCCTGACCGTCCGGCTCACCGGAACCGTTCTGCGCATCGAGGTCCACGACTCCGGCTCGCGGCTCCCCCGGCCCGGCCTCCCGGCCGAGAACAGCGAGAGCGGACGTGGTCTGCTCCTGGTGGCCGCTCTGACCGACCGGCACGGTGCCGAGCCGGCTCCCACGGGCAAGCGGTGCTGGGCGGAGATCCACCTGCCCACCCCGCCGAGGACGGAAAACCCCGC
>NZ_MUME01000216.1 GCF_002155915.1 Streptomyces thermovulgaris | reverse complement strand
ACCCGTAACCAGCACCGTGCCTTCCGGAGAGAGCGGTGCCGCCACCGGCAGTTGCTTCTCCGCCTCGGCGGAGTGGTCGTCCGTCGTGTGCGCGGGCGACTGACCGGACATGGATGCGGGTGCCATGCGAGCGCGTGTGATCCGTACAAGTCGTGCGGTGCGGATCTCGCCATCACGAATCGCGATCTCCGGTTCGTCGACCACGGCGATCGCGCGGGGCAGCAGCGCTTCGTCGGCACTGCTGTTCCCCAGGTCGATGAGGCGGATCACGCGCTCGGGGTGTTCGCTGCGGGCGGCCCGCAGCAGCCCCCACAGCGGGGCGTGCGCGAGGTCACGGACATCGTCGTCCGCACCCACCGCCGAACGCGTGATCCACACCAGCTCGGTGGCTTCCAGACGAGGTTCGTTCAGCAGACGCTGCAGAGTACGCAGTGCCGAAGCCGTCAGCTCCTGCGCAGCACCTGAGATGTCCTCGTCTCCGCCTGCCGGCGTTCCCGCCGCGCCGGCCGTCGTTGTATCCACGGCCAGTCGAGCGGGCGCTTTCCTCCCGTCTTCGAGGTGGGCAAGCAGAGCATCCACATCAGCCACATGGTCGGCCTCCAAAATGGAGGACAACCCGGCGTTGTCGCCGAGGACCCATGTACCGGCCGCCGGTGTCGCTTCCTCCTGCAGCAGGCGCGGCGTCCGGAACTCGACTCGGTAGAGGTGATCGACCGACTCACCGGCCCGGACCTGTTCAGGGGTGGCTTCGCGGATCGCCAGCCCCTGCGCCTGGAGCACGGGCCGTCCGTCCGGATCCGTCACACGGACACGGGCATTGGTCTGCGTGTCGTCGAGTTCGATGTGGACTTGGAGTTCTGTGGTGTTGGTGGTGAAGAGTTCGACGTCGGTCCACTCGAAGGGCAGGTATACGAACTGTTCGTGCTTGCCGTCTTCTTCGTGGCGTGCGCCGATGAGGGTGTGCAGGGCGGCGTCCAGCAGGGCGGGGTGGATGCCGAAACCCTCGGTCGTGAGCCCCTCGGGCAGGCGGACGCGTCCGTAGGCGGTGTTGTCCTTGCGCCACAACTCCACCAGGCCCTGGAAGGCCGGACCGTAGCCGAGACCACGCGCGGCAAACGCCTCGTAGAAACCCTCCAGCTCCACCTGCTCGGCACCGGCCACCGGCCAGCGATCCAGCTCCACAAAGGCCTGGGGGATGTCGGAGTCGGTGGTTTCGGCGAGCCTTCCGGTGGCGTGCCGGCGCCAGGGGGTGTCGCCAGGAGCGTTCTCGGGACGGCTGTAGATGGTGATCTCGCGCTGCCCGTCACCCGTTTCGGCGCCGACCACGACCTGCAGACGAACCGGGGTGTCCTCGGTGAGGACCAACGGCTCGAGCAGCGTCAGCTCGGCAACCCGGTCGGCTCCGATGTGGTGGGCGGCGGTCAGGGCAAGCTCCAGCAGCCCCGTGCCCGGCACCAGCACGGTGCCGAAGACCGCATGCTCCGCCAACCACGACTGATCAGCCAGCGACAAACGCCCCGTGAAGAGATACCCCTCATCAGAAGCCGTGGCCGTCACCGCCCCCAACCAGGGATGCTCCGATACTTCCAGGCCGATCGAGCGTGCATCCCCGGTGGGGCGGCGGACCTCCAGCCAGTAGCGTTCACGCTGGAAGGGGTAGGTGGGCAGCTCTGCCACACTCCCACCGTCCTGGGGCAGCAGGCGGTCCCAGTCCAGCTGATGACCATGCACATGCAGCAGACCGGCGTTGCGCAGCAGCTGGGCACGGTCGCCGCGGTTACGGGCCAGTGAGCCCACCACCACACCACCCTGTGCGGTGCAGGCGTCGGTCAGCGGCATGGCCAGCACCGGATGCGCGGAGACCTCCACGAACACCGTGTGCCCGTCGTCCAGCAGCCGCTGCAGTGCCCGGTCGAACCGCACCGGCTCGCGCAGATTCCGGCACCAGTAGCCGCCGTCCAGCTCCGGGCCCTCCAGCACCTGGCCGGTGACCGTGGAATACAGCGGTATGCGCGCTCGTGTGGGGGTCAGGTTGGCGAACCCGGCTTCCAGGTCGGGCAGCAGCGGGTCCATCTGCGCATGATGCGAGGCATAGTCGACATTGATCCGCCGCGCATACACCCCCCGCTTCTGCAGCCGCTCCACCAGCTCCGCGACCGCCTCCGCCTGCCCGGAAACCACCGTGGAAGACGCCGTATTGACCGCCGCCACCGACAAC
>NZ_MUME01000215.1 GCF_002155915.1 Streptomyces thermovulgaris | reverse complement strand
AGACCGGCAAAGCTCTCCGCCCCCAGAGCCCGGGCCACCTCACCGGAACCACCCAGCACCCACACCCCACCAGAAGAGGACTGCTGGGCATCACGGACCGGCTGGAAGACCACCCGATACAGATGCTCACCCGCCCCACCCACACGAACCTGCTCAGCCGTAACCTCACGGATGCGCAGGCCCCGCGCACGGAGAACCGGTCGACCTGCACCGTCCGCCACCGAAAGGGCGAGGTGCTCGCCCGTGGAGGAGTCCAGCTCTATGTGGACTTGGAGTTCTGTGGTGTTGGTGGTGAAGAGTTCGACGTCGGTCCACTCGAAGGGCAGGTATACGGGCTGTTCGTGCTTGCCGTCCTCTTCGTGGCGTGCGCCGATGAGGGTGTGCAGGGCGGCGTCCAGCAGGGCGGGGTGGATGCCGAAACCCTCGGTCGTGAGCCCCTCGGGCAGGCGGACGCGTCCGTAGGCGGTGTTGTCCTTGCGCCACAGCTCCACCAGGCCCTGGAAGGCCGGACCGTAGCCGAGACCACGCGCGGCAAACGCCTCGTAGAAACCGTCCAGCTCCACCTGCTCGGCACCGGCCACCGGCCAGCGATCCAGCTCCACAAAGGCCTGGGGGATGTCGGAGTCGGTGGTTTCGGCGAGCCTTCCGGTGGCGTGCCGGCGCCAGGGGGTGTCGCCAGGAGCGTTCTCGGGACGGCTGTAGATGGTGATCTCGCGCTGCCCGTCACCTGTCTCGGCGCCGACCACGACCTGCAGACGAACCGGGGTGTCCTCGGTGAGGACCAACGGCTCGAGCAGCGTCAGCTCGGCAACCCGGTCGGCTCCGATGTGGTGGGCGGCGGTCAGGGCAAGCTCCAGCAGACCCGTACCCGGCACCAGCACGGTGCCGAAGACCGCATGCTCCGCCAACCACGACTGATCGGTCAGTGAAAGACGGCCGGTGAGCAGGTGGCCCGCACCGTCGGCAAGACCAAGAGCGGCACCGAGCCAGGGGTGTTCTGCTACTTCCAGGCCGATCGAGCGTGCATCCCCGGTGGGGCGGCGGACCTCCAGCCAGTAGCGTTCACGCTGGAACGGATAGGTGGGCAGGTCCACTACACTCCCGCCGCTGGCGGGCAGCAGGCGGTCCCAGTCCAGCTGATGACCATGCACATGCAGCAGACCGGCGTTGCGCAGCAGCTGGGCACGGTCGCCGCGGTTACGGGCCAGTGAGCCCACCACCACACC
>NZ_MUME01000214.1 GCF_002155915.1 Streptomyces thermovulgaris | reverse complement strand
GCTCCGCCGACGCCAGCCGCTCATCGGCCAGCAACCGCTGTGCCACCTCCAGAGCCCCACCGGCCACAGCCAGCGCATCACCACCGGCAGCCGGGCAGGTGGCATCCACCACCACCCACCCCGGAGCGCTTGCCTCCGCAGCATCCAGGCGGGCCAGCAGCGCCTCAAGACCGGCAAAGCTCTCCGCCTCCAGGGCCCGGGCCACCTCACCGGAACCACCCAGCACCCACACCCCACCAGAAGAGGACTGCTGGGCATCACGGACCGGCTGGAAGACCACCCGATACAGATGCTCACCCGCCCCACCCACACGAACCTGCTCAGCCGTAACCTCACGCAGCTGAAGCCCTTCGGCGCGGGCCACGGGCCGTCCGTCCTGATCGGTGACGACTACCCGTACCGTGCGGGATGCCTCATCCAAGTCGACGCGTACGCGCAACTCGGCAGCACCCACGGCGAGCAGTTCGGCGCCAGTCCACTCGAACGGCAGCAGGACGTTGCCGTCCAGGGTGTTTTCGTCCTCCTGGACGCTCACCAGGGTGTGCAGGGCGGCGTCCAGCAGGGCGGGGTGGATGCCGAAACCCTCGGTCGTGAGCCCCTCGGGCAGGCGGACGCGCCCGTAGGCGGTGTTGTCCTTGCGCCACAGCTCCACCAGGCCCTGGAAGGCCGGACCGTAGCCGAGACCACGCGCGGCAAACGCCTCGTAGAAACCGTCCAGCTCCACCTGCTCGGCACCGGCCACCGGCCAGCGATCCAGCTCCGCAAAAGCCTCGCCGGCAATCGGTTCGGCACGGCCGAGCTCACCGGTGGCGTGCCGGCGCCATGGAGCGTCCTCAGCGGCGTCTTCCGGCCTGCTGTAGATCGCGATGGGCCTGCGGTTCTCACCTGTTTCGGCGCCGACCACGACCTGCAGACGAACCGGGGTGTCCTCGGTGAGGACCAACGGCTCGAGCAGCGTCAGCTCGGCAACCCGGTCGGCTCCGATGTGGTGGGCGGCGGTCAGGGCAAGCTCCAGCAGACCCGTGCCCGGCACCAGCACGGTGCCGAAGACCGCATGCTCCGCCAACCAC
>NZ_MUME01000213.1 GCF_002155915.1 Streptomyces thermovulgaris | reverse complement strand
ATCCCGCGCGATGCGGAGGTGGAGCGCCGGGTGGCCGAGATCCTCGGGCAGCTCACCCTTCAGGAGAAGGTCGGCCAGATGATCCAGCCCGAGCTGGCCGAGCTGACCTGCGAGGACGTGCGCGAGTACCGGATCGGCTCCGCGCTCAACGGCGCCGGGATCTGGCCCGGCGGCAAACGGCACGCGAGCGTGGCGGACTGGGTGGAGACGATCGACCGCTTCTGGACGGCGGCGGAGGAGGCCTGGCGGGACCGGCCCTTCCGCATCCCGTTCATGTGGGCGACCGACGCGGTGCACGGACACAACAACGTGCACGGCGCCACCATCTTCCCGCACAACATCGGCCTCGGCGCGGCCGGTGACCCGGACCTGGTGCGGCGCATCGGCGAGGCCACCGCCCGCGAGGTCGCCGCGACCGGCATGGACTGGATCTTCGCCCCCACCGTCACCACCCCGCGCGACCGCCGCTGGGGCCGCTACTACGAGGGCTACAGCGAGGACCCGGCCGTGGTGCACGCCTACGGGCGTGCCATGGTCGAGGGCCTCCAGGGCGATGTGACGGCGCTGCGCACCGACGGGAAGGTGCTGGCCACCCTCAAGCACTGGATCGCGGACGGCGGCACCGAGAACGGCAGCGACCGGGGGATCGCACGCTGCTCCGAGGACGTGCTCAGGAACATCCACGCCCAGGGCTTCCTGGCCGGCATCGAGGCCGGGGCGCAGTGCGTGATGGTCTCCTTCAGCAGCTGGGACAACCCCGCCAACTACGACCACACCCCGGGCCGTGCGCAGCCGTACAACCACAAGGTGCACGGCAGCCGTTACCTGATCACCGATGTGCTCAAGAACGCCCTCGGCTTCGACGGCGTCGTGATCAGCGACTGGGACGCGCACGCCGAGGTCGCCGGCTGCTCCCCCGGGGACGCCGGATACGCGATCAACGCCGGGCTGGACGTGCTGATGGTCGCCGGGCGCGAGGACTGGCAGAGCGTGTACCGCACCACCATCCGGCAGGTGCGCGACGGGGTCATTCCGATGGCACGCATCGACGACGCCGTCACCCGGATCCTGCGTGTGAAGATGCGCGCCGGCCTGTGGGACAAGCCCCGCCCCCGGGACCGCGCGCTCACGGCGCCGGGAACGGGGATCGTCGGCTGCGCCGAGCACCGGGCCCTCGCACGCGAGGCCGCCCGTGCCTCCCTGGTCCTGCTCAAGAACACCCCCGGCCTGCTGCCCCTGTCGCGCACCGCGCGGGTGCTGGTGACCGGCAGCGCGGCCGACGACCTGAGCAAGCAGTGCGGCGGCTGGACCCTGAGCTGGCAGGGCGACGACGTGGACCGCGCCGACCTGCCGGACGGCACCACCCTGGCCGACGCGGTCCGTCTGGTCGTCGGCGCCGAACGGTGCGTGGTGGACCCGGCGCTGGAACACGCCGACCCCGCCGACTTCGACGTGGCCCTGGTCGCCCTGGGCGAGGACGCGTACGCGGAGATGCGCGGCACGCTCAAGCCCTGGCGGTCGATCGGCTACGCCGATCTGAAGCTCTCCTACGCCCGCGACCTTAAGGTGCTGCGCCGGCTGGACGCCGCGAACCTTCCCGTCGTCTCGGTCCTCTTCACCGGCCGTCCGCTCTACTGCACGGAGGAGATCAACCTCTCCGACGCCTTCGTCGTCGCCTGGCTGCCGGGCCCGTACGCACAGGGCCTGACCGATGTGCTGTTCGCCGCCGAACCCGGCGCGCCCGCCCACGACTTCCGGGGCCGGCTGCCGTCCTCCTGGCCGCGGACACGGGACTCCGCCGCCGTCAACCGGATCCCCCCGCATCTGCCGGACTACCGGGTGCCCGCCGAGGAGACGGCGCCCGAGGGCCGCCACACCCCGCTGTTCGAGGTGGGATACGGCCTGTCGCTGCGGGACGAGGCCCCGGCCACCGGGCCCCTGCCGCTCGACGAACCCCCCGAGCCGCCGCCCGCGCCCGCGGTGGACGGCCCGCTGCGTGTGCTGGACGCGCAGGGCACGCCGTACCGGCTGCGGGTGGGCGGCCACAACACCTGGTCGGGCAAGGACGTCCCGCTCACCGGGCCGATGCGGAGCCTCATCGTGCACTCGGACCCGGTGCCCGCACCCTCCGGCGCCGGCCGCGCCCCGGACGGGAGCACCCCGGGCGGGGGCGGCACCGGGCTGCGCCTGCGCTTCCGGGGCCATCCGGCCTTCTTCTACGCGGAGTCGCCCACCGGCGAGCCCGCCGACCTGCGCGGCCACCTGGAGGCCGGGGCCCATGTGCGGTTCCTCGCGCGGGTGATCGAGCCGCCGTCGTCCGCGTTGTTCCTGGCATGCCACGACGACTACCCCGCCCAGCCGGGCGTGGATCTGGCACCGCTGCTCCGTCAGGCGCCGCCGGAGCAGTGGACGGTGGTGTCCGTGCCGCTGGCCGAGCTGGACGCGGCGGGGATGGACCTGCGCCACGTCGACGTGCCGTTCATGCTGTACACCGAGGGAACGGCGCTGCTGGAGATCGCCGACGTCGGCTGGCGCGTCCCCTGACAGGCGAAGGCCCGGCGCCCGCCCCGCGGTCGGGGCGGGCGCCGGGCCCCGGTGTGCGCGGCGCTCCCGGGAGCGCCGCGCACCGTGTCAGACGGCCTCGTCGAGGACCCTGCGCAGCTCCTCGGGAAGCTCCAGGTCGGCGGCGGCGAGGCACTCGTCCAGCTGGGCCACCGAGCTGACACCGATGATCGGCACCACGGCGGGCTCCCCGCCGGTCAGCCAGGCCAGGACCGTCTGCAGGGGCGTGACGCCCAGTTCCCCGGAGACCTTCGCCAGAGCCTGGAGCCGGCGCTCGGTGCCCGGGTGCGCGTAGTGCTCCGGCAGCGGCTTGTCCGGGCGGTTGTAGGCGCCCCACAGAAGACTGGTGTACGCGAACAGGGTCAGGCCGCGGCTGCTCACGTAGTCCAGCAGCTCGTCGCTCGCATGGACGTGGCCGCCCTCGGGCAGCACGGTCTTCGGCCGGGGCTGGAGGTAGGAGTAGCGCTGCTGCACCGCGGTGTACGGCGTCCAGCCGCGCCGCTCGGCCAGGGCGCGGGTCTCGGCCAGCCGCCATGCGGTGTGGTTGCTCGCGCCCAGCACCCGGACCTTCCCCTCGGTCACCGCCCGGTGGAAGGCGGCGAGGGTCTCCTCGTCGGGGGTGTTCCGGTCCTCGCGGTGGGCGTAGTACAGGTCCAGGTGGTCGGTGCCGAGCCTGCGCAGGCTTCCCTCCAGCTGCTCCCTGATCACGGCCGGTGCGAGGCCCTCCGCCTGCCCGTCGGGGCCCGGCCCCGAGCCGACCTTGGAGGCGAGGACCACGGAGTCCCGCACCCCCCGGTCCTTCAGCCAGCGGCCCAGCACGGTCTCGCTCTCGCCGCCGGAGCCGCCCGGCACCCAGAACGAGTAGCAGTTGGCGGTGTCGATCGTGGTTCCGCCGGCTTCCACGAACCGGTCCAGGATGGCGAACGAGGTCTTCTCGTCGACCGTGGTGCCGAACGGCAGGGCGCCCAGGCACAGCTTGCTGACCTTGGTTCCGGTGGCGGCGTCGAGCGTGCGCTGCTGCATCGTTCCTCCGAACTCGTGCGTCGTGGGGGGCAGTCGTGGGGGCAGGGAAGAGCGCACACCCCCGTGTCCCGTGAGTGGGCTCTTTGGCGACCGTAGGCGAACAGGGGTGCGGCGCGGGGCGGTTCGCAGTGATCTGTGATCTTCGGACAGGCCGTCGTACGACGAAAGTCGTACGTGCCGGCCGTGTGTATCGGTCGTGTGTGCCGGTCGTGCGCGCCCGGTGCCGTGCGCCGGTCTTCGGTCCGGCGCCGGAAGCCGGCGTGCGCTCAGCCGCCGGGCAGGGTCACGGTCAGCGCCTGGGCCCGGTGGTCGGACAGTCCCTCGCTGTCCACCATCCGGTAGGTGTGGACCTTCACCGACGCACTGGTGAACGCCCAGTCCAGCCGCCACAGCGACGGTCCGCTCGCGGGCCAGGAAGCGGGAAGGAGGTCGTCGCAGGCCGGGAGCGCGTCCCGCAGCCGGCTGCCGAGCACGCGCAGCTCCCCCATGGCCGCGGTGGCGTTCAGGTCGCCGGCCACCACCACGGGCAGGGGGTTGTCGTCGAGGTCGGCCGCCAGGGCGCGGTAGGTGGCCTTCCGCCGGTCCTCCTGGGCCCGCATGAACGCGGTGAACTGCGCCGAGGCCGGGTTCATCGAGATGTCGAGCTGCACCGGGACGTGCACGTTGTAGAAGGAGGCCACCCGTCCGTCGATCCGCAGGTCGGTGCGCAGGACCTTGTACCGGTAGTAGTCGGGGAAGCTGTCGTCGGGCGGCATTCCGGCGCCGCCCGCGGGCAGATGGGGCCAGCTGTCGAGACCGCGCCAGTCCTCGATGGGATAGCGGGACAGGGTGAGCATCTCGCCGACGGCCGCCACCTGGAAGCCCGGGAAGTGCGCCCGGAGTTCGTCCACGTGGTCGGAGCGGACCGGGCGGTGCCCGGCGAGGTCCCAGGAGACGTGCTCCTGCAACAGGTAGACGTCGGCCCGCTGAGCCTTCAGAAAGGCGTAGAAGGCCTTCGGGTCGTCGCCGTCGCTCCAGTACTCGGTGTTCCACGAGAACACCCGGACCGCCCCCGCGGGCACGGCCGACCCGCCGCCGAGGCCCGGCAGGGCGTGGAGGTTCAGTCCGACCAGGGGCAGACCGAGCAGCACACAGCACAGCGCCGCCGCGGCCAGCCGCGGACGGGCGCCGCGGGCCAGGGGGACAAGCCCCAGCAGGAACAGGGGAACCACCGCGAACGCCAGGGGCGGCAGCAGCTCCATCGGCCGCCACCACCAGTACCTGCCGGTGAGGGCGTGGAACGCGGCGAGGAACGCCGTCCACAGCCCGAGGGCGGCGGTGAGCAGCCGGGTCGCCCGCCGCCCGGGGCGCCGCCCCGGGCGGTGCGGTGCGGAGGTCTCCCGGCAGGCACCGGCCCTCCGGTCCTCCTCCTCGAGCGAGGTGCTCATGCCGTCGTCCCCGGCCGGTGCCGCGGTGCGCCCACGATCTGCCCGCCGCCGTCCCCGGTGGGCCCGGTCTCCTCCCAGTGCGGCTCGTACAGCCTGCGGAAGCGGGGGGACAGCAGCCACTGGACGACACCCGCCGCGATGCCCGCCGAGATGGCGACATTGGTGGCGAAGGCCACCGCGCTGAAGACCGTCAGGAAACGCCACCCGCGGCGCTTGAGGACATAGCGGTACATCGCCAGGTCGCCGGTGAACGAGGCACCGGCCAGGACCGCCGGCACCGCGAGCCACGCGGGGTGCAGCAGGGCGAGCGGCAGGGTCGCCACCGCGCCGAACGCGGCCAGCGCGGCCAGCGACCGGGACGCGGTCTCGAAGCCCTTGGCGAAGCGCCGCCGCTGGACGAACAGCGGGATCCTCAGCCGGGCCCGCCGGTAGAGCTTGCGCAGCAGGGGCAGCAGCTTGTCGTCGTCGTCATGGCGGCCCAGCACATGGGGGGTGACCCTGATCTGGTAGCGCGCGGACATCCGCTCGCCGTAGTCCACCTCCTCGGTCTGCCGCAGCCGTGGGTTGAAGGGGCCGACCTCCTGGAAGACCTTGCGCGGGATCGCGGTCAGCGAGGAGAACAGGAAGCTGACGGTGCCGAGCGAGTCCATCCGCCAGCAGTAGGCCTGGAGCACCCGGCACTCCTCGACGATGCTGTCGCGGATCAGCGGCTCGTCCTCGTAGATGCCGCACACCGCGCCGTACTCGGGGTGCGCGAGCAGCTCGTCGACGGCCTTCTCCACCGCGTCGGGGCGCAGCGCCACGTCCGAGTCGACGAAGAAGAGGATCTCTCCGCGGGCCGCGGCGGCCCCGGTGTTGCGGGCCACGGCGACACCGCTGTTGCGGGGGGTCTGCAGGACGGTCACGTCCCGGCGGCGGGCGATGTTCAGGGAGTCGTCGGTGCTGTGGTCGTCGACCACGATCACTTCGAGCGGGGAGTACGTCTGCTGCAGCGCCGCGTCGATGCACAGCCCGATCGAATTGCCGTAGTTGTAGTTCGGGATGACGACCGACACCAGGGGTCGGGACACGAAGGCCTCCTGACGGGGCGTTACCGGGAGTGGATGGCGAGGAGCGCGCCGCCGAGCAGCAGCGCCCAGAGAAGGGTGGTGACGACCATGGCGCGGTCGCGCAGCAGGATGCGGGTGGGCTCGCCGCCCTGGCCGTGGACGTGCAGCAGTTGCAGGTACCGGGCCATGGCGAAGAGCGCGAACGGCGTCGAGCCGAGCACCACCAGGTCGGCGTACGGGGTGCCGACCGACTGCTGAAGGCTGATCAGGAAGGCGACCACGGTCACACAGGCGCACAGCCCGATCAGATGGTCCAGATAGGGGACGGAGTAGCCGCGCAGGGCCGGACGGTGGGCGATGCCTCCCGTCACCATCTCGTGCCTGCGCTTGCCGAGGACGAACACCAGGCAGAGCGAGAACACCGCGACCAGCAGCCAGCAGTGGATCGGTGTGCCGGCCGCCAGATGGCCCTGGACCACCCGGAGGCCGAAACCGGCGGACACGACGAAGACGTCGAGCAGCGGCACATGCTTCAGACCGCGGCTGTAGACGAGGTTGAGGGCGAGATAGACGGCGACCGGCCACCACTGGTCGACGGGGCCGAACAGGGCGGCCCCGGCCAGCAGGAGGGCGAGCACGGTCCCGAAGGTGGTGGCCGTGGGCACCCCGATGCGCCCGGAGGCGATCGGCCGGTCGCGCTTGACGGGGTGGGCCCGGTCGCGGTGGCGGTCGTGCAGGTCGTTCCAGACGTACACCAGGCACGACGCGAGGGTGAACAGCAGGACGGCCCAGGCGGTGCGGCCCAGCAGTCCCGGGGGCGCCGCCCGCGTGTCGAGCAGGGCGAGCGGCACCACCAGCAGGTTCTTCGGGAACTGGCTCGGCCGGACCAGGGCCGCCAGATCGCGCGGCAGGCTCCGGGACCGGCTCGGCGGCGGCAGCGCCGCCAGACCGGTGTCGACAGGCCGTTCGGCACGTGTCGTCACGACGTCCCCCCGTTCAGAAGAAGGCCTTGGCCAGGCCGAGGACGCCCTGCTTCCAGGGCTCCCTGCTGGTCCGGCCGGCGGACGCGGGCGCCGCGCCGGCGGCCCGGTTCTCGCGCCACCACCGGTAGGTGCTGAGGATGGCGTCCCTGTTGGAGTAGCGGGGCGACCAGCCGAGCACCTCGCGTGCCTTGTCGATGCTCACGTAGGAGTCGGCCCGCAGTTTGTGGACCAGCCGGCCGTACACCGGTGACAGCCGCAGCCGGCTCAGCGCGTCCAGGGCCAGGACGGCGGGCGCGGCGGGAAGGGAGATCAGACGCTTGCCGTGCCCCGCGGCGTCCAGGACCGCCTGGAAGTCCTCCCGCAGGGTGCCGAACTCGGCCGCCGCCAGGTTGAAGGTGTCGTTGGCGGCCCGGGCCGGGGCATGGAGGGTGGTGGTCACCGCGTCGACCAGGTCGTCGACGGCGAACATCTGGATCCGTACGTCCCCCCGGCCCAGCACGGGGAAGTTGCGGCCCTCCTCCGCCCATTCGAAGAGCATCGCGAACAGGCCCATCCGGCCGGGCCCCACGAACGTCTTGGGACGCAGGACGGGAACGCACATCCCGCGGGCGCGGAACTCCTCGGCGACGACCTCCGCGCCGGCCTTGGCACGGCTGTAGGCGTCGACCGGCCGGCGCGGATGGTCCTCCGTGGTGGGCACGACCTCGGGCAGGCCGTACACCGCGGTGGAGGAGATGTGCACCGCGCGTTCCAGCCCGGCGGCCTCGGCGGCCCTCAGAACGGTCCGGGTGCCCTCGACGACGATGGAGCGGATCTCGTCCTCGGGATAGCTGGGCAGCGCGGCGGCGGTGTGCACCACGGCGTCCGCCCCGTTGAGCGCGGTCCGCATCCGGGCGCCGTCACGGACGTCCGCGGTCAGGTACTCCACGCCGGGGACCGGTTCCCCGGGCGGCCGCAGGTCGAGGCTGCGCACCTCCAGGCCGGCCGCGGCGAACGCCCGGGTCAGGTGTCCGCCGAGCATCCCGCTGCCCCCGGTCACGACCACTTTCCTCACCACAGCGACGACACCTTCTCGCGGAGGAAACGGGTGACGAGACGGGTGATCCCGGAGGCGAGGGTGCGGTCGAGGCACTCCAGGAAGTGCTCCACCTCGCCCGGGGTGGCGACCAGCGGCGGGCCGACGATCAGCGGGTTCTTTCCGTTGAGGGTGTAGTAGGTGTAGATGTCGTGGTCCTGGTAGAGCGCGTTGATCACGGCGCAGGTGACCACCTTGGTGCCGAACTGGGGGTCCTTCGCCAGGCCGCCCGGCGCGAGTCTGGCGACGAGGTCCAGGGCCGCGGGGCTGTTCAGGAAGACGCCCCACAGGGCGCCGGCGCCCCGGACGCCGGCGACGAGGTCGGAGTGCTCCTTGGCGATGCGCTCCAGGCCGGGGCCCAGGACGTTCTCGAGCGCCCTGGCGCGGGCGGGGAAGTCCTCCTCCACGGCGATGTTGATGGCCTCGATGGCGGTGGCGCACTCCTCGCCGAAGCCGTAGTAGGTGGTGCTGGTGCTCTGCAGCATGGCGTCGTGGAGGTTGTCGTACGCCTTGCGGAAGACGGGACGGCGGGCGACGAAGGCGGAGACGGAGGACTTGCCGCCGCCGAAGGACTTCGACGTCGTCACCACGTCGGGCACGAGGCCGGGATGGCGCATGAAGTAGAACATGGTCCCGGTCTTGCCCCAGCCGGTGTAGATCTCGTCGAAGATCAGGACGATGTCCTCCCGGGTGCACAGCTCCCGCAGGCCGCGCAGGAACTCCTCCGAGCACCAGCGGATGGTGGAGGCGCTGAACGGCTCGACGATCAGGGCGTAGACGTCCGAGCGGCCCTTGCCGTCGCGGCTCGCCTCCACCGCCTTCCGCACGGAGTCGAGATCGCCGTAGGTGAAGGTGCTCACGCCCGGGATGCCGGGGAAGGGGAAGTGGTTCTGCGAGCCGCCGGTGAGGCTGCCGGAGCCGAGCAGCTTGCCGTGGAAGCCGATGTCGCTGCGCAGGATGGTGTTGCGCCGGCCGTTGTGGTACTTGTACGCGAGCTTCACGGCCCCTTCCACGGCCTCCGCGCCCGAGTTGGGCAGGAAGGACATGTCGAGGTCGCCCGGGAGCACGGCGGCGAGGTTGTGGGAGAGCGCGGCCAGATAGGGCGAGAAGTAGGTCTTGTGGACCTCCATCCGCTGCTGCTCGGCGAATCTGCGGCGGACCTCGAGGATCCGCGGATGGTTGTGCCCGTGGTTGAGGACGCCGACCCCGCCGGTGAAGTCCAGGACGCGGCGGCCGTCACGGGTGTGGATGTACGCGCCCTCGGCCCGGTCGGCCAGTTCACGGCCGAACCCGAACGAGGTCATCAGGGCGACCTGGCTCTTGTTGACGTACCGGCGGTACAGGTCGTGCACCTGGTCGACGGACAGCCTTTCGGCGTCCTCGATGCTCATGAGTTCCGTCATGCGGAGGGCTCCTTCCGGAGAGAGACGGGCGAGGGGGACGAAGACGGGAGGGGCGAAGAGGGCGAAGCGGAGGAG
>NZ_MUME01000212.1 GCF_002155915.1 Streptomyces thermovulgaris | reverse complement strand
CCAACCGCGACCTGGTGCTGCGCCGTCTGCTGGAGTGCCTGGGCCGGGACCGCACGAAGCACCAGGTCGCGGTTGGACTCCAGGACCATGTCGATGAAGTCGATCACGATGATGCCGCCGAGGTCGCGCAGCCGCAGCTGGCGCACGATCTCCTCGGCCGCCTCCAGGTTGTTCCTGGTGACCGTCTCCTCGAGATTGCCGCCCTGGCCGGTGAACTTGCCGGTGTTGACGTCGATGACGACCATCGCCTCGGTCCGGTCGATCACCAGCGAACCGCCGCTGGGCAGCCAGACCTTGCGGTCCAGGGCCTTGGCGAGCTGCTCGTCGATCCGGTACGTCGCGAAGACGTCGACCTCGCTCGTCCAGCGCTGCAGACGCGGGGCGAGGTCCGGGGCGACGTGCGAGACATACCCGTGGATGGTCTCCCAGGCCTCGTCACCGCTGACGACGACCTTGGAGAAGTCCTCGTTGAAGATGTCGCGCACGACCCGGACGGTCATGTCCGGCTCTCCGTACAGCAGCGTCGGCGCGCCGCCGTTCTTGGCCTTCTTCTGGATCTCCTCCCACTGCGCCTGCAGCCGCTCGACGTCCCGGCGCAGCTCCTCCTCGCTCGCGCCCTCGGCGGCGGTGCGCACGATGACGCCCGCGTTCTCGGGGACGATCTTCTTGAGGATGCTCTTCAGCCGGGCCCGCTCGGTGTCGGGCAGCTTGCGGCTGATGCCGGTCATCGAGCCCTCGGGGACGTACACGAGGTACCGGCCCGGAAGGGAGACCTGGCTGGTCAGGCGGGCGCCCTTGTGCCCGATGGGGTCCTTGGTGACCTGCACGAGCACGGACTGCCCGGACTTCAGCGCGGTCTCGATCCGGCGCGGGCCGTTGGCCAGCCCCAGCGCGTCGAAGTTGACCTCGCCGGCGTACAGCACGGCGTTGCGGCCCTTGCCGATGTCGATGAAGGCGGCCTCCATCGAGGGCAGGACGTTCTGCACCTTGCCGAGGTAGACGTTGCCGACGTACGAGGTCGACTGCTCCTTGTTGACGTAGTGCTCGACGAGCACGCCGTCCTCGAGGACGCCGATCTGCGTACGGTCGCCCTGCTGCCGTACGACCATCACCCGCTCGACGGCCTCACGGCGGGCCAGGAACTCGGCCTCGGTGATGATCGGAACGCGTCGGCGTCCCTGCTCACGGCCTTCCCTGCGGCGCTGCTTCTTGGCCTCCAGCCGGGTCGAGCCCTTGATGGACTGCACCTCGTCGACCGGCTCCGCGGGCTTGCGCGGCTCGCGGATCTTGACGACGGTGCGCTCGGGGTCGTCGGCGGCCGGCTCGGTGTCGACGGCGGCGTCACCGGCCCGGCGGCGACGACGGCGGCGACGGCGGCTGCTGCTGGAGCCGGTCGTGCCGGTGACGGTGGCGGCGGCCTGCTGTGCCTCGCCGCCCTCGGCCTGCTCCGGGGCACCGGCCTCCTCGCCGCCCTCCGCGGGCTGCTCCGCGGTGCCCTCGGCCTTCTGCGCATCCTGCGCGTCCTGAGCGCTCTGCTCGGGCTGTGCGGTCTGCTCGGGCTGCTCGGGCTGCTCGGCGGCGGACGCGTCGTTCTCCTCCGGCTCCTCGCCCTCA
Organism: Streptomyces thermovulgaris; assembly: GCF_002155915.1. Classification (GTDB taxonomy): domain Bacteria; phylum Actinomycetota; class Actinomycetes; order Streptomycetales; family Streptomycetaceae; genus Streptomyces; species Streptomyces thermovulgaris. Next base: position 17,148 of record NZ_MUME01000212.1, on the reverse strand, counting down.
CCGGTCTCGGCGGTCTCCGTCGACTCGGCGGACTCGGCAGCCTCGGCGGACTCGCCCCGGCGACGGCGGCGGCCACCGCGGCGGCGGCGACGGCGGGAACCGGTCTCCTCGCTCTCCTCGCCCGTGGCGGCGGTCTCGGGCTCCTCCGTCTCCTGGGCGGACTCGTCGGCGTCCTCGGCCGCCCGGGCCCCGGGCTCCTCGCCGCGGCCGGAACCCCGGCGACGGCGCCGCGAGCCGCCCTGCTCGGCCGGCTCCTCCGGATACTCCGGGTACTCCGCGTAGTCCTCGTCGTCCTCCACGGCCTCGGCCGCGGCAGCGGCGGCTGCCCGCTCCGGGGTCTGGAACATCGGCTCGGTGAAGACCGGCGGCTGGAACACGGCGATGGCGGGCCGAAGGGGCCGGCGCGGGATCTCCGTCTCGGGGGTCGACGGCTTCGGGGCGGCGGGCTCGGCGAACCCGGTCGCGGCACGTCGGACGACCCGACGGCGGACGCGTCGCCTGCCGGTCTCCTCGACGGGGGCCTGCGGCTCCTCGGCGGAGGCCTGCGGCTCGTCGGCGGAGGAGGCGGGCTCGGCGGGCGCCTCGGCGACGGCGGGAGGCCGGAAGGCGGGCTCACCGACGGCAGGCGTCCGCGGCGCGGGCTCCTCGGCCGGGGTGCCGGCCTCGGGCTCCGTCTCGTCCGTGGACGAGACGGAGGGTGCGGACGCCCGGCGCGTGACACGCCGACGCAGACGACGCGGAGCCGGCTTCTCCGTCTCCTTCGCCGCCTCGGCAGCGGGCGTCTCGACGGCGGGCGCCTCGACGGCGGCCTGCTGCTCCACGGACTCCGCGGTCCTCGCGGCCTCCGTGGTCTTTGCGCTCTCCGTGGTCCTCGCGGCCTCGGCGGACGCCGGGGCCGCCGCGGGTGCGGACGCCCGGCGCGTGACACGCCGACGCAGACGACGCGGAGCCGGCTTCTCCGTCTCCTTCGCCGTCTCGGCAGCGGGCGCCTCGACGGCGGCCTGCTGCTTTGTGGTCTCTGTGGTCTCCGCGGTCCTCGTGCTCTCCGTGCTCTCCGGGCTCGCGGTCGGCACGGTCGCCGGCGCGGGAGCCGGGGCGGGCGTGGACACACTGCGTGTGGCACGCCGGCGGGGACGCCGCGGAGCGGCGGCCTCGCCGACCTCGACGGACCCGGGGAGGTCCTCGTCGGCGGTCTTGTCGGACCCGGCCGATGCCCGGGTGGTGACCACCACCGGAACCACGGCCTCGGCGGCTTCGCCCTGGACGGTCCTCGGAGCCCCGGCGGGCACGGAGACCCGGCGGCGTCCGCGACGTGTGGGCGCGGGCGCCTCCGCTGCGGCGGGCTCGGCCTCTTCCTGGGTCTTCTGTGCCTCCTGCGGCTCCTGCGCCTCGGCATCGGCGGCAGCGACCGCGGCGGTCTCCTCCGGCTCCGGCGCGGACTCCTCCGCCTCCGGCGCGGTCTCTCCCGTCTCCTGCGCGGTCTCCTCGGCCTCCGCGGGCTCCGCAGCCTCCGTGACTTCTGTAGGCTCTGTGGCCTCCGCGGTCCCGGTCACCGGCACGGCCGGTGTCGTGATCTCGGTCGGTGTCTCGCTGGACACGGCGGGCGGACCTGCCGGGCGGGAAGCGACACGGCGGCGCCGACGACGCGGCGGCAGGGTGTCGCTGGGAGTGTTCAGTTCTTCGGAACCCTCGACGGGTTCGGTCGGTTCGAGCATGCGGGCGTATCTCCCGTCAGGCTCCCGGGCGCCGCGCCTGGTCCGGCGTCGATCGATCGAACGCCGTTGACGTCCGCGGCCGCGCGGTGCGCGATGGCCGCCGTCCGGGGCGCGGGCGCCGCACGGGAGCTCTCTGTGTCCTGTCTCGCCGGTTCCGTACGCCTTGTCGTGCACGGCCTGGCGAAAGTCTTCTGGTCGGTGCGCTGCCCGACCCAGGTGGCTCCCGAGTACCAGGGCGGCGCTTCGACATCCATCCCTGCGCGGAGCCGCCCCTACGCCTGCGCCTTCGCGGCGGCAGGAGCGGCGGCCCCCACTGCATCGGCCGGGGCGGCCCCCACTGCCTCGCGGTCGGGCGCGAGCGGGTCGGTCACCGTGCCGGTCTCTTCATCGAACAGCCCCTGCGCCAGCCTGGTCACCGCTGCGGGGACCGGCGGCGCCAGGTCGGCCACGGCGCGGAGACCGGACAGGACGTCGTCGGGTCGTACGGCAGGCGTCACGTGCCGAACAACCAGCCGCAGTATCGCACAGGGGCGGTCGGTCGGCCCATCAGCCGCCGAACCCTGTGCGGGTAGGCTCTCCAGGTTCACGACCGCGGACCGGGCGTCGAAGGTGCGCATGCCGTTCTTGGTCAGACGCTGTACTTCGACGGTTTCGGCGCCGTTGAACGCCGCGACCGCGCGAGCGGCCTCGGCCGGGTCGACGCCGTCCAGTCGCAGCTCCCACACGGAAGCGGTCAGCCTCTCGGCGAATCCCGGAGTGCGGGCCTCGACCGCCTCGACGACGTCCAGCCCGGTGGGCAGCGACTCGTCGAGCTGTACGCGCAGGCGCTCCGGGTCGCGGGGCGCGGTGAGCGCGATTTCCAGGTATTCCGCCTCACTGCCCGTGCCGGTGGGTGCGGCATTGGCATAGGACACCTTCGGGTGCGGCGTGAACCCCGCCGAGTACGCCATCGGCACCTCGGCACGGCGCAGCGCACGCTCGAAGGCGCGCTGGAAGTCACGGTGGCTGGTGAACCGGAGGCGGCCGCGCTTGGTGTAGCGCAGTCGGATGCGCTGCACCACAGGTGCGGGCGGCGGGCCTTCGGGCTGTCGCTTGCCCAGTGGAACTTCTCCTCGTGTACGGCGGACGGTCCGTGGCGCGCGGGGCTGACCTCCTTCGGTCATCCCCGGGTCGATGGGGACGTTTCGCGCTCGGTTCCTTTTTCTAGAGTACGCGCCTCGGCAGCCACGGGTTCCCTCCGGGCAGGCGGCCGGGGTGCCCCGAAGAGCGCCTTGCGCAGATCGGCGCGGGTCCGGCGGACCGTCTCACGGGCGACGGCGACGGCCTCCCGGCCGATGCGGAGCGCATGACGTGCGGTCCGGGCGGCGGGGCGCAGCACGGCGTCCCGGACGACGTGCCCGACCGGAGTGAGCACCGTGCGGTACAGCCAGCGCAGGGGCTGCACGAAGATCCACCGGAAGAGGGTCCCCAGGAACCTCCCGACGACGAGCGAGATCCGTCCCGCGACCCGCCAGGCGTGCCCGAGGGCGTCGGCGATCTCCCGGCCGACGACGGCCAGGGCGCGCCCGAGGGGGACGAGCACCCACTGCCACAGCGCCAGCGCGGGCAGGACGAACAGGACCCGCCCGGTCCAGTACAGGGCCGTGCGGATTCCGGCGGCGATCCTCCCGAGCAGCCACCACAACCCCCTGGCACACCAGGCAATCCCCCGCCCCACCGGCACAAGAACCCAGGTGTACAACCACACCACGGGAACGACGAACAAAACCCGCCCAGCCCAGCACGCTCCGGCGAGCACCCCGGCCCCCACGGCGGCGAGCACGAGCCCGATTGTCCGCACCACTCGTACGAGTGCGTGCCCGACCGGCGTCAGCACCTGCCGGTACACCCATACGAGCGGCACGACCACCAGTGCACGCCCGAGCCACAGAAGCGCCTGGCCGACGGGTACGGCGACATGCCGCCACAGCGCCACCCATGGCCATACGAACACCGCTCGCCCGAGCCGGACCAGCCCTCGCCCGACCGGCCGCAGCACGGTGTCCCGCAGGAACCGCCCGCCTGCGACGAGCACGTCCCATGCCATGCGCACCGGGACGACCAGCACCAGCACGACGATCCGTACGGGCAGCCGGATCGCCGTCACCAGGCATCCCTCGGCCGGCCGTTCCCCTGCCCCCGTCTTTTCGAGTTCCACACCAGGAACGACGCGGTGTCCCGTCATCCGGATCCCGGTCGCACCCGGCCGGTCAGGACTTCTTGACCGTCAGCGGCAGCAGCTTCCTGCCGGTCGGCCCGATCTGGATGCTGGTGTCCATCTGCGGGCACACCCCGCAGTCGAAGCAGGGCGACCAGCGGCAGTCCTCGACCTCCGTCTCGTCGAGGGCGTCCTGCCAGTCCTCCCAGAGCCAGTCCTTGTCGAGACCGGAGTCGAGGTGGTCCCAGGGGAGGACCTCCTCGTAGGAGCGCTCACGGGTGGTGTACCAGTCGACGTCGACCCCGTGGGGGGTCAGCTCCTTGTCCGCGCAGGCCATCCAGCGGTCGTAGGAGAAGTGCTCGCGCCAGCCGTCGAAACGGCCGCCGTCCTCGTAGACCGCGCGGATCACCGCGCCCACACGGCGGTCGCCCCGGGAGAGGAGGCCCTCGACGATGCCCGGCTTGCCGTCGTGGTAGCGGAAGCCGATCGAGCGGCCGTACTTCTTGTCGCTGCGGATCTTGTCGCGGAGCTTCTCCAGGCGCGCGTCCGTCTCCTCCGCCGAGAGCTGGGGCGCCCACTGGAACGGGGTGTGGGGCTTGGGCACGAAGCCGCCGATGGAGACCGTGCAGCGGATGTCCTTGGAGCCGGAGACCTCGCGGCCCTTCTGGATCACGCGGGCCGCCATGTCGGCGATCTGCAGGACGTCCTCGTCGGTCTCCGTGGGCAGACCGCACATGAAGTACAGCTTCACCTGGCGCCAGCCGTTGCCGTAGGCGGTGGCGACGGTGCGGATCAGGTCCTCCTCCGAGACCATCTTGTTGATGACCTTGCGGATGCGTTCCGATCCGCCCTCCGGCGCGAAGGTCAGGCCCGAGCGGCGGCCGTTCCTCGTCAGTTCGTTGGCCAGGTCGATGTTGAAGGCGTCGACCCGGGTGGAGGGCAGCGAGAGGCCGATCTTGTCGTCCTCGTAGCGGTCGGCCAGGCCCTTGGTGATGTCGCCGATCTCGCTGTGGTCCGCGGAGGACAGGGAGAGCAGGCCCACCTCCTCGAAGCCCGTCGCCTTCAGACCCTTGTCGACCATCTCGCCGATGGCCGTGATGGAGCGCTCGCGCACCGGGCGGGTGATCATGCCGGCCTGGCAGAAGCGGCAGCCGCGCGTGCAGCCGCGGAAGATCTCGACCGACATGCGCTCGTGGACGGTCTCCGCCAGCGGCACCAGCGGCTGCTTCGGGTACGGCCACTCGTCCAGGTCCATCACCGTGTGCTTGGACACGCGCCACGGGACGCCCGACCGGTTGGGGACGACCCGGCCGATACGGCCGTCGGGAAGGTATTCGACGTCGTAGAAGCCGGGGACGTAGACCCCGCCCGTCTTCGCCAGGCGGAAGAGGAGTTCCTCGCGGCCGCCGGGGCGGCCCTCCGCCTTCCAGGCGCGGATGATCTCGGTGATCTCCAGCACCACCTGCTCGCCGTCGCCGAGCACCGCGCAGTCGATGAAGTCGGCGATCGGCTCGGGGTTGAAGGCCGCGTGGCCGCCGGCCATCACGATCGGGTCGTCGTCCGTGCGGTCGCGTGCCTCCAGCGGGATGCCCGCCAGGTCCAGGGCCGCCAGCATGTTGGTGTACCCCAGCTCCGTGGCGAAGGACACGCCGAGCACGTCGAAGGCGCGTACCGGGCGGTGGCTGTCGACCGTGAACTGCGGGACGCCGTGCTGCCGCATCAGCGCCTCCATGTCGGGCCACACGCTGTAGGTGCGCTCGGCGAGGACGCCCTCGCGCTCGTTGAGCACCTCGTAGAGGATCTGCACGCCCTGGTTGGGCAGACCCACCTCGTAGGCGTCCGGGTACATCAGCACCCAGCGGACGTCGCAGTCGTCCCAGTTCTTGACGATCGAGTTGAGCTCGCCGCCCACGTACTGGATCGGCTTCTGCACATGGGGGAGCAGGGGCTCGAGCTGCGGGAAGACCGACTCGACAGACATCGTGGGTTTACCTTCGTGAGCTGACGGGGTGACCCTCAAGCGTAACCCGCCGCGGACCGCCCTCCGCACGGCGCCGTCCGCTCCCCGCGACCGCGGGGAGCGCGAAGCCCGGCGGATGCGCGGGATTCCCGGGGGCTTCCGGGACTTCCGGGCTCCCGGCGGCCGGTTTCCGGTTTCCGGTTTCCGGGTTCCGGGTTCCGGGTTCGAGTGTGGAACACCACCGGGCCGACGAGGAAACCGCGCACCGGATCAGCCGTGCGTCAGACCGGACGACTGTCCGCATGACCGGCCACGGCCGCTTCCCACAGGCCCGGCAGCTTTGCCTCGTACTCCGCCGCACGCTGCTCCTCGCGGCCGTGAAGCACCCCGTAGGTGAACGCGTTCTCCCCCTCCGCGTGCGCCTGGTCGGCCAGCTCGCGCAGGGCCCGGCGGGCCATGACGCCGTCCTGGTGCCGGCCGAGCAGGTCCTGGAGGGCCTTGAGGGTCCTCACCAGGCCGGCGGCCGGGGTGCCGAGGGCGGGGACGGCCGCCTCGGCCGTGTACCGGACGGCCTTGGCCTGCTTGCGGGCCTCGTGCAGGGCGAGGTCGCGCTCGGGGCCGGGCGGCAGGGCGAGGGCCTGCTCCAGCAGGGCGGAGAGTTTCGCGCACTGCTTCCGTACGGCCCTGGTCATCACCTTGGCCGGCCGCTTGGCGGCCGCCGGGCGCAGCGGCGGGTCGGCCAGCAGCGCGTCCAGGGCGTCGAGCAGTTCCAGATGGCGCCGGCTGTCCAGGGCGGCGACGGCCCGGCCCCGCAGGGCGCTGCGACGGGTCCGGGACCAGGTGCGCAGGCGGTCGCGGACAGGGCCGGTCATCAGGGCGTCGGGGAGGGCGTCCAGGCCGGCGGTGAGGCGTTCGTCGAGGACCTCCTGGTCGCGCTCGAGGCCGAGTTCGCCGCCGAGCCGGCGCAGTTCCTCGCGGAGGGGGTCGGTGGCGGACCGGTCCAGGACCTCGCGGTAGGTGCGCAGGACGCTGCGCAGACGGCGGGCGGCGACGCGCATGCGGTGCACGGAGTCGGGCACGCCCCTGCGGACGGCGGGGTCCAGTGCGACGAGGGCGTCGCGCTGGGCGCGCAGACAGGCGAGGACGTGGTCGCCGGCCGTCACGGGGGTCTGCTCCTCGGGCGGCCCGGGGCGACGGTCCGGCCCGGCGGTCGCGGCCAGGGCGCGGGCCAGTTTGGAGGAGGACGGGGAGCGGCGCACGCCCGCCTTGCGCAGCCGTTTCTCCACCTTGTCGAGGAGGGCCGGGTCGCCGCCGTCGGCCAGTTCCACCTCGATCTCGGTCCACCGGGCGGTGCGGCCGCCGCCGGCCGGCCGCTCGGCGCGCACCTCGTCGACGGCGGCCTCGGCGAGCAGCGTGCCGTCCGCGTCGACGAGATGGCGGAGGGTGCGCCGGGTGCGGATGCGGACCAGGGGCAGCAGTTCCTGGCGGCGGACACGGGAGCGGACGAGCGCGGCGAGGGCGGCCGGCACCGTGTCGGACAGGGGTGCGTGGATCTCGTCGCGCACGCCGGGCGCGACCGGGAACTTCAGGTGCCAGCCCGCGTCGCTGCCGCCGGTGCGGCGGCGCAGGGTGATTCCGGCGGCGGCGAGACGTTCGTCGGCGGTGTCGTAGTAGACGGCGTCCAGCTCGGCGACGCCCCGGTCGAGGACGGCCGCGACCCCGTCGGCACCGGTCAGGTCGGGCAGGACTCCGGCGTCGGACTCGTACTTGCGCTCGATTTCGCGCTTGATGTCCGTCATGGACCGAATTTAGTACCGTCCGGCCGGGCGCGGCAGTCCGCCGAGGTCCCGGCAGGGGCCGTACGGGCCGGGCCCGAGCCCGGACCCGGTCCCAGGAGGCCAGGATCAGGGTCCGAGGGGTTCCGATCCCGGGATGCGGCCCACCGGGGTGCGCCCCGAAGGGGAGCGCCCCGGGGACAAGTCCCGGGGCGCTCTCGGCCGGTCGTCGACGGTCGTCACCGGGGAGCTCCTCCTCCCCTCGTTGCCCCCGTACCCGTGAAGGACGCGGGCCGCGGAGGGCGTGGGGGCTACGCCGACATCGGCCGCTGCACCTTGATCGACTGCAGCAGCCCCACCGCCACCCACACCGCGAACATCGCCGAGCCGCCGTAGGACACGAACGGCAGGGGCAGACCGGTGACCGGCATGATGCCGAGGGTCATGCCGATGTTCTCGAAGCACTGGAAGGCGAACCAGGCGACGATGCCGGCGGCGACGATCGTGCCGTACAGCTCGGGTGTCTCGCGGGCGATGGTGCAGGCGCGCCACATGATGATCCCGAGCAGAACGATGATCAGACCGGCTCCGACGAAGCCGAGTTCCTCGCCCGCGACCGTGAAGATGAAGTCGGTCTGCTGCTCGGGCACGAACTGACCGGTGGTCTGCGATCCCTTGAAGAGACCCGCGCCGGTCAGCCCGCCGGAGCCGATGGCGATACGGGCCTGGTTGGTGTTGTAGCCGACGCCGGCCGGGTCGAGGTCGGGGTTGGCGAAGGCCGCGAACCGGTTGATCTGGTACTCGTCCAGGATGTTCAGCTGCCAGATGGCGACGCAGCCGGCGGCGCCGGCCGCGAGCAGCCCGAAGATCCAGCGATTGGAGGCACCGGAGGCGAGCAGCACGCCCAGGACGATGGTCACCAGGACCAGGGCCGTGCCCAGGTCGGGCATGAGCAGCACGATGACGATCGGCACGGCGGCCAGGCCCAGCGCCTGCAGGATCGTCCGGTGGTCGGGGTACACGCTGTCGCCGGCGTCGACCCGGGCCGCGAGCAGCATCGCCATGCCCAGGATGATCGTGACCTTCACGAACTCCGAGGGCTGCAGGGAGAAGCCGCCGCCCAGGGCGATCCAGTTGCGGCTGCCGTTGATGGTGGCGCCGAGCGGGGTGAGCACCAGCAGCACCCCGAGCACCGAGATCCCGTACAGGACCGGCACGGCGTTGCGCAGGGCGCGGTGGCCGAGCCAGATGGTGCCGACCATCAGGGCGAAGCCGATGCCGGTGTTCAGCAGGTGCCGGACCAGGAAGTAGTACGGGTCGCCCTGGTTGAGCTCGGTGCGGTTGCGGGTGGCCGAGTAGACCAGGGCGGAGCCGATCAGGGACAGCGCGAGCGCGGACAGCAGCATCGGCCAGTCGAGCCGGCGGGCCGGCGAGTCCCGGGCGAAGAGCCGCGTCCAGCGGGCCCGCTCGGGTCCGTAGCCGGAGACGGAGAAGCTGTTCGCGCCGGTCATGCGATCATCCTCCGGCTTCCCCCGCGGCGCGCACGCCTGCGGGTGGCGCGGTTGCCCGTGGGAGGTGTGGTCGTGGTCGCGGGCGGCTGTCCGCCGTCCGGCGTGGTGTCCGGCGTGGCGCCCGGCTGGGTGGGCTGCTGGGTGGCCTGCTTGGCCGCCTCCTCCAGCTCCTTGGCGGGGTCGGCGGAGATCTTCGGAGCGCTGATCGAGCCGTCCGGCTTGATCTTGGGCAGGCCCTTCTGCGGGGTGGGCAGCAGCGCCTTCTTCTTGTCGATGGTGCCGTCGGGCTGGACGCCGTACAGCGCGCTGTAGATGTTGCGCACCGCCTCACCGGAGGCGCCGGAACCGGTACCGGCCTGGGAGATGGTCATGACGACCGTGTAGTCCTCGGTGTAGGTGGTCAGCCAGGACGTGGTCTGCTTGCCGTAGACCTCGGCGGTACCGGTCTTGGCGTGCATCGGGATCTTGTCCTGCGGCCAGCCGGCGAACTTCCAGGCGGCGGTACCGCGGGTGGCCACGCCCTCCAGGGCCTCGTCCATCATCTTGAGGGTCGCCTTGCTGATGGGCAGCTTGCCGTGGGACTTGGGCTTGATCTCGGTGACCCGCTTGCCGTCGGGGCTGATGATGGCCTTGCCGATGGTCGGGGTGTACATGGTGCCGCCGTTGGAGAGGGCCCCGTAGATGACGGCCATCTGGATGGGGGTGACGAGGGTGTCTCCCTGGCCGATGGAGTAGTTGATCTCGTCACCGGCGCGCATCTTGTTGCCCTCGAGGCAGTTCTCGTACGCGATCCTCTCGACGTAACTGCCGTCCTTCTTGCCGGTCTTGCACCAGGCGTCCTTGTTGGCCTCCCAGTACTCCTCCTTCCACCGGCGGTCGGGGACGCGGCCGGTGACCTCGTCGGGCAGGTCGATGCCGGTCCTCTTGCCGAGGCCGAACTGGTGGGCGGTCCGGTAGAAGTGGTCCTTGGGGTTCTTCTTGGGGTTGATGCCGCCGTCCTTCTTCCACTCGGTGTGGGCGAGGTAGTAGAAGACGGTGTCGCAGGAGACCTCCAGGGCCCGGCCGAGGGTGATCGATCCGAAGCTCTCCCCCTCGAAGTTGTTGAAGACCTGCCCGCCGACCGAGTAGGAGCTGGTGCAGGGGTATTTGCCGTTGAAGTCGTAGCCGGCCGCGACCGCGGCGGCCGTGGAGACCACCTTGAAGGTGGATCCGGGCGCGGACTGGCCCTGGATGGCCCGGTTGAGCAGCGGGTAGTTGGAGTCCTTGCCGGTGAGCGCCCGGTAGTCCTTGGCGGAGATGCCGCCGACCCAGACGTTCGGGTCGTAGGCCGGTGCGGACGCCATGGCGACGACCCGGCCGGTCTTGGCCTCCATCACGACGACGGCGCCGGAGTCCGCCTCGTACCTTCTGTTGGTGTTCCTGTCCCACTGGGTCCGGGCGGCCTTCATCGCCTTGTCCAGCTCGTGCTCGGCGATCCGCTGGACCCGGGCGTCGAGGCTGGTGACCAGGGTGGAGCCGGGCTGGGCGGGGTCGGACTTGGCCTTGCCGATGACCCGGCCGAGGTTGTCGACCTCGTAGCGGGTGACACCGGCCTTGCCGCGCAGCTCCCGGTCGTACTGCCGCTCCAGGCCGGAGCGGCCGACCATGTCGGAGCGCAGATAGGGCGAGTCGGTGTCCTTGGCCCGCTGGATCTCCTCGTCGGTGACCGGCGAGAGGTAGCCGAGGACCTGGGCGGCGTTGGACTTGCCGGGGCCGGGGTAGCGGCGCACGGCCACGGGCTCGGCGGTGATGCCGGGGAAGTCCTCGGCACGCTCACGGATCTGCAGGGCCTGCTTGGGGGTGGCCTCGTCGGTGATGGGGATGGGCTGGTAGGGCGAACCGTTCCAGCAGGGCTGCGGGGTCTTGCTGTCGCACAGCCGGACCTTCTGCATGACCTCCTCGACGTCCATGCCGAGCACACCGGCGAGCTTGGTGAGGACCGCCTTGCCGTCGTCCTTCTGCTTGAGCAGCTCGGTGCGGGAGGCGGAGACCACCAGCCGGGTCTCGTTGTCGGCGAGCGGCACCCCGCGCGCGTCCAGGATGGCGCCGCGCACGGCGGGCTGGACGACCTGCTGGACGTGGTTGCCGGAGGCCTGCTTCTGGTAGTGGGCGCCCTCGCGGATCTGGAGGTACCACAGCCGGCCGCCGAGGGTGCAGAGCAGGGAGAGGACGAGGATCTGGATGATGACGAGCCGGGTCTGGACCCGTGGGGTCCGGCCGGTTGCGGGAATGTTGGTCATGGGCGACGCCCACTCCTCACAAGAGCGGCGAAGGGAGACGGGGGGACGGTCACGGGCGCTGCCTCCCTCTCTCGGTGGGTGGACGGGTCGGGTACGGCGAAGCGGGCGGACCGGCCTGCCGGCGGGCCGTCAGCGTCCTTTCCGTCACAGCCGTTTGACCCCCTTGATGCGGCCGATCCGCGCGGTGCGGGCACGGGCCTTGGTCTTCAGGCTGCTGAACGCGCTGCGCTGGCCGCCGATGTGCAGTCCGGTGCCGGAGGAGATCCAGCCGGAGGAGATGTCGGCCGCCTTCTTCGAGGTGGAGGTGGTCTCGGCGAGCGGGTCGTTCTCCGTGCGCCGGGCCAGCGCCATGATGCCGGGGACGACGAAGGGGGCGAGCAGCAGGTCGTACACGGCGGCGGTGAGCAGCAGGCCGGGCAGGCCGACATGACGGGCGGCGGTGTCGCCGACGAGGGCGCCGACACCGGCGTACAGCAGCGTGGAGCCGATGGCGGCGCCGACCACCACGGCCATGGGGCCGGTGGCCGTTCTGACCTGTCCGGTCTCGGGTTTGATGAGCCCGGCGAGGTAGCCGATGACGCACAGCACCAGGGCGTAGCGGCCGACGGCGTGGTCGGCGGGCGGGGCGATGTCGGCGAGCAGTCCGGCGCCGAAGCCGACGAGGGCGCCGCCGACATGGCCGTAGACCATGGCCAGGCCCAGGACGGTGAGCAGCAGCAGGTCCGGGACGGCACCGGGCAGGTGCAGCCGGGCCAGGACGCTCACCTGGATCATCAGGGCGACGACGACCAGCGCGGTGGAGAGCAGGATCCGGTTGAGACGCATGGGAATTCAGGCTCCTACTGCTGCGGCCGGCCGGTGACGGGGGCATCGGCGGAGGCGTCGGCGGACGGGGTGACCGTCACGGTCACCGTGGGCGTCGGGGTCGGCCTGGGCTTGGGCGGCAGCACCTCGTCGCGCGGGTCCTTCTTCGGGGCGCTCACGACGACACCGACGATGTCGAGCTTGGTGAAGGAGACGTACGGCGTGACGTACACGGTGCGGGTCAGGTCGCCGCCGGAGGGGTCGACACGGGAGACCACGCCGACCGGGACACCGGGCACGAACGGGCGGTCGGCCTGCGAGCCGAAGGTGACCAGGCGGTCGCCCTTCTTCACGTCCGCCTTGGCGTTGAGCAGCTGCACGCGCAGCGGGCGGTCGCCCTGGCCGGAGGCGAAGCCGAGTTCGTCGCTGCCCTCCATGCGGGTGCCGACGGTGAAGTCGGGGTCGTTGGCGAGCAGGACGGTGGCGGTGTCGGGGCCGACGGTGGTGACACGGCCGACCAGGCCGTCGGCGTTCAGCACGGTCATGTCACGCCTGATGCCGTCGTTCGCTCCCGCGTCGATGGTGACGGTCCAGGAGAAGCCCTGAGCGGCTCCTATCGCGATGACCTGGGCGCCCTTGATGCCGTACTGCCCCCGGCCGGCCAGCTTCAGCATCTTGTTCAGCTGGTTCAGCCGGCTGCGGTTGCGGTCGTCGCTGCCGAGCTCGGCCTTGAGGGCGGCGTTCTCCTTCTCCAGCGCGGCGAGCCGGTCATGGCGCTCCCCGGAGTCGCGGACCGCGGAAATCGCGTTGCCGACCGGGTTCACCACGGCCGACATGCCGCTTTGGACCGGGCCGAAGACGGCGGCGGCGGCCTGCCGGGCGCCGTCCACGGGAGAGTCCTCCCCACCGCGGATGTCCACTGTGATCAGCGCGAACGCGATGGCGACCAACAGCACCAGGAGCAGCCGGCTCTCTTTCGTGTCCCTCACGTGCGACGGCCGTGCCCTTCCTCATAGGAACCGGGTGGCCCCCGAGAAGCGCTGGCCTTGAGCGCGATCCCAAGGGGCCCTTTTGCGGGAGCTTATGCCTCTATATCAACGATCCGCCGTACGAAGGGGGATCGGCTCGTACGGCGGAATCGAAAAGTTGTGTCATCTGCGCGGCTGGGCGTCGAGGACCTGCTGGAGCGCCTCGAACTCCTCGACGCACTTGCCCGATCCGAGCGCCACGCTGTCCAGCGGATCCTCGGCGATGTGGATCGGCATGCCGGTCTCCTGGCGCAGCCGCTCGTCCAGTCCGCGCAGCAGCGCCCCGCCGCCGGTCAGAACGATTCCCCGGTCCATGATGTCGCCGGACAGCTCCGGCGGACACTTGTCGAGTGTCGTCTTGACCGCGTCGACGATCGCGTTGACCGGCTCCTCGATCGCCTTGCGCACCTCGGAGGCCGAGATGACGACGGTCTTCGGCAGCCCGGAGACCAGGTCCCGGCCACGGATCTCGGTGTGCTCGTCGGTGCCGAGGTCGTACGCCGAGCCGATCGTGATCTTGATCTGCTCCGCCGTCCGCTCGCCCAGCAGAAGGGAGTACTCCTTCTTGACGTGCTGGATGATCGCGTTGTCCAGCTCGTCGCCGGCGACACGGATGGACTGGGCGGTGACGATGCCGCCGAGCGAGATGACCGCGACCTCCGTGGTGCCGCCGCCGATGTCCACCACCATGTTGCCCGTGGCCTCGTGGACCGGTAGGCCGGAGCCGATGGCCGCGGCCATCGGCTCCTCGATGATGTGCACCTGGCGGGCGCCGGCCTGGGTGGAGGCCTCGATGACGGCACGGCGCTCGACACCGGTGATGCCGGAAGGCACACAGACCACGACCCGCGGACGAGCCAGATACCGCCGCTTGTGGATCTTCAGAATGAAGTAGCGGAGCATCCGCTCGGTGATCTCGAAGTCCGCGATGACGCCGTCCTTCAGGGGACGTACGGCAACGATGTTGCCCGGCGTGCGCCCGATCATCTTCTTCGCCTCGGCGCCGACCGCGAGGATGCCACCGGTGTTCGTGTTGATCGCGACGACGGACGGCTCGTTGAGTACGATCCCGCGACCCCTGACGTACACCAGCGTGTTGGCGGTCCCGAGGTCGACAGCCATGTCACGGCCGATGAACGACATTGAGTTCCCCATCAGGATTCGTCTGGCCTTCCCTGGGAGCTTTGAGGGCTTTTCAGGTACGGCGAGGGCGGGTGCTGTGGCGTGAAGGCTTACATCGTAGACGTGCCTGCACGAACACTGCGCGAGGGTCTCCGCCATTGTCAGCGGATGGCCTACCGCCTCGCTTGTGGAGACGGCCCATCGGAGGCACTGGTTCCCCCGATCGGCACCTCTTGCGTGGCGGAGCGGCCGGTAGTGCACGGCCGCCCAGGTCAGGCGGCCGGTGGAGCTGATGGAACGTCAGAAGAAGCGGCCGGGGCCAGGGGTCAGCCGCGGTCCGGGAAGAAGATCTTGATCTCGCGCTCGGCGGACTCCTCGGAGTCGGAGGCGTGGATCAGGTTCTCCCGGACGATCACACCGTAGTCGCCGCGGATCGAGCCGGGAGGAGCGGCGATCGGGTCGGTGGGCCCGGCCAGGGTGCGCACGCCCTCGATGACCCGCTCGCCCTCGACGATCATGGCAACCACCGGACCGGACGACATGAACTCCACCAGCGGCTCGTAGAAGGGCTTGCCCTTGTGCTCGCTGTAGTGCTGCTCGAGGGTCTCGGTGTCCAGGGTGCGGAGCTCCAGCGCGGTGATCCGCCAGCCCGCCTTGCGCTCGATACGGCTGATGATCTCGCCGGTCAGACCCCGACGGACGGCGTCGGGCTTGAGCAGGACAAGGGTGCGCTGGGTCACGATGGGGCTCCTTCTTGCCACAAAGGTGCGGTGGAACGAGGTTACAGGGCTGTGCTCACGCGGGGTCGGGGGAGGAGGGGTTCGCCTCCCCGGAGCCGGCGGCCTGGGCGGCGAACCTGGCCTTCGCCTCGTCGACCTTCCGGCCGTAGTGCACCGACGCCCACCACAGGGCCGCGAACACCGCGCCGAGGAAGAACATCATCGGCACCACGAAACCGGAGACGATCAGCGCGGCCTGCAGCACCCAGCCGAGGGCCACGCCGCCGGGCCGGGTCACCAGGCCGCACAGCAGCAGGCACAGCAGCATGAGGGAACCGCTGACCGACCATACGGCCGTCATGGACAGATCAGGATCCTTCATGGCGACCAGGCCGGCGAACCCCACGATGAAGAACTCGCCGATCAGGGTCGAGGAACACAGCGTACGCACGAGAAGTCAGCCCCTCCCGAGGAGCAGTCGGGCCTCACCGACGGTGATGACGGAACCGGTGACCAGGACACCGCCGCCGGCGAACTCGCCCTCCTCCTCGGCGAGCGTGATCGCGGCCTCCAGCGCGTCGGGCAGGCGCGGTTCGACCTGGACCCGCTCCTCGCCGAAGACCTCGACGGCGATCGCGGCCAGCTCGTCGGCGTTCATCGCGCGGTGGCTGGAGTTCTGCGTGATCACGACCTCCGCGAAGATCGGCTCGAAGGCCTCCAGCAGACCGCGTGCGTTCTTGTCGCCGCTGGCCCCGACCACGCCGATCAGCCGGCTGAAGCCGAACGCCTCCTGGATCGCCTCGGCGGCGGCCTGTGCGCCCGCCGGGTTGTGCGCGGCGTCCAGCACCACGGTCGGCGAGCGCCGTACGACCTCCAGCCGGCCCGGCGAGGCGACGGACGCGAACGCCTTGCGGACGGTCTCCTCGTCCAGCGGCTCGGCGCGCTGGGCACCGACGCCGAAGAACGCCTCCACGGCGGCGAGCGCCACGGCGGCGTTGTGCGCCTGGTGGGCGCCGTGCAGCGGCAGGTACACCTCGGAGTACTCGCCGCCCAGGCCGCGCAGGGTGAGCAGCTGCCCGCCGACGGCCACCTGTCGCGCCAGGACACCGAACTCCAGCCCCTCGCGGGCCACCGTCGCACCGGCCTCCGAAGCCTTCTTCAGCAGCACCTGGGCGGCCTCCACCGGCTGCTGAGCCATGACCACGGTGGCACCCGGCTTGATGACGCCGGCCTTCTCGGCGGCGATCTCGCCCGGTGTGGCGCCGAGCCGGTCGGTGTGGTCGAGGGAGACGGGGGTGACGACGGCGACGTCCGCGTCGATGACGTTGGTGGCGTCCCAGCTGCCGCCCATGCCCACCTCGACGACGGCCACGTCCACCGGTGCGTCGGCGAAGGCGGCGTACGCCATGCCGGTCAGCACCTCGAAGAAGGACAGCCGGTACTCCTGCGAGGCGTCGACCATCTCCACGTACGGCTTGATGTCGTGGTACGTCTCGACGAACCGCTCGGCGGAGACCGGCGCGCCGTCCAGGCTGATCCGCTCGGTGATCGACTGCACGTGCGGGGAGGTGTACCGGCCGGTGCGCAGCTCGAAGGCACCGAGCAGGGCCTCGATCATGCGGGCGGTGGAGGTCTTGCCGTTGGTGCCGGTGATGTGGAGGGAGGGGTACGAGCGCTGCGGCTCGCCCAGGACGTCCATCAGCGCGGAGATCCTGGTGACCGAGGGCTCCAGCTTGGTCTCGCCCCACCGGGTCGCCAGCTCTTCCTCGACCTGACGCAGCGCCCTGTCCAGCTCGGGGTCCTCCGGCCGCCCCGGTACCTCCGCCCGCGGCGGCCCGCCCTGGGTCCGCAGGGTACGGCTGCCGGCCTCGATCACCGCGAGATCGGGGTCGCGGCTGGTCTCGGCCGCGACGATCTCGTCGAAGGAGTCGCGGGGGCCGGGCTGCTCGTTGTCGTCGTACGGGGGGAGGTCACTCACGGTGCCCAGTGTACGGAGCGTCGCCGGCGGACGTGGGCGAAGGCCCCCGGGCCCGGGGCC
>NZ_MUME01000211.1 GCF_002155915.1 Streptomyces thermovulgaris | reverse complement strand
CTCCCCTACGGCACCCCCGACGAGCCCCGTATCTCCGTCCGGGGCGAGGCCCGCCTCGAAGTCGACCCCGAGATCGCCCGGATCGGCATCACCGTCGCCGCCCGCGGCAAGGACCGCCGCTCGGCCCTCGACGACCTCACCCGTCGCAACGCCGCCGTCATCGACCTCGTCAAGTCCTACGGCCAGGCCGTCGAACGCCTGGAGACCGGCGCCTTCTCCATCACCCCGGAACTCACCCGGCACGGCCGCGGCGAACGCATCCGCACCTATCACGGCACCGTCCATCTCACCGCCGTGCTCTGCGACTTCACCGCCCTGGGCGAACTCACCACCCGCCTGGCCGACTTGGAACTCACCCGGGTGGACGGACCGTGGTGGTCCCTGCGCCCCGACTCGCCCGCCCACCGGCAGGCGCGGCAACAGGCCGTACGCGAGGCCGTCCAACGGGCCAGGGAGTACGCCGAGGCGCTCGGCACCACGCTGTCCGCCCTCGTCGAAATCGCCGACATCGGCGCGGAAAATCCCCCGTCCCCTCCTCTGGTCCCCGGTGCCCTGCAAAGGGGCGAGTTCTACGGCGCACCCGGTGCGCAGCCCGAGGCCGCACCCCTGGACCTGGAACCCAAACGGCAGCACGTGTATGCGCAACTCAACGCGCGATTCACGATGGCACCGCCCACACTGTAGTCAGAAAACCGTCCCCCACCGTCCGGCTGCCGCGACGGTCGTCCGGCACTTTTCCCACGCTCTTTCATGTCCCTGCGATATCACTTCACCCAAAAGTTGTTGAGCGGTCATGCCGTATTGCGGCACCGCCCTTTGGTAAGGCCTGGGCCCACATCATGCGCCGAGCAAAGATCGTTTGTACTCTCGGACCCGCCACGGACACCTACGACCGGATCGAAGCCCTGGTCGACGCCGGAATGGACGTCGCCCGTTTCAATCTGAGCCATGGCGACCGCGCCGAACACGAGGAGCGCTACCGGCATGTGCGCAAGGCCGCCGACCGGGCCGGACGCAGTGTCGGAATTCTCGCCGACCTCCAGGGGCCGAAGATCCGGCTCGGCCGTTTCCGTGAAGGACCGGTGCTTCTCGAACGCGGCGACACCT
The DNA here is from genome assembly GCF_002155915.1 of Streptomyces thermovulgaris. GTDB lineage: Bacteria > Actinomycetota > Actinomycetes > Streptomycetales > Streptomycetaceae > Streptomyces > Streptomyces thermovulgaris. The sequence continues at coordinate 9,221 of NZ_MUME01000211.1, read as the reverse complement.
TCACCATCACCGTGGAGGAGGGCGTCGAGGGCGACCGTCATCTCTGCGGCACCACCCACGCAGGTCTCGCGGACGACGTCGCCCCCGGCGAACGCATCCTCGTCGACGACGGCAGGGTCTGCCTCGAGGTGACCTCGGTCGACGGCCCCCGGGTCCGCACCAGGGTGATCGAGGGCGGAGTGGTCTTTGACCACAAGGGCCTGAACCTCCCCGGGGTCGCCGTCTCCGTCCCCGCCCTGACCAAGAAGGACGAGGACGACCTGCGCTGGGCGCTGCGCACCGGCTTCGACGTCATCGCCCTGTCGTTCGTCCGCAGCGGCCGGGACGTGCTGGAGGTCCACCGGGTCATGGACGACGAGGGCCGCCGCCTCCCGGTCATCGCCAAGATCGAGAAGCCCCAGGCGGTCGAGGCCCTGGAGGACATCGTCTCCGCCTTCGACGGCATCATGATCGCCCGTGGCGACCTGGGCGTGGAGATGCCCCTGGAGCAGGTCCCCATCGTCCAGAAGCGGGCGATCAAACTGGCCAGGCGCAACGCCAAGCCGGTGATCGTCGCCACCCAGATGCTCGACTCGATGATCGACAGTTCCCGCCCGACCCGCGCGGAGGCCTCCGACGTGGCCAACGCGGTGATCGACGGCACGGACGCGGTGATGCTCTCGGGCGAGACCAGTGTGGGCAAGTACCCGGTGCAGACGGTGCGGACGATGGCCCGGATCATCACGGCGGCCGAGGACGACCTCCTCGCCAGGGGACTGCAGCCCCTGGTCGAACGGGACAAGCCCCGTACGCAGGGCGGCGCCGTCGCCCGTGCCGCCGCGGAGATCGGCGATTTCCTCGGGGCCGCGTTCCTGGTCGCCTTCACCCAGTCGGGCGATACGGCCCGTCGTCTCTCCCGCTACCGCTCCCCGATTCCGCTCCTGGCCTTCACCCCGGAGCCGGCCACCCGCTCCCAGCTCAGCGCGACCTGGGGCGTGGAGACGTTCCTGGGGCCGTGCGTCGACTCGACCGACGCGATGGTCGAGCAGGTCGACGAATTCCTGCTGAGAAGCGGCCGCTGCGAGAAAGGCGATGTGGTGGTCATCACAGCCGGTTCACCCCCCGGCGTGCCCGGCTCCACCAATCTGGTCCGGGTCCATCGCATCGGGGAGGACGACGTCCTCCGGGGGAACCGGTGACCTTGGACTTGGAGGAAAGTACCCCGGGTCGGATTCGAACCGACGCTGGATGGTGTTTGAGACCATTGCCTCTACCGCTGGGCTACCGGGGCCCCTTCAAAACGAAGATCGACGGTCACCCGCCGTGCCCCCACCTTACCGCAGCTCGGTACGCTCTTGAGAGCAGTATCTTCCTCTCCGGAACAAGGAGCGCCCCGTGACCGCCGAGCCACCTCAGCCCGTAGACGTGTCCGACGACAAGTCGCACAGGCCTCCGCTGACCACACGGGTCGTCATCGCCGAGGACGAGGCGCTGATCCGGCTGGACCTCAAGGAGATGCTGGAGGAGGAGGGGTACCGGGTCGTCGGGGAGGCCGGGGACGGGGAGCGGGCCGTGGAGCTGGCCCGGGAGCACCGGCCCGACCTGGTGATCCTCGACGTGAAGATGCCCAAGCTCGACGGCATCTCGGCGGCGGAGCGGATCGCCGAGGAGCGGATCGCGCCGGTGCTGATGCTGACCGCGTTCTCGCAGCGGGAGCTCGTCGAGCGCGCACGGGACGCCGGTGCGATGGCCTATCTGGTCAAGCCCTTCAACAAGGGCGATGTCGTCCCGGCGATCGAGATGGCCGTGTCGCGGTTCACGGAGCTGAAGGAGCTGGAGAAGGAGGTCGCGGACCTCACCCAGCGCCTGGAGACCCGCAAGCTGGTCGACCGTGCCAAGTCGGTGCTGCAGACGGAGTACGGGCTGACCGAGCCGGCGGCGTTCCGCTGGATCCAGAAGACGTCGATGGACCGCCGTATGTCGATGCGGCAGGTCGCGGAGGCGATCCTTCAGGACAGCGAGGAGCGGAAGGCCGCGAAGAACGCCGCCAAGCCCGACAAGGGCTGAGCCGGACGAGGAACGCGGGGAACGGCGGACGGGCCAAGGGCCCGCGCCCCCTGGGGGCGCGGGCCCTTGTGTCATGTCCTTCGGCCTTTCGGCCCTGGGATTCTCAGTCCTCGCCCAGGTACGCCTTGCGGACCGATTCGTCGTGCAGCAGCTCCTGGCCGCTGCCGGACAGGACGATGTTGCCGACCTCCATGACATAGCCCCGGTCGGCCAGGGAGAGAGCGGCCTGGGCGTTCTGCTCGACGAGCAGGATGGTGGTGCCCTGGGCCTTCAGCTCGGCGATGGTCGCCATGATCTTCTGCATCATGAGCGGGGAGAGACCCATGGAGGGCTCGTCGAGCATGAGCAGCTTGGGCCGGGACATCAGGGCTCGGCCCATGGCGAGCATCTGCTGCTCGCCGCCGGAGAGGGTGCCCGCGGCCTGCTTCCTGCGCTCTCCCAGGATGGGGAAGAGGTCGTAGGCGCGCTGGACGTCCTGCTCGATGCCGCTTTTGTCCTTGCGGAGGAAGGCGCCGAGCAGGAGGTTGTCCTCGATGGTCATCCGGGGGAAGATGTGCCGCCCCTCGGGGGAGTGGGCGAGCCCCATGGAGACGATCTGGTGGGCGGGGACCTTCTTCAGCGACTTGCCGTTGAACCTGATCTGACCGCCGACCGGCTTGAGCAGCCCGGACAGGGTGCGCAGGGTCGTGGTCTTGCCGGCGCCGTTGGTGCCGATGAGGGTGACGATCTGGCCGGCCTCGACGGAGAAGGAGATGCCTTTGACGGCCTGGATCTTGCCGTAGGCGACGCGGAGGTCCTCGACTTCGAGCAGTGCGGTCATCGGTCGTTCTCCTTGCCGGGCGCGGCGTCCGTCGTGCTCCGGTCCGACGCGGCGTCCGTGGTGTTCTCGGCGCTCTCGGCCTGTGCTTCCGTCTTCGCCTCGGCCTTGGCGCTCTCGGCCTGTGCTTCCGCCTTCGCATGGGCCTCGGCGCTCTCCACCTCGGCGGCCTCCTCGGCGCCGGGGGCGCCCTCGAAGGGCTCACCGAGGTAGGCGGCGATGACGCGTTCGTCGCGCTGGACGGTGACGCTGTCGCCCTCGATGAGCTTCTCGCCCTGGACGAGCACGGCGACACGGTCGCAGAGGTTCATGATGAACCGCATGTCGTGCTCGATGACGAGGATGGCGATGCCCATGTCCCGGATGGCGAAGACCAGTTCCTCGGTGGCGCGGGTCTCCTGCGGGTTCATGCCGGCGGTGGGCTCGTCCAGGAGCAGCAGGCCGGGCTCGCTGGCCAGCGCACGGGCGATCTCGAGCTTGCGCTGCTCGCCGTAGGGCAGGTTGCGCGAGAGGTGGTTGGCCTTGTGGGCGAGGCCGACGAACTCGAGGAGCTCCATGGCGCGTGCGCGGGAGGCGGCCTCGGCCCGGTGGAAGCCGGGACCGCGCAGCAGGGCGGACCAGAGTCCTTCCTTGGTGCGGGTGTGCCGGCCGACGAGCACGTTCTCCAGCACCGTCATGTTGGCGAACAGACGGATGTTCTGGAAGGTGCGGGCGATGCCGGCCGCGGTGACCTTGAAGGGCTTGGGCGGCAGGACCTGGCCCTTGTAGCGGACCTCGCCCTCGGTGGGGACGTAGAGCCCGGTCAGGCAGTTGAAGAAGGTGGTCTTGCCGGCGCCGTTGGGGCCGATGAGTCCGACGATCTCGCCGCTGTTCACGGTGAGGTCGACTCCGCGTACGGCGGTGAGGCCGCCGAAGCGCATGGTGACGCCGCGGGCGTCGAGGATGGGCGTGCCGGGGGTGGTGGCGTCGGGCGTGGTGCCCTTGGTGGTGGTGTCGGTTGTCATGGATCAGACCCCTGCCTTGCTGAGGACTGCGGGCGCTTCCGTGTCCTCGTGGAACTCGAGCTGGCGGCGCCGGTTGGCGATGAGGCCCTCCGGGCGGAAGCGCATCAGCAGGACGAGTGCGAGACCGAAGGCCAGGAGCTGGTAGTCGCCGAGGAACTGGAGCTTGGCCGGGATGAGGTAGAGCAGGGCCGCGCCGACGAGCGGGCCGCTGATGGTGCCCATGCCGCCGAGGACGACCGCGGCGAGCAGGAAGGCGGAGTTGGGCGGAACGACGTGGGCGAACATGTACTGCTCGGGGGTGACGGTGTAGGTGACGTGGGCCTGGACGGTGCCGGCGAGGCCGGCGAGCGTGGCTCCGAGGGCGAAGGCGATGAGCTTGACGCGGAAGCCGTTGATGCCCATGGCCCGGGCGGCGGTCTCGTCCTCGCGGACGGCGATCCAGGCACGGCCGATGCGGGAGTCGCTGCTGCGCCGGAAGACCACGACGACGACCAGCGTGATCAGGAGCATCAGCAGGAAGTAGTTGGCGAAACGGCCGATGGTGAACCCGAGGATGGTGTGCTCCTGGCCGAAGTCGAAGCCGAGGATGTTCAGGTTCGGGATGGAGGAGATGCCGTTGGAGCCGTTGGTGATGTCGGGCCCGGAGGTTCCGTCGGTGTTGAGGAGGGCGATGCGGAAGATCTCGCCGAAGCCGAGGGTGACGATGGCGAGGTAGTCGCCGCGCAGCCGCAGGGTCGGGGCGCCGATGAGGACGCCGAAGACCATGGAGACGACGGCGCCGATCAGTGCCGAGGCCCAGAACGGCAGCTGGATGGACAGGGGCGAGGACGGCGAGCCGGAGACCAGGGCGGCGGTGTAGGCGCCGACGCCGAGGAAGGCGACGTATCCGAGGTCGAGAAGACCGGCGAGACCGACGACGACGTTGAGGCCGAGTGCGACCGTGGCGAAGATCAGGATGTAGACGCCGATGGTGGCGTACTGGTCGTCGGACTGGGTGAAGGGGAAGGCGGCGGCCGCGACGAAGGCACCGATCATGGTGACCGTGCTGTGCCTGGCGGTGATGGCCGCGATACGGGTGATCAGCCCGGCCTTGAAGAGGGCGGCGAAGCCGAAGCCGGCGGTGATGAGGAAGCCGATGAAGAGCTCGTCGTACTCGGTGCCGATGCCGTAGGTGAAGACGGTCAGACCGGCGGCGAGAACGGCGACGATGATCAGGATTTCGGCGTAGGAGGGGAGCTTGCGGGCGGGAGCGGAGGGCTCACCGCCGGCGAGAGCGGCCCTGAGCACGGCGGCCTGGTGGCGTACGCCGTGGCGGAACCGGTCCCAGCCCGTGCCGTCGGCGTCGTGGTGCTCGGCCTCCGGCCGTTCGAACGGCAGGGAGAACGCGCCGAGCACGGCGGCGAGGGTGACCACCGCCACGATCCAGCCGCCGGGTTCGAGGTTGACGAGTCCGCCGAGCTTGACGCTGATGGCGATGACGGTGTACCAGGCGGTGGCGAACGTGCCGAGGGCGGCCAGCTTCAGGGAGCTGTTGGCACCTGCGGGGGCGAGCCAGCGCAGGCCCTTGACGCCGTAGGAGGCGAGGCCGAAGAGAGCGGTGAGAGCACCTCCGACGAGGACGAGTACTTGGAGGCCTCCGGGGTAACCATAGACGGTGAGGTCGCCGGGGAAGGCGGGGGTCCAGGTCCAGGCGAGGAAGGTGGAGGCGACAGAGAGGGCACCGCCGGCGGTGGCGAGGGCGCGGCCGATGTTCTCGGGGATGCCGATGAGGCCCTTGGGGGCTGCGGCGGCGGTGGTGGTGCTGGGGGTGTTGCTTGCTGTGGTCTGTGTGGTCATCGGTGTCACGCCCTGTCCGCGACTCGCTCGCCGAGCAGGCCCTGGGGCCTGAACAGGAGCACGAGGATGAGGAGTACGAAGGCCCAGACGTCGGCCCAGGACTGGCTGCCGAACTGGTGCATACCGGGGATGTCGGCAATGTAGGCGGTGGCCAGGGTCTCGGCGATGCCGAGGGCGAGGCCGCCGATCATGGCGCCGTAGATGTTGCCGATGCCTCCGAGAACGGCAGCGGTGAAGGCCTTGAGGCCGAGGATGAAGCCCATGCGGAACTGGACCTGGCCGTACTTGAGGCCGTAGGCGACGGCCCCGACGGCGGCGAAGGCGGCACCGAGGGCGAAGGCGATCACGATGATGCGATCGGTGTTGATGCCCATGAGCTTGGCGGTGTCGGGATCCTGGGCGGTGGCCTGCATACCGCGTCCGGTGCGGGTCCTCATGACGAAGTAGGCGAGGATGGCCATGCTGATGGGCGCGACGACGAAGAGGAAGATGTCGCCGGTCTGGATGGTGACACTGCCGATCTCGAAGGGACCGCCCTCGATCTGCGGGAAGTTGAGGGAGTCCTCACCGCCGGGGTACCAGGCCCAGACGGCCTGCTGAAGGGCGAGGGAGAGACCGATGGCGGTGATGAGGGGGGCCAGGCGCGGGGCGCCGCGCAGGGGGCGGTAGGCGAATCGTTCCGCTCCTATGGCGGTCAGGACGGAGACGATGATGGCTCCGAGAAGCATCAGCGGGAGTGCCACCCACATGGAGGTGCCGTCGGGCAGCACATAGAGATAGACGGTGAGGGCGCCGAAGCCGCCCACCATGAAGATCTCGCCGTGGGCGAAGTTGATGAGCTGGACGATGCCGTAGACCATGGTGTAGCCGATGGCGACCAGCCCGTACATGGATCCCAGTAGCAGGCCGTTGACCAGCTGCTGCGGCAGTTCGTTCACCGCATGTCCTCCGAGACGTTCGGAATGTTTCGACGGATGGGCCGTAAGTGAGTACGCGCGGGGCGCCAGTGGTACGGCGCCCCGCGCGACTTAGGTGGTGCAATCCGGGTCAGCCGGTGTAGGTGCCCGACTTCACGGGCTTCCAGGCACCCTTCTGGACGGAGTAGACGGTGAGCTGCTTGTTGGTGGCGTCACCGAACTCGTCGAAGGAAACCTTGCCGGTCACTCCGTCGAAGGAGACGTCCTGCATGGCGGCGGTGACCTTCTCGCGGGCGTCGTCGGGAAGCTTGCCGCCGTTGTCCTCGACCACCTTCTTGACGGCCTCGATGATGGCCCAGGCCGAGTCGTAGGAGTAACCGCCGTAGGCCTCGTAGGCCTCCTTGTAGCCGGCGGCCTCGTAGTTGGCGATGAACTCCTTGGCGGAGGGGAGCTCCTCGACCGGGGCGCCGACGGAGGTGGCGAAGTCGCCCTCGCCGCCGGAGCCGGCGAGCTTGATGAAGTCGGCGCTGTAGATGCCGTCGCCGCCGATGAGGGGAACCTTGGCGCCGGCGGCCTTGATCTGCCTGCTCAGCGGGCCGGCCTGCGGGTACTCGCCGCCGTAGTACACCATGTCGGCGCCGGACTTCTTGACCTTGGTGGCGACCGCGGAGAAGTCCTTGGTCTCGGGGTTGATGTGGTCGGTGCCGACGACCTTGCCGCCGAGCTTCTTGAACTCCTCGGTGAAGGTGGCGGCCAGACCGGCGCCGTAGGTCTTCTTGTCGTCGATGACGAAGACCTTGCGCTTCTTGGCCTCGTTGTACATGTACTGCGCGGCGAACGGGCCCTGGATGGCGTCGGTGGTCGCAGTACGGAAGTACGACTTGTAGGGGCGAGTCTTGCTCTTCTGCCAGTTCACGCCCTGGGAGAGGGCGGGGTTGGTGTTGGCAGGCGAGACCTGGACCAGCTTCGCGTCGTCGAAGACCTTCTGCATGGACTCGGCGACGGAGGAGTTGAGGGGGCCGACGACACCAAGGACGCTCTTGTTGGCGACGAACTTGGTGGCGTTCTGCTGGCCCGAGGAGGGCTGCGCCTGGTCGTCGAGGGCCTCGACCTTGAAGGTGACGCCCTTGACGTAGTTCTGCTTGTTGGCAGTCTTGGCGGCCAGGTCAGCGGAGTTCTTGATACCGAGACCCAGTGCGGACAGGTCGCCGGTCAGCGGGGCGTCGACGCCGATGGTGACGATGGTGCCGCCGCTGTCGGAGTCCGAACCCTTGTCCCCGCCCCGCGAACCACAGGCGGTGAGGGTGAGTGCTCCCGCTGCCAGTGCGGCGGTGATGGCGATGAGCGAACGTTGACGCACGATCAGTCCTTTCCCTGGCACGGCCACTCCCCCCTGGAAGAGGCCGAGTCAAGCGCCGGTCCGAAGATCTTTCCTGACCGCGCCGTGACTGGCCGTGACTCTAAGCGGGTGCAGGGAATGTGGAGGAGAGTCTGAGCCATGCTGTGATGCTCTTGTTATCACCCGACCTAATGCGGAGCGGTATCGCATGGGGGGAACAGTGGAATTCAGGCCGATTCGCCCTGTCCGGATTCTGAGAACCCGCAGGATGGGGAGAGGTCGGATCAGGTGTCTCAGGCGTTTTGGTGATTACCGGGAATCGTTGTCACACGCCGCTCGGAGGGCCCCGGAGAGGGTCCGTGCGTAGCGCGGGCCGAGGATGAAACTGTGCATTTGGATTGCTCGCGTATTACGCAGTGTTACATCCAGGAAAGGAAGTCCGACGTTCTCCGGAACCTTCCCGCAATCTCTTACATGCATGGTTATGACAACTTTTTGGGCGGTTCCCGCCCTCGTGCGGAAAGGGGGCCGGGGCTCGGAGGTGACGGAGAGTCCCGCGTACGGCTGGCTGACACGAGTCACGGTCACGGGCGGGCCGGAGCTCACACCGACCAGCACCGCGAAGCTGAAGCTCCTGGGCCCGGCGTCGCGGGGCGGTGTGGCCACCGCGTCCAGGTAGGAGACGTCGGTGACTTGGGAGGGATAGGGAGGGGCGGAGGGCGCGGGCGGCGAGGGGCGTTCGCGGGTGGCGTAGAGGTAACTGCCGCTTGAGAGAAGGAGGATGAGTGCGGCGGCCGTGAGGACGGCGCGGCGGTGCCGCCGGTACGCCCGCGCGAGGGGGCCGTACGGCCAGGGGGTGCGAGGCGGGCCGGCGGGACCGGGCTCGTCCCGCGCGAGCGTGCCCTCGCCCGGTTCGAGCGGTCCGATGCCGCTCATCGCGACTGCTTCGCCGGTGCCGTCGGTGATGCGGTGCCCCGATCCGGGCCGGGACCGGGGCACTTGTGCCTCCGGCCGGGGAACTCCTTCCGTCGTCATGCCATGACGCTAGGGCCGGCCAGGTCCGCAGGCAACGGCCGGGACGGAGGAGGTCCGGCGGCTCAGCCGGTCGCGGAGGAGCCGGAGGGGACGCCCTCGCCCGGCTTCGCATCGCGCAGCATGCAGGTCAGGCGGGCGCTGCACACACGCCGCCCCTCCTCGTCGCTGATGGCGATCTCGTACGTCGCCGTCGAGCGCCCCCGGTGGACCGGCGTGGCCACGCCGGT
>NZ_MUME01000210.1 GCF_002155915.1 Streptomyces thermovulgaris | reverse complement strand
CGTGGACAGAACACCTAGCGCCGTCGTCGGTGTGGTCCCTGGCTCTCGGCGGCTGGTTCCCCGGCGGCGAGGTGGAAGCAGGCCCCACCGGCGGCCGCCGCCGGGTGTGGACCGGCAAGGCCCTCATCGCCGCTTCCAAGACTGCCCCGCCGCCCCTGGACCACGACCGCTACTGCTTCTTCTTCGCGTCCGCCCACTGGCGCTGGGCCGCCACGTCCGCCTTGACCTCGGCGAGCTGGACGGCGACGGCGCTCGGGGCGGTGCCGCCGCGCCCGGCGCGGGAGGCGAGGGCGCCGGGGACGTCGAGGACCGTACGCACCTCGGGGGTGAGATGGGCGGAGATCTTCGCGAACTGCTCGTCGGTGAGCTCGTCCAGTTCCTTGCCCTCGGCCTCGGCGGTCTTCACGCACTCACCGGCGATCTCGTGCGCCTCCCGGAACGGCACCCCCCGCCGGACCAGCCACTCGGCGACGTCGGTGGCCAGTGAGAAGCCGGCCGGGGCCAGTTCCTCCATGCGCTCGCGGTGGACGGTGAGGGTGGCGATCATGCCGGTGAACGCGGGGAGCAGGACCTCCAACTGGTCGCAGGAGTCGAAGACGGGCTCCTTGTCCTCCTGCAGGTCGCGGTTGTAGGCGAGGGGCAGGGCCTTCAGCGTCGCCATGAGCCCCGTCAGGTTGCCGATCAGCCGGCCGGACTTGCCGCGGGCCAGCTCCGCGATGTCCGGGTTCTTCTTCTGCGGCATGATCGAGGAGCCGGTGGAGAAGGCGTCGTGCAGGGTCACGAAGGAGAACTCCTTCGTGTTCCAGATGATGATCTCCTCGGCGATCCGGGAGAGGTTCACACCGATCATCGCGGTGATGAAGGCGAACTCGGCGACGAAGTCCCGGGAGGCCGTGCCGTCGATGGAGTTGCCCACGCTGCCGCGCTCGAAGCCGAGGTCCCGCGCCACCGCCTCGGGGTCCAGTCCGAGGCTGCTGCCCGCGAGCGCCCCGGAGCCGTAGGGCGAGACCGCCGTCCGCTCGTCCCACTGGCGCAGCCGCTCGGCGTCCCGCGCCAGGGCCTGGACGTGCGCGAGGACGTGGTGGGCGAAGAGGACGGGCTGGGCGTGCTGGAGATGGGTGCGCCCGGGCATGGCCACGTCCGGGTGGGCCTCCGCCAGGCCGATCAGTGCCTCCTGGAGGTCGGCGAGCAGGCCGCCGATGATCCGGGCGTGGTCGCGCAGATACATGCGGAAGAGGGTGGCGACCTGGTCGTTGCGGGACCGGCCGGCGCGCAGCTTGCCGCCGAGCTCGGGACCGAGACGCTCGAGCAGGCCGCGCTCCAGGGCGGTGTGCACGTCCTCGTCGGCGACGGTGCCCGTGAAGGCGCCCGAGGCCACGTCCGCCTCGAGCCGGTCGAGCCCGGCCAGCATGCGCCGGAGCTCGTCCTCGGTGAGCAGCCCCGCCCGGTGCAGCACACGCGCATGGGCGCGGGAGCCGGCGATGTCGTAGGGCGCGAGCCGCCAGTCGAAGTGGACGGACGCGGACAGCTTCGCCAGGGCTTCGGCCGGACCGTCGGCGAAACGGCCGCCCCAGAGCCGTACGTCACCGCTGTTGCTGCTCACTGCGTTGCTCCTCAAAAAGTTGTCTGTGCGCGAACCGCCTCCCCACCCTTGCAGGCGAGGAGGCGGCTGTCAGGTCGATGCGTGTGAGGGTGACCCGTGGGGTTTACGCCAGGTCCCGCTTGGCGGCGATCCTCGACGACATGCTGTAGATGTCGATGAAGCCCTTGGCCGCGGACTGGTCGAAGGTGTCGCCGGTGTCGTAGGTGGCGAGGTTGAAGTCGTACAGCGACTCCTCGGAGCGGCGGCCGGTGACGACCGCGCGGCCGCCGTGCAGGGTCATCCGGATGTCGCCGGAGACGTGCTGGTTGGCCTCGTTGATGAAGCCGTCCAGGGCGCGCTTGAGCGGGGAGAACCACATGCCGTCGTAGACGAGTTCGCTCCAGCGCTGCTCGACCTGCCGCTTGTAGCGGCCGAGCTCGCGCTCGACGGTGACGTTCTCCAGCTCCTGGTGGGCGGTGATCAGGGCGATCGCACCCGGAGCCTCGTACACCTCGCGGGACTTGATGCCGACGAGGCGGTCCTCGACCATGTCGATCCGCCCGACGCCCTGGGCGCCGGCGCGCTCGTTGAGCTGCTGGATGGCCTGCAGGACGGTGACGGGCCTGCCGTCGACGGCGACCGGGACGCCCTCCTTGAAAGTGATGATCACCTCGTCGGGGTCGCGGGGGACGGCCGGGTTCTGGGTGTACTCGTAGATGTCCTCGATCGGCGCGTTCCAGATGTCCTCGAGGAAGCCGGTCTCGATGGCCCGGCCGAAGACGTTCTGGTCGATGGAGTAGGGCGACTTCTTGGTGGTCGCGATCGGCAGGCCCTTCTCCTCGCAGAACGCGATGGCCTTGTCCCGGGTCATCGCGTAGTCGCGGACCGGGGCGATGCACTTCAGGTCGGGGGCGAGGGCGGCGATGCCGGCCTCGAAGCGGACCTGGTCGTTGCCCTTGCCGGTGCAGCCGTGGGCGACGGTGGTGGCGCCGTGCTTCCTGGCGGCGGCGACCAGGTGCTTGACGATCGTCGGCCGGGACAGGGCGGAGACCAGCGGGTAGCGGTCCATGTAGAGGGCGTTGGCCTTGATCGCCGGGAGGCAGTACTCGTCGGCGAACTCCTCCTTGGCGTCGGCGACCTCGGCCTCGACGGCGCCGCAGGCGAGCGCACGCTTGCGGATGACGTCCAGGTCCTCGCCGCCCTGGCCGACGTCGACCGCCACGGCGATGACCTCGGCGCCCGTCTCCTCGGCGATCCAGCCGATGGCGACGGAGGTGTCCAGACCGCCCGAGTAGGCGAGTACGACGCGCTCGGTCACGGGTTTCTCCTCACACTGCATTCACTGACATGCATGAGTATGCAGAACTCTGCATGATTCGTCAATCACGGCGGGACGCGCCGCGGACCGCCGGACGGCTCCCGCGGAACTCCTTCGCCGTCCCTTGAACGAGAGCAACCGCTTTCCCGTATCTCCCGCAGAACGCAGGCGCCGCGTTTGCCACGACAGTCGTCCCCGACCCGAGTGAGGCATCCGTATGTCCAGGGCTCTTCCGAAGCACGACGGGCGCCGTGTCGCGTTCCTCGGCGGCGCGGCCGCGGTGGTGCTGTCCGGTGCGGTCGTCGCCGGTTCCGCGCCGGCCGGGACCCCCAGCGGAACGGTGCCCAAAGCGCCCGGCCCCTGGCGGGCCCCGGCACCGTCGTCTGCCCGGACGTGAGGTCCCGGCTGCCGGAGATCCCCGCCTCCGCCCGCAGCGAGGTCGACCGCAACCCCGCCCAGCTCGACACCCGGATCCAGGAAGCCAACACCCGCCTGCGCGACACCGTCGGACAAGGCGGCCCCGACTTCGTCCGGAACGCCGTCCTCGGCCCCCTCCAGGACAAGCGCACCGCCACCATCGACCACATCAAGATCGCCATCGGCCGCACCGCCGCCACCCCCCAGGGCCTGGACGGCCTCGCCCCGCGCACCCTCGGCCAGTGAGGTCGTGCGCCTTCACCGCGTTTCACGGCTCCTCACCGCGTCTCACCGCGTGAGGCCGCGAGGCGAGGAACGGTCGTGGCCGCCCCGCACGAGCGCCGGCCGGGGCGGCCACGACGAACACGGCGGCTCCGCGACGCGCCCTGGGCGCCAGGGCGAAATGCCTGAACAATCGCGGAACATGGGAAAAACTTATGAGCGCCTGGACGGCAGGCTGCGCGCCTTCATCGAGGAGCAGCCCCTCTTCTTCACCGCGACCGCTCCGCTGTCCGGCGACGGCACGGTCAACCTCTCCCCCAAGGGCCTGAAGGGCTCCCTCGTGGTGCTCGACGAACGCACCGTGGCCTACCTGGACTTCGCCGGGTCCAACGCGGAGACGATCGCGCATCTGCGCGAGAACGGCCGGATCACCCTCATGTGGTGCGCCTTCCAGGGGCCGCCCACCATCGTGCGCGTCCACGGCAGGGGCGAGCCGGTCTTCCGCGACGATCCGCGCTTCAAGGAACTCCTCTCCCGTTTCACCGCCGTCGACCCCGCCCCGCACGGGCTGCGCGCGATCATCGTCGTGCACGCCGAACTGATCCGGGACACCTGCGGATACGCGGTTCCCCTCATGAGGTACGAGGGGGACCGCGACCTGCACGGCAGACGCTTCGCACGCGAGGACGACACCTCGCTGAACGAGTACTTCACCAGGAAGGAACACGTGGCCACGAGCCTGGACGGCCTGCCCGGGCTGCCCCTGCCCCTGCCGCCGTCCCCGGCCTGACTCCGGCGGCGCGACGGCCCGGCCGGGCGCTGAACACTCGGCGCACGCAGCACGTATCTGTGAGCGGCCAAGGTCGAATCGCCACGGAGGAACCGTGACCACCACGCTCGCAGGAGGCCGCGCCGCCCGGCGCCAGACGATGCGCCGCATCCGGCCACGTCGCTCCCCCGCCGTCCCGCTGCTGCTCGCCGTCGCGGCAGGTGGCGCCGGCGTCCTCTGGCTGTGGTGGGTGAACACCCCGTCCATCGCCGACACGGGCGGACGGATCGTCAACGCGGGCCGGATCACCGGTCTGCTCGCCGGTTACCTCATGGCCCTGGTCGTGCTGCAGATGGCACGTGTGCCCGCCCTGGAGCGCCGGGTCGGCTCCGACCGGGTCGCCCGCTGGCACGCCATGAGCGGCCGTTACACGCTCTGCCTGGTGATCGCGCACGTCGTCCTCACCATGTGGGGCTACGCGCTGCAGGCCGGCAAGTCGTTCGGCGGCATCGTGGAGCAGACGATCAGCTCCGTCAACGAGCTGCCCGACATGGGCAAGGCCGCCATCGGCACCGGTCTGCTGCTCGTCATCGGGCTGATCTCGATCGGCCCGGTGCGCCGGGCGCTGCCGTACGACGCCTGGTACCACGTGCACCTGCTCACCTATGCGGCGGTGTTCCTGACGTTCTGGCACCAGATCACCACCGGCAACGACTTCGCCGTCGAGCCGGCCGCCAAAACCTTCTGGTACGCCTTGTACGGCGGGGTGACCTTCATGGTGATCTGGTACCGGATCCTCACCCCGATCCGGCTGAACCTGCGTCACCAGATGCGGGTGGAGGCGGTGATCGAGGAGACGCCGGGCGTGGTGTCGGTGCTGATCAGCGGCAAGAAGCTGCACCGGATGGGGGCGGAGGCCGGGCAGTTCTTCCGCTGGCGGTTCCTGGCACCGGGCATGCGGTTCTCCTCCCACCCCTACTCGCTGTCGGCGGCGCCCCGCCCGAACCTGCTGCGCATCACCGTCAAGGCGATCGGCGACCACAGCGCCCGCCTGCGCGAGCTGAGGCCCGGCACCCGGGTGTGGGCGGAGGGCCCGTACGGCGCGCTGACCGCGTACCGGCGCAGCCGCGGCAAGGTGCTGCTGATCGCGGGCGGGGTCGGCATCACCCCGATGCGGGCGCTGTTCGAGACCCTGCCCGGCGCGGCCGGTGACATCACCCTGCTGTACCGGGCCAACAGCACCCAGGACCTGGTCCTGTGGGACGAGCTGGCGAAGATCGCCGAAGAACGCGGAGCCCGGCTGATGTACGCGGTGAACAGCCCCGACGGCGAACGCCCCGACATCTCCGCGGAGTCCCTGAAACGAAAGATCCCCGACATCGACCGTCACGACGTCTTCATGTGCGGCCCGCCCGGTTTCGCGCAGTCGGTGTACGAGGCACTGCGCGGCGCGGGAGTCCCCGCCCGCCGTATCCATCACGAGTCGTTCGAGATGTGAGCGACGGGATTTCAGGAGCTTGGAAGAAGATGAGGAAGAGCCACCCCCTCCGACGCGCCGTACTCGTCGGTGCCGCGACCGTGTCCGGCATCGTGCTGCTGCTGTCGCTGAAACCGACGACCGACCCGGCCTCCGCCTCGGCGTCCGGTCTGCCCCCGCAGCAGAGCGCGGCGGCCCAGGCGCCGCAAGGAGGCAGCGGGGCACAGCGGACGGGCACTCAGGACATCACCGGTGACGCGGTCCGCACCCCGTACGGGTCGGTGCAGGTCCGGCTGACCGTCAGCGACGGAAGAATCGTTCAGGCAACGGCGGTGCAGGCGCCGCAGGGCGGAACCAGCGGCCAGAAGACCCAGCTGGCCGTGCCCAGGCTCAACCAGGCGGCCGTGGCCGCGCAGAGCGCGGACATCGACACGGTGTCCGGGGCCACCTACACCAGCAACGGCTACAAGCAGTCGCTGCAGTCGGCGCTGGACAAGATGAAGGCGAGCGGCGGATCCTCCGGCTCCTCGGACTCCGGTGCCGCACAGGCCCTCACCCTCACCGGCAAGGCCGTCCGGACCCCGTACGGGCCGGTGCAGGTCCGCATCACGGTCAGCGGCGGGAGGATCACCAAGGCCGAGGCGGTGCAGGCGCCGCAGGGCGGAACCAGCGGCCAGAAGACCCAGCTGGCCGTGCCCAGGCTCAACCAGGCGGCCGTGGCCGCGCAGAGCGCGGACATCGACACGGTGTCCGGGGCCACCTACACCAGCAACGGCTACAAGCAGTCGCTGCAGTCGGCGCTGGACCAGGCCGGTGGCTGAGGCCGTGGCCGGGCCGGAGAGCCCTCCCGCCGCGGTGCGTCACGCGGAGGAGGTCATGGGGACGGTCTTCTCCTTCGACATCCGCGGCGGGGAGCCCGGGGCGGTGCGCACGGCCCTGCGCGAGGCGGTCGCCCAGCTGCACCGGGTCGACGAGGTGTTCAGCACCTACCGCGACGACAGCCAGATCTCCCGGCTGGCACGCGGGGAGCTCACCGTGGAGGAGTGCGATCCCGAGGTCGCCGAGGTCCTCGCCCTGGGCGCCGAGGCCGAGCGGACCGGCGAGGGCTGGTTCAGCCTGCGCTACCGGGGGGACCTGGACCCGACCGGGATCGTCAAGGGCTGGGCCACCGAGCGGGCCGCCCGGCACATCGCGGCGGCGGGTGCGGACGGGGTCAGTGTGAACGGCGGCGGGGATGTGCAGCTGCTGGGCTCCCCCGGTCCGCAGCGGCCCTGGCGGGTCGGGGTGTCGGACCCCCTGCGCCCCGGCGCGCTGGCCGCGGTGGTCTCCGCGGCGGGGGCCGAGGAGCTGGCGGTGGCCACCTCGGGCACGGCGGAGCGCGGGGCCCATGTCGTGGACCCCCGCACCGGCCGCTCCGCGGTCACCGACCTGGTGGCGGTCACGGTGATCGCCCCCCGGCTGACCTGGGCGGACTGCTGGGCCACGACCGCGTTCGCGATGGGCTCGCGGGAAGGGCTGGCCTGGCTGGAGTCCCTGCCGGACGTGGAGGGGCTGCTGATCACGGCCGGCGACGAGGTGCGGTGCACCGCGGGCCTCGCCGCCTGGCTCGGTTGAGGATCCGGCGCCGCCGCCCGGGGCGCCGCCGGGGGTCAAAACCGCCCGCGGCGGGAGTCAGTTCCCGTTCTGGGCGTTGCCGCTCTGGGCGCTTCCGCTCTGGGCCAGCCGCAGCAGGTGGTCCGCCAGTTCCTGGCCTCCCTGGGGGTCCCGGCTGATCAGCAGCACCGTGTCGTCACCGGCGATCGTCCCGAGGATCTCGTGCAGCTCGGCCTGGTCGATCGCCGAGGCCAGGAACTGCGCCGCCCCCGGGGGCGTGCGCAGGACCACCAGGTTCGCGGAGGCCTCCGCGGAGATCAGCAGCTCCTGCGAGAGCCGCCGCATCCGCTGCTCCTTGACCGACTCCCCCAGCGGCGCACGCGGTGTGCGGAAACCGCCCTCGCTCGGCACCGCGTAGATCAGGTCGCCGTCGGTGTTGCGGATCTTCACCGCGTTCAGCTCGTCCAGGTCCCGCGACAGCGTCGCCTGGGTGACGCTCAGCCCGTCGTCCGCCAGCAGCTTCGCCAGCTGGCTCTGCGAGCGCACCGGCTGCCGGTTGAGGATGTCCACGATCCGGCGGTGGCGCGCGGTGCGCGTCTGCGGTACGGCGGGCCCGGAGGTCGTGGCTGAGGTCCGCCCGGTCTGCCCGTGGTCCTGCGCCTGACTCATCGTCGTCCCATTCTCCGGCTCATCCGTCCCCGCCTGCCTTGTCCAGGATGCCGGGCAGTGCCCCGAGGAAGGCGTCCACCGCGTCGTCGCCGAGATTCAGCGGCGGCATCAGCCGTACGACGTCGGGGGTGGGCGCGTTCACCAGGAAACCGGCCTCCTGAGCCGCCTGCTGCACCTGAGGCGCGCGCGGCTCGGTCAGCACGATACCCAGGAGCAGTCCGGCGCCCCGGACATGGTCGGTCAACGGGTGGCCCAGGGACTCGATTCCCTCGCGCAGCTTCTCGCTCTGCCGCTTGACGTTCTCCAGCAGCCCCTCGTCCGCGATCGTGTCGAGGACCGCGAGTCCGGCGGCGCAGGCGACCGGGTTGCCGCCGAAGGTCGTGCCGTGCTGGCCGGGCCGGAGCAGTCCGGCGGCGCGCCCGAAGGCGACGGTGGCGCCGAGCGGCAGCCCGCCGCCGAGGCCCTTGGCGAGGGTGACGACGTCCGGCAGGACGCCCTCGTGGGCCTGGTAGGCGAACCAGTGCCCGGTGCGGCCGATGCCGGTCTGCACCTCGTCGAGGACCAGCAGCGCGCCGGTGGCCGCCGTGATCGCGCGGGCCGCCTTCAGATAGCCGGGCGGGGGCACGACGACACCGTTCTCGCCCTGGACGGGCTCGATGACGACGAGGGCGGTCTCCTCGGTGACCGCGGCGGCCAGCGCCTGGGCGTCCCCGTACGGCACATGGGTGACCTCGCCGGGCAGCGGCCGGAACGGCTCCTGCTTGGCGGGCTGGCCGGTGAGCGCGAGGGCACCCATCGTGCGGCCGTGGAAGCCGCCCTCGGTGGCGACCATGTGCGGGCGGCCCGTCAGCCGGCCGATCTTGAAGGCGCCCTCGTTGGCCTCGGCGCCGGAGTTGCAGAAGAACACCCTGCCGTCCCTGCCGAAGAGCTGCAGCAGGCGCTCGGCGAGGGCGACGGGCGGCTCGGCGACGAACAGGTTCGAGACATGCCCGAGGGAGGCGATCTGCCGGCTGACCGCCTCGACGACCGCCGGGTGGGCGTGTCCGAGCGCATTGACCGCGATGCCGCCGACGAAGTCCAGGTACTCGTTGCCGTCGGCGTCCCACAGACGGCTGCCCTCGCCGCGGACGAGGGGGAGGCGCGGTGTGCCGTAGTTGTTCATGAGCGCGTTCTGCCAGCGCGCGGTCAGCCGCTCGTTGCCCGTGCCCCGGTGCGCGTTCCGGCTGCTCATGACTCCCCCTGTTCATCCGGTACGACCATCGTGCCGATGCCCTCGTCGGTGAAGATCTCCAGCAGGATCGAGTGCTGCACCCGGCCGTCGATGACGCGGGCGGTGCGCACCCCGTTGCGCACGGCGTACAGACAGCCCTCCATCTTCGGGACCATGCCCGAGGACAGCTCCGGCAGCAGCTTCTCCAGCTCGCTCGCGGTCAGGCGGCTGATCACCTCGTCGGAGTTCGGCCAGTCCTCGTAGAGGCCCTCGACGTCGGTGAGAACCATGAGGGTTTCGGCGCCCAGCGCCGCAGCGAGTGCCGCAGCCGCCGTATCAGCATTGACGTTGTAGACATGTCCGTCGTCCTGGGAGCGGGCGATCGAGGAGACGACCGGGATGCGGCCGTCGGCGAGCAGTGCCTCGATCGCGCCCGTGTCGATCCCGGTGATCTCGCCCACCCGACCGAGGTCGACCGGCTCGCCGTCGATCTCGGGGGTGTGCTTGGTGGCGGTGAGGGTGTGCGCGTCCTCTCCGGTGAGGCCGACGGCGAGGGGCCCGTGCCGGTTGAGCAGCCCGACCAGCTCCCGCTGCACCTGGCCGGCCAGCACCATCCGTACGACGTCCATGGCGTCCTCGGTGGTGACTCTGAGGCCCGCCTTGAACTCGCTGACGATGCCGTGCCTGTCCAGGGCCGCGCTGATCTGCGGGCCGCCGCCGTGCACGACGACCGGCTTCAGCCCGGCATGCCGCAGGAAGACGACGTCCTGGGCGAAGGCGGCCTTCAGCTCCTCGTCCACCATGGCGTTGCCGCCGAACTTGATGACGACGATCTTGCCGTGGTGCCGGGTCAGCCAGGGCAGTGCCTCGATGAGGATCTGCGCCTTGGGCAGCGCGGTGTGCTTACGCGTGGTTCCGGAGCTCATGACGAATAGGCGCTGTTCTCGTGGACGTAGTCGGCGGTCAGGTCGTTGGTCCAGATGGTGGCGGTCTCGCTGCCGGCGGCGAGGTCGGCGACGATGTGGACCTCGCGGTAGCGCATGTCGACCTTCTCGCGGTCCTCGCCGACGCTGCCGTTCTTGCACACCCAGACGCCGTTGATGGCGACGTTGAGCCGGTCGGGCTCGAAGGCGGCGGAGGTGGTGCCGATGGCGGACAGGACACGGCCCCAGTTGGGGTCCTCGCCGTGGATGGCGCACTTGAGGAGGTTGTTGCGGGCGATGGAGCGGCCCACCTCCACGGCGTCGTCCTCGGTCGCGGCGTTGACGACCTCGATTCTGATGTCCTTGCTGGCGCCCTCGGCGTCCCTGATGAGCTGCCGGCCGAGGTCGTCGCACACGGCCCGTACGGCCTCGGCGAACTCCTCGTGGCCGGGGGTGATCCCGGAGGAGCCCGAGGCGAGCAGCAGCACGGTGTCGTTGGTGGACATGCAGCCGTCGGAGTCGATGCGGTCGAAGGTGACCCGGGTGGCGGCACGCAGGGCCTTGTCGAGGACGTCGGCCTCGAGGTCGGCGTCGGTGGTGAGGACGACGAGCATGGTGGCGAGGCCGGGGGCGAGCATCCCGGCGCCCTTGGCCATGCCGCCGACGGTCCAGCCGTCCTTGGTGACGACGGCGGTCTTGTGGACGGTGTCGGTGGTCTTGATGGCGATGGCGGCCTTCTCGCCGCCGTGCTCGGAGAGCTGGGCGGCGGCCGTCTCGATGCCCGGCAGCAGCTTGTCCATGGGGAGCGGGACGCCGATGAGGCCGGTGGAGCAGACGGCGACCTCGATGGGGCCGATGCCGAGCACCTCGGCGGCCTTCTCGGCGGTGGCATGGGTGTCCTGGAACCCCTTGGGGCCCGTGCAGGCGTTGGCGCCGCCGGAGTTGAGGACCACCGCGGAGAGCCGTCCGGTCTTGAGGACCTGCTCGGACCACAGGACGGGGGCGGCCTTGACACGGTTGGAGGTGAAGACGCCGGCGGCGGCGCGGCGGGGACCGGTGTTGACCACGAGGGCCAGGTCCGGGTTGCCGTTCTCCTTGATTCCGGCGGCGATGCCCGCCGCCTGGAATCCCTTGGCTGCCGTGACGCTCACGGTGCGACTCCGATCGTGGAAAGTCCGGTGGTCTCGTCGAGTCCGAGGGCGATGTTCATGCTCTGCACGGCGCCGCCCGCCGTGCCCTTGGTCAGGTTGTCGATGGCGCTGACCGCGACGATGCGGTGCGCGACGGGGTCGTACGCGACCTGGATCTGCACGGCGTTGGAGCCGTACACGGCCGCGGTGGCGGGCCACTGCCCCTCGGGCAGGAGGTGGACGAAGGGCTCGTCGGCACAGGCCTTCTCGTAGGCGGCGCGCACGGACTCGGCGGTCACGCCGGGCCTGGCCTTCGCGCTGCACGTGGCGAGGATGCCGCGGGACATCGGCGCGAGGGTGGGGGTGAAGGACACGGTGACCGGTTCCCCCGCCACCGCGCTGAGGTTCTGGACCATCTCGGGGGTGTGCCGGTGGACGCCGCCGACGCCGTAGGGGGACATGGAGCCCATGACCTCCGAGCCGAGCAGGTGCGGCTTGAGCGCCTTGCCGGCGCCGGAGGTGCCGGAGGCGGCGACGACCACGGCCTCGTTCTCGGCCAGGCCGGCCGCGTAGGCCGGGGCGAGGGCGAGGGAGACGGCGGTGGGGTAGCAACCGGGTACCGCGATGCGCTTGGACCCCTCCAGCGCCGCGCGGGCACCCGGAAGTTCGGGAAGGCCGTAGGGCCAGGTGCCGGCGTGCGGGGAGCCGTAGTACTTCTCCCAGTCGGCCGGGTTCTTCAGCCGGAAGTCGGCGCCCAGGTCGATGACGAGGACGTCGTCGCCGAGCTGCTCGGCGACGGCGGCGGACCGGCCGTGCGGCAGGGCGAGGAGAACGACGTCGTGTCCGGCGAGGGCCTCGGCGGTGGTCTCCTCGAGGACGCGGTCGGCCAGGGGCGGCAGATGCGGCTGCAGTGCGCCGAGGCGCTGTCCGGCGCTGGAGTTCCCGGTCAGGGCGCCGATCTCGACCTCGGGGTGCGCCAGCAGCAGTCGCAGTGCCTCTCCGCCCGCGTATCCACTCGCTCCGGCGACCGCCACACGTACAGCCATGAACCCTCCTCCTTGATGGCATGACTATACGTATCACTGCACGTTTATGCAACGGCGGCATGGGGTGCGGAGCCGTGGACACGACAGAGCGAGAAGGACGGGAGGGGAAAGAAGGACAGGAGCGAGGGCAGGGAGGAGGGCAGGGGGCGGACCGGCCGGCGGCCCGGGCGAGGACCCGGTGCGGCCGTCCGTGCGCGAAAGCCGCCGCAAACCCTTCTTATGCGTGGGAGAGCGAGGCCGGTATGCCGTCGAGGCAGAGGTACCAGCGGCCGGCGCGACCGGTGACGGTGGTGGTCGACAGGGGACGGACGTCGATGTTCCAGTAGGTGAACGGAGGTGCCTTCAGGGCGTAGACCAGGGCCGCGCGGATCACGGAGGGCTCGGCCACGGCGACGATGCGGCAGCCGTCCTCGGCGGGCCGGGTGTCGAGCCAGCCGCCGACGCGGGTGATGAAGGACAGCAGCGACTCGCCGCCGTGCGGGGTGCTGCGCGGGTCGGCGAGCCAGGCGTCCACGGCCTGCGGCTCACGGGCCATCGCCTCGCCCAGGGTGAGCCCGCGCCAGCGGCCCATGTCGCAGTCGCGCAGGGCGACCTGGACGAGCGGGGCGTATCCGAGGGCGTCCCCGGTGGCGCGGCTGCGCGGGGTGGGCGAGCAGTAGCGCAGGTCGGCGGCGGCGAGCGGCAGCAGCTCATGGGCGACCCGCCACACCTCGTCCCAGCCCGCCTGGTCGAGCTGCCGGTCGTCCTCGAACCGCTCGGCGAGCAGCGGGGAGCCGCGCGCCGCGGCGACAAAAGTGACCTGAACCGCCATGCGGCGATCGTGGGCCCGGAAAGCAAGCGGGTCAAGAGGTACGACGCGGAGGTTACCCAGGGTTCACCGACGCAGTCGCCATATGTCCGGAACATGTGCCGATGTCTGCCGGCCCGGGACCGAGGAGGGCGACGGCGGACGGCGGTCCCTCGTCCTCCCCTTCTCCCCTCTTCCCCTCCTCTCTTTCCCTCTCCTCTTCCCTCTCCTCGCGTCTCACCCTTCTCGAGCCCCTCGGGCACGCACTTCCTCGCAGGCCGTGCGCAGGCGCCGTACCCCCTCGGCGATCTCGGCCGTGCCGGCGACCGCGGCGAAGCTCAGCCGCAGATGGGGCGCCGGGAGTTCGGCGCTGAAGTAGGGGC
>NZ_MUME01000021.1:204-49685 GCF_002155915.1 Streptomyces thermovulgaris | reverse complement strand
TTACGGGACAGCCCTTAGGCGAGGACCGGCTTGGTGGCGAAGGCGGCCCCGTCGCTGGTCCGGTTGTTCGCCCGGTGGGCCGGAACCTCGATCCAGCAGGTCGGCAGGTACAGCTCTCAGTCGATCACGGTATGCCTCCTTCACGTATTTCCTTCAGGTGGTGATCGAGGAGGGCCTGAGAGAAGCGAACGATCTTCGCGCCCAGGCGTAGTTCGTATGCAATCTTCTCTGATCTGTGTGCTTCTTGTGATCATCCGTTCGAGATGATCGTGTGCGTCATTCGTTCGCACGCTGATCCGAAAGCGCCGCAAGCCATGTCCCCTGAGCTCCTGAACATTTTTGGCATCCTGGGAACCCCCGTCATCATTTGGGCCCTGTGGAGCAGTACCCGGTTGGCCAGGGCCAACCGGAAAGGGACGGCCGGGGTCGACGTCGCTGCGTACGGGCTTCTGCCGCGTGCGGAGCTGGATCCGACACGGGACAGCCCGCCTGTGCCGGAGGTGGTCGAGGCCGTGAAGGCGGCCCGGGAGGGCGACTGGCGCCCGGGTGCGGATCTGCTCGCCGCAGCGGGCCAGGAGTGGGATCTGCGGTGGGACCGGCTCTGTGCGCTCGCCTCTGTCGCCTCCCAGGACGACCGGTGGCTGAGCGCCTGGCAGGCCGAGCGGCCCAAGGATCCCGACGCGGCGGCCGTGTACGCGCAGGCGCTGCTCTATCGGGCCGGGGACGTCCGTGGTGCCGGCCTGGCCAAGGATGTCCCCGCCGAACGGATGGCCCAGTTCCAGCAGTTGCTGCCGGCCTCCCTGTACGCCGCTCAGGAGGCCGCCGCACTGGCGCCGCACGACCCGTCCCCTTGGGTCACGATGGTCGCCGCAGCCCGCGGACTCGTCCTGCCGCACGAGGAGTTCCGCCAGCTGTGGAGCGAGCTGACCGCCCGCGCCCCGCACCACTTCTTCGGGCACCTCGAGGCCCTTCAGTACTGGTGCGCCAAGTGGTGCGGCTCGGACCAGCTGGCCTACCGTTTCGCGAAGGAAGCCGCCGCCTCCGCCCCCGCGCACACGCTCTTGTCCGTGCTGCCGCTGATGGCCTCTTTCGAGCAGGCGCTGCAAGGCCCCGGCCTCATGCCGTTCGCGGGCCGGAACTCGAAATCCACGATCAACGCCCTTCTGGACGCGGTCTCCGCCGCACCCGCCGACGACCCGCGGCTGCCGCTGGCCCGGCATACGCTCGCCGCCGCCTTGGCCCAGGCCGGGCGGGGCCGTGAGGCTCTTGAGCAGTTCCGGCTGCTGGAGCCGTGGGTGGGTGCGCAGCCTTGGACGTATCACAGGGATCCCGTCGCCGCCTTCGACCGTGCCCGCGCCATCGCCATCCTCCGCGCCGGCAGGCGGTCCGCGACTGCGGCCCGCAGCGCGTAGCGCGACCTGGTCAACCCATTCGCGGGGTCGGCGCAGTCGTCCCGGACCGGTCAGTCGTGGGATCCGGTGAGGCCGGTCCCCGTCGAGAGGCTCTGATTCTTGAGGGCTTCGATGAAGGTGGTGAAGGCTCCGGCCTGGAAGGTGAGGACGGCCCTGGCCGGGGTCTTGGAGTCGCGTATGGCTATGTGGGTGGAGGAGTTCGTGATCTCGACGCACTCGTTGCCGTCGCCGGGTCCCGAGTAGGACGACTTGCGCCAGGTGCCGGTGGTGCCCATGGGTACCTCACAGCTTCTTAGTGATCAGAGCCGGACTCTTCAGGTTCTCTTGGTGTTGGTGTTCTTCACGCTCACGTGCCCAGCACATACAGCAGTTCTGCACGCAACGATCAATCCTGCTGGTATGGATCTGGCTGCGCCTTGGCGCTTCCAGTTCCCGCGTGGCTGTCCCAGGCTGATCAGTCGTGGGATCCGGTGAGGCCGGTCCCCGTCGAGAGGCCCTGGTTCTTGAGGGCTTCGATGAAGGTGGTGAAGGCTCCGGCCCGGAAGGTGAGGATGGCCCTGGCCGGGGTCTTGGAGTCGCGTATGGCTACGTGGGTGCGAGAGTGGGCGATCTCCACGCAGGAATCGCCGTCACCAGGGCCTGAGTAGGACGACTTGCGCCAGTTGCTGATGGTGCCCATGGATGCCTCACAGCTCCTTCGCCATCTTGTGGATGAAGTCGCGCGACTGTTCGACTTCGAGTGAGGTCGCTACCACTTTATGGAAGAGCCCTCGGCATGCGCCGAGTTGAGCCTCGGAGTCGATGAAGGCCGCACCATGAGGTCCGTCGCGTACAACGGTGTCCAGCCTGGGGACGGGGCCGCCCGCGTACAGCATGGCGCTCGCGGCACCAGCGAACCCGTCCAGGTCGAAGGGGATGACACGAACGCTGATGTGGTCCGCCTCGGACAGCTCCAGGAGGCGGGTGAGCTGCGTGCGTGAGGCGGCACGGTCGCCGGTTCTGATGCGCAGCGCCGCCTCGTGGATGACTGCTTCGTAGGGAGTGGCGGCCGGCCCTTCAAGGACGACCTTCCGTTGCATTCGATGCTGGACGCGCAAGTCGATTTCCGGAGCGGGAAGTTCGGGAACTCGATAGGAGAAGACGGCGCGGGCGTACTCCTCTGTCTGGAGCAGACCGGGGATGAACAGGAACTGCACCTCTCGGAGGAACGTGGCGTGGTGTTCCAGCTCGGCCAGGTCGAGGAACCGTGTGGGCAGCGCGCCCCGGTACTTCTCCCACCAGCCGCGCGTGCGATCGGTGGCCATGGCCACCAGTGCATCGATCAACTCGACGTCGGTGCAGGCGTAGTGAGCAGCAAGGCGTCGCACGCGCTCCTCGCTCACACCTGCTGCGCCGGACTCGATCTGACTCATCTGCGCTGAGTCCGTGCCCAACAGTGCTGCGGCTTCGCGCCCTTTGAGCCCGGCGGCCTCACGCAGTCTACGCAGTTCAGTACCCAGGCGCTCTTGACGTGCGGTGGGCTGTCGCCTGCGCGGCATGACTTCCTCCTCGCCCTCAACTGCGGTGGTGCCGTGACCCGTTCGAGGGCATGTGACGGTGACGGCTTGCGGCGTCCCAAATTGTGGCCCTACCGTCGGTGACGCGACGCACACGCTGCGGAATCCCGGGACCCCGGAAGCGCACCGCTCCGTCCTGCCATGACGGCTGCGGCAGGCCACCGCCCGCATCCGCCGCTCATCACCGTTACCTCTCTCACCTCACCTCATGGAGCTGAGTCATGCCCGAAACCGGCATCACGACCGACCCCTGGGAGTACTGCCTCTCCATCCCCAACGACCCACGTGCCGTCACGGTCAGCCGTCGTACCCTCCGTCTGATCCTCACCCTGCACGGGCTGATCCGTCTGGTCGACGTGGCCGAACTGCTCGCCGCCGAGCTGGTCTCCAACGCCGTACGGCACACCAAGGGGCCCGCCGCGCTCCGTGTCCGCTGGTCGGCCGGTGTCCTGCGGATCGGGGCGTGGGACGCCGACCCCGCGCCGCCGGAGCCGCCCGTGCCCCTGGAGCAGGCCGCCGACCTGGAGGAGGGGCGGGGGCTGGCGCTGGTGCGGGCCTGTGCCGACCTGTGGGGGTGGCAGCCGCTGGCGAGGGAGGGCAACCGGGGCAAGGTCGTCTGGTGCGAGCTGGCCACCGCCTGACCGACAGGGCGGCGCGTCACCGGAAAAACGCCGCCGCGCACCGCCCGGCCTGCGGGCTTCCCGTCGGTGGCACTGTCACAGGTCTCCCTTAGGATCCGCGCATGTCGTTCACCTCCTCCGCGTCCTCGCTGCCGTCGCCCGACTTCGAGGTCGCCTCCGCCTTCCCCGAGGCCGTCCGACTGCGGCAGGACGCCGCCGCGGGGGACTGGGCCTCGGTGCGTCAGTACGTCGACTCCCTGCCGCAGGGCACCGACCGGTCCTTCGCGACCAGCGTGCTGGCCGAGATCCCGGGCGTCGAGCAGTCGTTGCGCGAGCTGGTCGCGGCCGATCCGGACGACGTGTTCGCCCTGACCGTGCTCGGCTCCCGTGAGATCGAGGCCGGCTGGGAGATCCGCACCGACGCGCGGGCCAAGGACGTCAGCCGTGAGCAGTTCGCCGCCTTCCACGCGCACCTGCGGGAGGCCGAGAAACTGCTCATACGGGCCACCGCCCTCGACCCGTCCTACGACGCGGCCTGGGCCGAACGGCTCAACACCGCTCGCGGACTGGAGCTCGGGCAGAACGAGGCGCGGCGCCGGTACGACCGGCTGGCCGCTCATCATCCGCACCACTTCACCGGCCAGGCACGTCTGCTCCAGCAGCTGTGCCCCAAGTGGGGCGGAACCTGGCAGGCCGCCCACGGCTTCGCCCAGGAGTGCCTGCGGAACGCACCGGACGGAGCGCTGAACGGCGGCCTGGTCGCGGAGGCGCACCTGGAGCACTGGGCGGATCTGCGCACCAGTCAGGAACGCGCCGCGTACCTGCGGCAGCCCCATGTCCACGCCGAACTCGTCGAGGCCGCCGAGCGCTCGGTGCTCCATCCGGACTTCCGGCCCGCCCACGCCTATGGGTGGGTCACGGTCCAGGGATGCTTCGCCGCCCTCTTCTCGCTGATCGGGGACCGTGCCCGGGCCGCCGTGCACTTCCGTGGGCTGGGCAACCTGGCCTCGGAATACCCGTGGAGCTATCTGGGCAAGCCGGCCGACGCCTATGTCAAGTACCGCGACGCCGCCCTCGCCGGGGGCTGACGGCCCGCGCCACCGGGCACGCCGGAGCCGCCGGGCCCCTCGCGCCCATCAGGCACCCCCGGAGCCGCCGGGCACCCCTGACCTCGCCAACGTGACAAACACCCCGAACAGGGACCGACGATGAACCCACAGGCCACCGTCCGCCTCACCGAGACCGACGGCATACCCACCCTTTTCGCACAGGCCGCCGGACCGATGCGCGCCGGACTGGTCTTCCGCGTCGGCATCGCCGACGAGACGCTGGCCCGCGCCGGCGTCACCCACCTGGTGGAGCACCTGGCCCTGCACCGCCAGGGCCTGGCCGACTACCACTTCAACGGCGCCACCAAGGCCGCCTTCACCCACTTCCACGTGGAGGGCACCGAACACGAGGTGGTCGCCTACCTCCAGGGCGTCTGCGACTCCCTCACCGCTCTGCCCATGGAACGCCTGGAGACCGAGAAGGAGATCCTGCGCACCGAGGAGGCGCGGCGCGAGCTCCCTCTCCTGCCGCTGTGGCGCTACGGCGCCCAGGGATACGGTCTGGTCAGCTACCCGGAGTGGGGCGTGCGGAACCTGGGGCCGCAGGAGGTGGAGGCCTGGGCGCAGACCTGGTTCACCCAGGGCAACGCCGTGCTGTGGGTCGCCGGTGAGCGCCTGCCGGAGGGGCTCACGCTCAAGCTGCCCGCCGGTCAGCGCCGTTCCCTGCCCGCCGTCACCTCCGCCCTTCCCACCACCCCCGCCTACTTCTCCGAAGGCACGGGCGGCGTGCTGCTGGACGCCGTCGTGACCGACAGCGCCGCCGCCCAGCTGTACGCGGGTGTCCTCGAGAGGGAGCTGTCCCGTGCCCTGCGCCAGGAAGGCGGCTTCTCGTACACGGCGGCAACCGACTGCACCGCGCGCCGTGACGGATTCGCCGTGGTGACGGCCTTCGCGGACGCCCTGCCGTCCAAGCAGGACGCGGTGCTCGGCGGCTTCGTCGACGTCCTCGCCGCGCTCCAGGTGGGCCGGATCGGCCAGGGCGACCTGGACGCGGTCCGCACCCGGGCCGACAGTGCGCTGACCGCGCCCGACGCGGCCGTACGGCGGCTGCCCGCCATGGCGGAGGACCTGCTCGCCGGGCGGTCCTTGCGCACCCTCGACGAGCTGCGCGCCGAGCTGCGGGCGGTGACAGCCGAGGACGTGCACAAGGTGGCTCTGGAGGCGGCGGAAACGGCTCTGATGCAGGTGCCCGGTGGGCACAGCGCGGACTGGGCCGGGTACACGGCGGCCCCGACGAGCTCGCCGCACGCCGTGACCGGACGGCGGTTCGCCTCGAAGAGCAACGACGGCTCGGCGCTGATCGTGGGGGAGGAGGGGGTCAGCGTGACGACGCGTGCGCAGGACGGCACGGAACGCGCGGCGACCGTGCTCTACCGTGCGTGCGCGGCTGTGCTGAGCTGGCCGGACGGCGGCCGTCGGTTCATCGGCACCGACGGTGTGATCGTCGACGTGGAGCCCGGCTTGTACGGCGTCGACGCCCCCACCATGGCGGCCGTGGCCGCCGCCGTGCCGCCGGCCGCGGTGGTGGGGATGCCGCCCAGGGAGCGGCCGCCCGTGCCGAAACCGGGACCGGCCCCCGACGGAAGCGGCGCGCCCCACGCCGGCTCGTCGCAGCGGGCCGCGCTCCCCCGGCGGACCGCCCTCCAGACGGTGGCCGTGGTCGTCTTCGGGCTGCTCGGCGCCCTGTGCGCCTTCCTGGCTCTCTCGTTCACGGTCTTCGGGGCCGAGGATCCCGAGCTCAGCACAGGTGAGTGGATCGCCATCTCGGCCTTCCTGTGGGGGTTCACCGGCCTGGTGAGCTGGCCGGCCGTCAGCATCCTGCGCCGCACCCGCCGGCTGTGACCGGAGCCGGGGCTGCCCCTACCGCCCGTACGAGCAGCCGTGCGCCTGTCTTGAACAGGCGCCGGCGGCGTCCCGTACGCCGTCTGCGCCTGCTGCGCCGGCTGCCGCTTGTCGAAGACGGCGAACAGCGGCATCAGCGTCGCCGCCGGCAGGCACAGCAGGACGACGACGCCCAGGAGCGGGTCGCCGTCGCCTCGGGACGTGAGGCCCCTCCACGAGAGCGTCACGCACTTGCGGAGGGCGAACGCCGCGAACGCCCCCAGTCCGAGCCCCGGCCGCGGCGGATCGCCGCATACAGGAACGGGACCCGCACCAGCAGGCCCACCGAGCCCCGCACCAGGACCGACCGGACGATCCGCTGGAGCCAGCCGGCCTCCAGGCGCTTTTCCGTCTCCACCCTCCAAGCAGGTACGGAGGGCAAGGCCAGACCACGGGAGGGGGCGGACGGCCCCGGCCGGGAGGACCGCTTCGAGAACGTGATGATCCGCGCCGGGGGCGATCACGGGCCGGCCCGGCCGGACGCCACCGGCGGGATTGGGGCGGCGGTGCCCGAAGTCGCGATGAATCGTTGGTCCAATGGCTTGGCCGGAGCACGGCCGCTGCCTACCATCGATCACCGCAAGACCTTGTGCACCACCGCACAAACTCCTCGGGAGGTTTCCTTGCACCGCCGCCGTCGCACCGCGCTCGTCCTGTCCGCCGTGATCGTCGCGGCGGCCCCCCTGCTCACTGCCTGCGGCAGCGACGCGCATCCCGGCGCGGCGGCCATCGTCGGCGGACAGCGGATCACCGTGGCGCAGCTGCAGAACAGGGTGAACGAGGTACGCCAGGCGCAGCGGTCCGCGGTGGCCGACGAGACGCAGTACCAGCAGATCGTCGCCAGGACCAGCACCCTCACCCGGGACACCCTGCACCAGATGGTCCTCGACCGGGTGCTCGAGCACGCCGCCGACAGCGCCGGCGTCAAGGTCACCCGCCGCGAGGTCCAGCAGCTGCGCTCCGAGATGGAGCAGCGCACGGGCGGTGCCAAGGCGCTGGAGACCAACTGGCTGAACCAGTTCGGGGTGCCGCCGCAGCGCCTCGACGAGAACCTGCGTCTGCAGCTGAAGGCGCAGAAGCTCGCGGAGCGGCTGGGGACCGACACCAGCCGGCCGGACTTCTGGAAGGCGCTGTCCAAGGCCTCCGACGAACTGGACATCGACCTCAACCCGCGCTACGGCAGCTGGGACAGCCGGCAGCCCAGCCGGGTGGAGGCGAAGACGCCGTGGCTGAAGGACGTCTCGGCCGTCAGCTGATCCGCGGCTGACTCACGTCCGATCGGTGCCGGCCGGCGTCGGCCCTGGCCGGTCCGGGTCCGCTCGGGCTGCCCCGGGGCGGTGCCGGCCTGGTGCGTTACGTTCGGAGCGTGAACACCACCAGCGCGACCACCCCCGAAACGGCCCCGGGCCGGATCGTCCTGCTCACCACCAGTCACCGGGTCGCCCCCGGCCTGCTGTCCTGGCCCGCCTGGCAGGCGCTGCGCACCGCCGACCGCGTGCTGTGCGCGGACGGGGCGCATCCGCAGCTGCCGTATCTGCGGGAGGCCGGGGTGACGGTCGAGGAGGCGTCCCCGACCGCCGAGGAGCTGGTCGAGGCGTGCGCCGGCGGCCGTACGGTCGTGGTCGTGGCCACCGGGGAGGGCGAGCCCGCCGTGACCGACGGCCTGGCCCGCCTGGCCGGTTCCGGCCGGACGAGGATGCCGGAGCTGGAGCTGCTGCCCGCCTCCTACGACCTGCCGGGCGCCCGTCTGCTCGACCTCGTCCAGGTCATGGACCGCATCCGCGCCGAGTGCCCCTGGTCGTCGCAGCAGACCCACAAGGGACTGGCGAAGTACGGCATCGAGGAGGCGTACGAGCTGGTCGAGGCGATCGAGGACGGCGACCGGGAGGAGCTGCGCGAGGAGCTCGGCGACGTACTGCTCCAGGTGGTCTTCCACGCCCGTATCGCCGAGGAGGACCCCGAGGAGCCGTTCTCCATCGACGACGTGGCCGGCACCATCGTCGACAAGCTGATCCACCGGCACCCGCACGTCTTCGGCGAGGAGACCGCGAGGACTCCGGAGGAGGTCAGGGCGCACTGGCTGCGCACCAAGGCCGTCGAGAAGCGGCGCGCCTCCGTCACCGAGGGCATCCCGCTCGGCCAGCCCGGCCTCGCCCTCGCGGCGAAGCTGGCGTCCCGGGTCCGCACGGCGGGGCTGGACGTTCCGCTGCCCCCCGTCGAGGGCATCGGCTACGAGCTGCTGGCACTGGCGGTCCGGGCCGAGGCGGAGGGCGTGGACCCGGAGGCGGCACTGCGGGCGGCGGCACGGGCCTACCGGGACGCGATCCGGGCCGTCGAGGAGAAGCAGAAGAAGGAGCAGAAGGACCCCGGGGAGCCCGGGGAGCCCGGGGAGCCCGAGGGCCTCGAGGAGCACGAGGCCTGAGACCGGCCCCCGTGAACGGCTGTGCGCCCCGGAGCCACGGCTCCGGGGCGCACGCCGTCGGGGAGCGGACCGGTCGGTCAGGTCAGGGACCGGAAGCCGGACAGGCCCGAGCCGACGACATTGCCGCCGCCCTTGATCTGCGGGTAGAAGAGCAGGTTCCCGGAGGCGTCGGTGGCCCAGACGGACGGCTGGCCGTCGCCCTGGACGTCCGGCACCGAGGTGACCAGCGGCCGGTTGGTCAGGGTCCAGGAGGTGCCGATCTGGACGGGGTCGGCGCCGAGGCCCTCGCCGTTCGGACCCGTGCTGTTGTAGCGGTACAGGACACCGGTGGACGTGTCGCGGGCGATCAGGTCGACGCGGCCGTCACCGGTGGCGTCGCCCGGAGCGAAGAGCTCCAGCCCCGACCAGCCCTCGTCGCCGATCAGCACGGGGGGCTGCTCCACGTACTCGTCGAGGTAGCCGGACGGCGAACCGAAGTACAGCCACAGCTGGTCGCCCTTCCTGACGAGCAGGTCGGGGTGGCCGGGGCGGTCGTTCGGGCCGATCGTGCCGTCGCCGTCGAGGTCGAGCGGACCGTCGACGTCACCGATGGCGAGGATCTGGTCCGCGCCCTGCCAGTGGTCGTTCTCCGGCCCCCAGACGTTCAGCTCCCGCACGTTGGCCTGGTCGATCCCGCCGGTGCCGTCGTTGGCGTGGACCCACAGACGGTCGCGCTGCTCGGTCGCGTCGTGCTTGAGCACGATCAGGTCCTCGAAGCCGTCGTCGGTCCAGTCGCCGCGCCGTGTGGTCTTCGTGTCCGTGTACTGCCCGTTCGCCGAGGCCGCCTGGGACGCCTTGACGGCCGTGCCGGTGCCGTCGCCGAAGTACCGCTGCAGGGTGCCGGTGCCGTCGACCGCCCACAGGTCGGGGTGGCCGTCGCCGTTGAGGTCGCCCGGCTTGTCGGGAGCGGCGGCGCCGTTGACGTAGAAGAGGTAGGCCATCAGGTCGGACTTGTTCTGTGCGCGGTCGACACTGCGCACGTACAGGTAGTGCGCGCCCGCCTTGGTCGGGGTGAGCTCGATGGTCACGGTGCCGTTGAGCGTCGCCGGTGTGGCGGTGCGCACGGTCGTGTCCTGGGTGGACCAGTACTCGTAGGCGGCCACGTCGGTGGCGCCGCCGGGCGTGACGACGAACTGCCCCGTGGTGCGCACCGGGCTGGTGTTCACCGGCCAGCCGTCGTCACCGCTCGGGAACTGCACGGAGCTCACGGTGGGCGGAGTGCTCGGGCGCTCCGGGTCGAAGACGAAGCGGCAGCCGGGCGCGCCCTGGGGCGGCGTCCAGTCCGAGGAGAGGGAGCCGTCGCTCGCCTGGGCCTTCCACGAGAAGTTGCCGTCGGCCGTCTGGAGGTGGGGGAGCAGTGTGCTCTTGGCCACCTTGAGCTTGGCGACCGAGCCCGAGGTGACCGACACGGTCTGGTTGACGATCAGGACCCCGTTGGGATCGTCGTTGGGGTGGTGGCCGGTCGCCCACAGGTGGAACTTGACGTTGACCGTGCCCCCGTCGGGGTCGCTGGCCTTGGCGGTCAGGTAGATGTCGGTGTCACCGATGTAGCCGTACGGGGCGGTGTCGCCGCAGCCCGCGCTGTTCCTGGTGCTGGGGATGGTGTCGAGCGCGGACGGTGCGGCCGGCGGGGTGTTGTACTCGGTGGAGATGACCGCCGTGGAGGCGTCGAACTTCTTCCAGCCGTAGGTGTCGCTCTCGTTCGCCTTCAGGCCGAGGGTGATGGTGTTCCACTTGTTCGCCGAGGCCTTGGTGGCCGCGTCGAGCGTGGAGAACTCCAGGTTCCCGGCCGGGCAGGAGGACGACCAGCCCTTGGAGTCGGTGACGGTCGCCTGCGCCGTGCTCCACGACGGCTGCTTGTTCCAGGTCGTGGAGGAGCTGATGGAGCCGGTGAGGTACAGGGTGACCGGCTTCTTGGTGCACGACCAGGAGTGCGTGTTCTTGATCCGGAACGTGGACCTGACGATCTTCTTGCCGTGCAGGTTCCGGGAGTCCATCGTGAAGAAGGACCGCCAGGTGGTGCCGGTCTGCGACTCGTAGCCGACCCGCGCGACGTTGTCGGACTTGTTCCAGTACGAGGTGGTCGGGTAGTTCTTCGAGACGGCGGCCCAGTTGTTGCGGCCCCCGGAGACGTACGGGTCGATGTGCACCGGGTACACCGTGTCGGGCGAGGTGAGCAGATCCTCGTCCGGGGTGAGCTTCAGGGCGCCGTCCTCGACCTTGGCCGGCAGCGCGGCCTGCTTGGCGCCGATGGCCGGGTCGAAGCTGTTCGCCGCGTCGGCCTTCGCACCCTGGGTCTTCTGCGGGGCGGCGAGTGCCTCGCCGGCCGAGCGCAGCGTGCTCGGCGCGGCCCCGTCGGGGACGCCGGAGCTGTCCCACATGAGCGGGGTGGGGGCCGTGAAGACCTCCTGGCCCGCCGGGTTGACGGCGGTCAGGTTGCCGGCCTCGTCGGTACGGGCCCGCACGCCGTCGGTCCTCAGGCTGTAGCTGAGCCTTTTGAGCTGGGGGTGGGCGGCGGCCTCGCGGGACTTGACGACCAGGACCTGCTGGAAGCCCGTGACGCTCGCGCGCAGTTTGAGGTCGACGCCGGGCAGCACCTCGGGGTAGGTGGCGGTGTCGCCGTCCAGGACCGGCTCGGGAAGCGTGCCCGGCCAGTCCAGCGACATGCTGCGGCCGTCCCGGGTGATGGTGACCATGGGGGCGTCGGCGGGGGCGCCGCCGCCGGAGAACTCGATGCCGACGGCGCTCGCCCGGGGACGCACGACACCGTCCTTGCCCTTGACCAGGGTCGGGTCGGCCGTGACCAGCCGCCCGTTTTGGCGGACGCGGATCGGGACGACGTGAGTCTCCTGGGTGAAGGTGCCCTCGGGATTGGCGAATGTGGTGGAGTACTCGGTGCGTTCCGAGACCACTTCCACTCGCCGTCCGGTGTCGGCGGCCTGTTTCAAGGCGCGCTCGGCCGGTGTCTGTTCCGCCTGCGGAATAATTCCTTCCGCGGCTGTCGACGATGTGACGGGCAGGACGGCGCCCGCCAGACCGGCAACGATCGCGCATGCGAAAAGCCGGCTCATCTCCCCCGGTCTACGGCCGCGTGAAGGCGGTTGCTTTCTCAAAATTCTCCCCTCCCGAAGCCTCTACCTGATGCTCTGACCTGCAGTCAGGCAGAGGCATGACGACGCGACTTGATGCCGCGTCGGGCGGATCAGAAAACGGCACAAGGGTAAACGCTCATACGGACAGAACGCCCTTCGCCTCCACCTGATTACATGTCAGAAACTTTTCTCGACTGTTGATCACGATTGCGCGATAGGTCCTTTTATGGGCGTTTCGTGCTCCGTAAAGCGCCGGTAATATGCCCCCGTTTTATTGAACGCAGACAGGGGGAGGAAGTGTTCAATCCCTTGCGCGTCGCGATGGGGAAGCGGCGCAAAAAACCGCCCATGACACAGCGGCGGTGGATACGGGCGACGGCCGTCACCGGAGCGGCCGTCATGCTCGGCGGAATCCTGGGAACCGACATCGCGGCGGCGGCCGGGAAGCTGTCGCTGCCCCGGCTCGACGAGGTCAAGCCGGTCCCGGTCTCCGAGGTGAAGACCAAGAAGGCGGGGGGCCGTGACGACGCGGCCCGGGACGCCCGCAGGGGCGCCCCGAAGGTGACCTGGCCCCAGGCCGCCACCGCCGAGGCCGAACTGCCCGAACGGCGGGGGGCGACCCGGAGGGCGGGCAAACTGCCGGTCCTCGTCGGTCTTCCGGAAAGCAACGGAAAGGCCAAGGCGGCCAAGGACACCGCGCCGCCCGAGAGCGCCGAGATACGGGTCCTCGACCGCGCGACCACCAAGAAGCTCGGCGTCGAGGGCGTCGTCCTCGCGGTGCGCGGCACC
This sequence comes from Streptomyces thermovulgaris, assembly GCF_002155915.1. GTDB lineage: Bacteria > Actinomycetota > Actinomycetes > Streptomycetales > Streptomycetaceae > Streptomyces > Streptomyces thermovulgaris. The sequence continues at coordinate 36,765 of NZ_MUME01000021.1, read as the reverse complement.
GGAGGCGGCGAGGACGGCCGGGTCCGCGTCACCCTCGACTACTCCGGCTTCGAGCACGCCTACGGCGCCGGCTGGGCCTCCCGGCTCTCCTTCGTCCGGCTGCCGGCCTGCGCGCTGGAGAAACCGGACGACCCCAAGTGCGCCCGGACCGAGCCGCTGGCCACCGACAACGACACGGACAGCCGGACCCTGACCGCCGACGTCCCCGTGGACGCCACAGCCGAACCGTCCGGCGACGCGGCGGGGAACGGCCCGAAGACCATGCTCGCCTCCGCCGCCGAGGGCGTCACCCTGCTCGCCGCGACGGCCGCTCCGTCCGGCGCCGGCGGCGACTACAAGGCCACCCCCCTCAGTCCCTCGGGCCGCTGGACGGCCGGCACCTCGTCCGGCGGCTTCACCTGGGCCTACGGGATCCAGACCCCCGAGACGCCCGGCGGGCTCGAGCCGGAGCTGTCCCTCTCCTACAACTCCCAGTCCCTGGACGGCCGTACCGCCGCCACCAACAACCAGGCCAACTGGGTGGGCGACGGCTGGTCGCTGACCGAGAACTACATCGAGCGCCGTTACATCTCCTGCAACGACGACAAGACCGGCGGCAACAACACCGCCAACAACGGCGAACTGTGCTGGCACAGCGACAACGCCACGATGTCCCTCGAGGGCCAGTCCCACGAGCTGGTCAGGGACGACGCCACCGGCACCTGGAAGCTCAAGGACGACGACGGCACCCGGATCGAGCGGCTGAAGGACACCGCCCGGGGCAACGGTGACAACGACGGCGAGTACTGGCGGATCACCACCACCGACGGCACCCAGTACTACTTCGGCTACAACCGGCTGCCCGGCTGGACGTCCGGCAAGCCGGAGACCGACTCCACCTGGACCGTGCCGGTCTACGGCAACCAGTCCGGCGAGCCCTGCCACAAGACCGCCTTCGCGGACTCCTGGTGCAAGCAGGCCTGGCGCTGGAACCTCGACTACGTCGTCGACCCCAACGGCAACGCCACCGCCTACTACTACGCGTCCGAGACCAACCGCTACGCGCGCAACGCCAATGCCGCCACCGGCCTGGGCACCGTGACCGCGTACGAGCGCGGCGGTCACCCGCTGCGCATCGAGTACGGTCTGCGCGCCGACAACGTCTACGACACCGACGCGGCGATGGCGAAGGTGGAGTTCACCGTCGCCGAGCGCTGCCTGCCGGACGACTCCTTCGACTGCGCGCCGTCGAAGATGACCGCGGCCAACGCCAAGCGCTGGCCCGACGTGCCGGTGGACCAGTACTGCCGCGAGGGCGAGGACTGCAAGGGGAAGATCGCCCCGACGTTCTGGACCACCAAGCGGCTGACGAAGATCACCACCAAGGTGCTGGCCGGCGGCACCTACGCGCCGGTGGACAGCTGGGAGCTGCGTCACGAGCTTCCCGACCCGGGCGACGGCTCCACTCCCACGCTGTGGCTGGCGGGGATCACGCGTGCCGGTCACACGGCCGGCTCCTCGCAGAAGCTGCCCGAGGTCACCTTCCTCGGCCAGCAGCTCGCCAACCGCGTGGACACCACCGGTGACGGCATCCCGCCGATCGTGCGCTACCGCGTCCGCCAGGTGAACACCGAGACCGGCTCCGCCATCAACGTCACCTACTCGGAGCCCGAGTGCACCCCGGGCAACCTGCCGGCGGAGGCCACCAACACCAAGCGCTGCTACCCGGTGTACTGGTCGTCGGCCGACTCCCCGGCCGCCGACTACAAGCCGGTCAAGGACTGGTTCCACAAGTACGTCGTCACCCGCGTCCTGGAGGACGACCTCGTCGGCGGCTCCCCGGCCCAGCAGACCGACTACACCTATGTGGGCGGCGCGGCCTGGGCCAAGAGCGAGGACGAGCTCACCAAGCCCGAGCACCGCACCTACAGCGACTTCCGCGGCTACGGCGAGGTCCGCACCCAGGTCGGCAACGGCACCGACGGTCCCAAGCTGGACACGCGCACCCGCTACTTCCGCGGCATCGAGGGCGCGAAGGTCGCCGACTTCGAGGGCAACGAGGTCGACGACCACCCGGCCTTCGCCGGCATGGAGCGCGCCGAGGCCGAGTACGACGACGGCGAGCTCATCAGCGAGGAGACCACCACCCCCTGGCGCAAGGGCCCCACGGCCAGCCGCGCCCGCCCCGGCCTGTCCGCGCTCACCGCGTACATGACCGACGTGGCGGTGGAGACCACCCGCAGCCCGCTCAAGGGCGGAGGCTGGCAGCGGACCAAGTCGGAGCGGACCTTCGACGAGTACGGCATGCTCGCCTCGGAGACCGATCACGGCGACACCGCCAAGACCGGCGACGAGACGTGCACCACGATGACGTACGCCCGCAACACCGGGGCCAACATCCTGGAGCTGGAGGCGTCGGAGAAGACCACGGCCGGTACCTGCGCGGACCCCGGTGAGCTGATCTCCGAGGAGCGCACGTACTACGACGGCTCCACCACGCTGGGCGCGGCGCCCACCCGGGGCAACGCGACGCGTCAGGACGAGAACGACGACAAGGGCACGGGGTTCATCACCGTCGCCACCACGTCGTACGACGCCTACGGGCGGCCGGTGAAGGTGACCGACGCGCAGAACCGCGCCATGACCACCGAGTACACCCCGGCCACCGGGATGCCGACCAGGATGGTCGTCACCAACCCGCTCGGGCACACGCTCACCACCGAGCTCGACGCCGAGCGCGGTGTGCCGGTCGCCGAGATCGACGCCAACGGCAAGCGCACGGACATCGCCTACGACGCTCTCGGCCGGGTGACCAAGGTGTGGGAGCCGGGCCGCAGCAAGAGCCGGTACCCCGACTCCCCGAGCGCCGCGTACGAGTACCGCATCTCCCGTACCGAGGCGCCCGCGATCACCACGCGGGAGCTGCGCGGCGACGGCTCGACGGAGACCAGCTACACGCTCTACGACGGTCTGCTGCGCGAGCGCCAGGTCCAGATGCCCGCGCTCGGCAAGTCCGGCCGGGTGCTCACCGAGACGCTCTACGACTCGCGCGGTCTGGAGTGGAAGATCTACGACCACTACTACGCCACCGGTGACCCGGAGCCCACCCTCGTGGCGGGCGACGACACCAAGGCGCCGGCAGCCGTCCGGATCGAGTACGACGGGGCGGGCCGCCAGACCAAGACGATCGCCCTGAAGTACGGCACCGAGACCCGCCGGGTCACCACGGTGTACGACGGCAACCACACCACCGTCATCCCGCCGAAGGGCGGCACGGCGCGGACCACGGTCACCGACGCGCTGAACCGTCCGATCGAGGAGATCGAGTACACCAACGAGGCCCGGACCGCCTCGCAGTCGACGAAGTACGCGTACAACGCCCGGGGCCTGCTGGAGCGCGTCACCGACCCGGCCGGCACCGTGCGGACCTTCGCCTACGACGCGCGCGGCCGGGAGATCCGCTCCGACGACCCGGACCAGGGCCGTACCACCTACACGTACGACGTCATGGACCGCAAGGTGTCCGCCACCAACGCCCGGGGCGTGACCCTGACGACGGTCTACGACGCGCTGGGCCGCACGACCGCCGTGAAGGAGGGGTCCGAGCTCCGGTCCGAGTGGGTGTACGACACGGTCGCCAAGGGTGAGATCACCGAGGCCCGCCGGTATGTGAACGGGCAGGCCTACACGCACAGGATCACCGGCTACACGGACGACTACCAGCCCACCGGCGTACAGGTCACCATCCCCTCCGCGGAGGGTGCCCTGGCCGGCACGTACACCTGGGAGTTCGACTACAACGACAAGACGGGGCTGCTGACCGGGATCGAGCAGCCCGCCCTCGGCGACCTGCCCGCGGAGCGCGTGGTCACCCGCTACGACGCGGACGACCAGGCCCAGGGCCTGACCGCGGGCGGCCGGATCCTGGTCAACTCGACCACGTACGACCCCTTCGGGCGGCCGTTGCGCACCGAGTACAACGACCAGCTCCGCCGCATCTACCGCAGCTGGTCCTACGACGAGCACACCGGTGAGCTGCTGCGGGTCACCACCGACCGGACGATGGCGCCCCAGCGGGTCGACGACACGCACTACACCTACGACCTGGCCGGCAACGTCAAGCGCATCAAGACGACCACCGGTCAGGGCGAGGAGCAGCAGACCGACACGCAGTGCTTCGTCACCGACGCGCTGCAGCGTCTGACCGAGGCGTGGACCGCGACCGACGACTGCGCGGAGGGCCCGTCCCGGTCGACCGTCGGCGGTCCGCGGCCCTACTGGATGTCGTACACCTACGACGCCCTGGGCAACCGCATCAAGGAGGTCCACCACGACACGAACGGCGACCCCGCCAAGGACACCGTGCGCACCTACGCCTACGGCGGGCAGGGTGAGGGCAAGGGCGGCCCGAACGCCCTGACCTCGGTCGAGACGACCAGGGACGGGAAGACGGAGACCGACACCTTCACCTACGACGAGACGGGCAACACCGTCACGCGCAAGACGGGCAGCCGCGACCAGACCCTGGTCTGGGACGCGGAGAACCAGCTCGCCAAGGTGGAGGAGCCGGGCAAGGCCACCACCGAGTACATCTACGACACCAACGGCGAGCGCCTGCTGCGCAAGGACGGCGAGGGCACCACGCTCTACCTGCCCGGCGGCAACGAGCTGCTGCTCCAGCCGAACGGCAAGAAGACGGGAGTCCGCTACTACGAATTCGACGGGGAGACCGTCGCGGTACGTACGGGCGACGACCTGGAGTTCCTCTTCGGCGACCACCACGGCACGGGCACGACGGCGATCGACGCGACGACCCAGGAGGTCGTCCACCGCTGGCTCGACCCGTTCGGTGTCGAGCGGGGAGCGCACTCCAGCCCCTGGCCGGTGGACCGGGGCTTCGTCGGCGGCATCATGGACGGCACGGGCCTGACCCAGCTGGGCGCACGTGCCTACGACCCGGCGCTGGGGCGGTTCATCAGTGTGGACCCGCTGGTCGACTACACCGAGGCCCAGCGGATCAACCCCTACGCCTACGCCAACAACAACCCGGTCACCTTCTCCGACCCGGACGGCCTCTTCTTCGGCAAGATCAAGAACGCCATCAAGAAGACCGTCAAGAAGGTCGTCAAGACGGTCAAGAAGGTCGTCAAGAAGGCCGTCAAGAAGGTCAAGAAGGTCGTCAAGAAGGTCAAGAAGGTCGTCAAGAGGGCCGTCAAGAAGGTCAAAAAGGCCGTCAAGAAGGTGGCGCGGGCGGTCAAGAAGGTCGTCAAGCGGGCCGTACGGGCGGTGAAGAAATTCGCCAAGAAGACCTACAAGGCCGTCAAGCGCACCTATGCCAAGGTCAAGGCCAAGGTGAAAACCGTGGCCAAGAAGGCCGTCTCGGTCGCCAAGAAGGTGGGGAGGACCATAGCGGACGGTGCCAAGAAAGCCTGGAAGGCGGCCACCAGTGAGCGGTTCGCGGAGATCCTGGGGCACGTCAGCACCGTCACCGGAACGCTCGCGGGCGTTGCGGCGATGATCCCCGGTGGCCAGGGAATCGCCGCCGGTCTCGCCGCCGTCTCCGCCGGCACGGGCCTCGCGTCCGCCGGGGTCTACGCCCTCAACGGCCAGTACGACAAGGCGGGCACCCAGCTCGCCGGCACCACGATGGCCATCATGCTGACCGGCGCCGGTTCCGCGGCCAACCTGATCAGGGGCAGCGGAGCCGTGGCGCGGGGATTCCGCGCGGCGGTCGGCGACGGCTCGAACTGGGTCGGTGTCTGGCTCGTCCGCAATGGGACGAACGCGGTGGAGCGGGGAATCGGACGCGGTTCCATCGCTCTGAAGACCGCGGCTGCCAATGTGGGCGGCTGGATCGGCCTGGGGCAGGAAGTCTCCAAGTGATCACCTGCTGATCAGCGTCGGCGAAGCCGCCGAGGCGGGGTGCCCGGAGAACTCCGGGCACCCCGCCCATGCATCCTGGGAGGGGCCGCGGCCCCTTTCCGCATTCGGTTCACCCATCGCATCACACAGTCGAGGACTCGCACGATGTCTCACGCGTCCAGCGCGGTCGCCCTTGTGGCCTTCGTCGTCGGCATGGCCGTCTTCGCGCTCGTCTACTGCGCGGTCACCGTCAACTGGCGGCAGCGGAAACCCTTGTTGTGGATACTCGTCCCGCTCGCCGGCGGCATCGGCATCGGGCTGTTCAAGGGCGAGTCGCTCGACATGATCCTGTTCAGCCTCGGCGGCGGCATGGCCCTGCTCAGCCTGATGCTTCTCTTCCCGTGGGGGCGGCGCAAGGAGCTCAACCGGAGGAAGGCGGCCGGCGAGAAGATCGACTCCAAGGAGTACGAGCCCCCGTCCTGGGTCGTGTGGGTCCTGCTGATCGGCATCGTGACCTGGGGCCTTCTGTCCTTCTCCCTGTTCGGTGGCTGAGCACGGCCGGATTCCCCGGGACGGCGTGATCATGGACAAGGGGCTTCTGGAGCTGCGCGGGCGGCGCAGGCGCGCGGAGCGGTTTCCCGGCGGGGCGCGGCGTTCGTTCAGGGGGTGGAGGTGACCGGGGATTCCGAGGAACGGCGGGACAGGGAAAGCCTTTCTGTGCGTGTCACCTGCAGATGACTGCCGTTTCTGCCGAATGGCGACCGGGTGCCGGCCGGCTACATGCTGCACCGCTGGGGCATGGCTCAGTTCGGCATCGGGCCCATCGGTCTGGTGAACGGAGTTCTGGCCGCACGGGCAGGAGACTGGTGGTTCGCCGTCCCCTGTTTCGCGGTGGGCGTCCACGCCTCTGTTCTCAGTGCGCTGATGGCCAAGGGGATGTGGACCCTGCGAAAGCGGCGTCGCGCCCGTCGGACACGGCCGGGCGGGCCCGCGGACAGTCACAAGGGGCGGTGACCCGCGGCGCTCTCGGTCCGGTCCCCTCGAAGGCGGGTGTCCGCAGGGGCCGGATACCGTCGAAGGGTGACCGACCAGCCTCGACCCTCCAGCACCACCCCCGAAGCCCCCGAGCTCTTCACCTGGGAGTTCGCCAGCGACCCCTACCCCGCCTACGCCTGGCTGCGCGAGCACGCGCCCGTGCGCTGGACGCGGCTGCCCAGCGGGGTCGAGGCCTGGCTGGTCACACGGTACGCCGACGCCCGGCAGGCCCTCGCCGACAACCGTCTCTCCAAGAATCCGGCGCATCACGACGAGCCCGCCCACGCCAAGGGCAAGACCGGCATCCCCGGCGAGCGCAAGGCCGAGCTGATGACGCACCTGCTCAACATCGACCCGCCGGACCACACCCGTCTGCGCCGGCTGGTGAGCAAGGCGTTCACCCCGCGCCGTGTCGCCGAGTTCGCCCCCCGGGTGCAGGAGCTGGCCGACGGCCTCATCGACGCCTTCGCCGGCCGCGGCACCGCCGACCTCATCCACGAGTTCGCCTTCCCCCTGCCCATCTACGCCATCTGCGACATGCTCGGCGTCCCGCGCGAGGACCAGGACGACTTCCGCGACTGGGCGGGCATGATGATCCGGCACGGAAAGGGGCCCCGCGGGGGAGTGGCCCGCTCGGTGCAGAAGATGCGCGGCTATCTCGCCGACCTCATCCACCGCAAGCGCCAGGCGCTGCCGCCCGAGCCCACCCCCGGCGAGGACCTCATCTCCGGTCTCATCCGCGCCTCCGACCACGGCGAGCACCTCACCGAGAAGGAGGCCGCCGCCATGGCCTTCATCCTTCTCTTCGCCGGCTTCGAGACCACCGTCAACCTCATCGGCAACGGCACCTACGCCCTGCTCACCCACCCCGAGCAGCGCGACCGGCTGCAGGCCTCCCTCGTCCGGCAGGAGACGGACCTGCTGGAGACGGCGGTGGAGGAACTCCTGCGCTACGACGGTCCCGTGGAGATGGCCACCTGGCGCTTTGCCACCCGGCCGCTCACCATCGGCGGGCAGGAGATCGCCCCCGGCGACCCGGTCCTCGTCGTCCTCGCCGCCGCCGACCGGGACCCGGAGCGCTTCACCGACCCCGACGTCCTCGACCTCGGCCGACGTGACAATCAACACCTCGGGTACGGGCACGGCATCCACTACTGCCTCGGCGCCCCGCTCGCCCGCCTGGAGGGCCGCACCGCCCTCGCCACTCTGTTCAGCCGCCTTCCCGATCTCCAACTCGACGCGGAACCAGGCGACTTGCGCTGGCGCGGCGGGCTCATCATGCGAGGGCTGCGGACCCTGCCCGTGCGGTTCACCCCACGCCCCCACGTCCGGACAAAGGCGGACAAGGAGTCATGATCGGGGGCTCCCCGGCCGTGCGGCCGTCTCGCGGCGCACGCGAAGATGACGCGTGCTCAACTATGTGATCTGCGCGTGATCTGCGCGGCATTGACTTGTAATGCGTGATCGGCAGCCGCTACCTTCACCCATCAACGCAGCGGCTGCTCGGTCAAGTCTGCCGCTTCGTGATCGATACTGTCGGTTGAAAGGGCTTCGCATGCTCTCCGGGAATGGTCGTCATCGTCGCCCCCGTCAGGCTCCGGCTTTCCTCGTCGCGGCCGGAGTGACCGGGTCCGCCATCGCCATCCCGCTGATGGGCGCCTCCGGCGCCAGCGCGGCGGACGGCACCACGTGGGACAAGGTGGCGGAGTGCGAGAGCGGCGGCTCCTGGAGCGCCAACAGCGGCAACGGCTACTACGGCGGGCTGCAGTTCACCCAGGAGGACTGGGAGAAGTACGGGGGTCTCGAGTACGCCCCGAGCGCCGACCAGGCCAGCCGCTCCCAGCAGATAGCCGTGGCCGAGAAGATGCTCGCCGACCGGGGCCCCGAGGCCTGGCCCACCTGCGGGCCGCTCTCCGGGCTCACCAAGAGGGCCGCCGCGGAGAACGACGGCACCGGCACGGAGGGCGGTACGCCCGGATCCTCCGCCTCGCCCGAAACGCCCGCTCCCTCCCTGTCGGACGGCCTCGGCCGGTCCACCCCCACGTACCAGCCGAGCGATTCGCCCGAGTCGCCCAGCTCGCCCGAATCCTCTGCTTCGCCCTCCGCCACTCCCGAGCCGACGGGATCGCCGAGCGCGACTCCGACGGAGCCGTCCCCTTCCTCCTCCTCGTCCGACCAGGAGAAGAAGCCGGCCGAGGCCGAGGCCTCGCCCGAGGAGAAGGTGGTCATTCCCGCACTTCCCAGCTTCCTTCCCCCCATTGCTCCCGAATGGGGCTATGCGGGCAACTCCGTCTACTTCGAGGGTGATTCGGCGCTGGTCGACACCGGTGCGCTCGACGGCGGCTCCGCCGCGCGCGGCGGCAGCGACGTGCGCACCAAGTCGGCCGACTCCTACCCCGTCCACTCCGGCGACTCCCTCGGGTCCACCGCCGGGCACTACGACCTCCAGGGCGGCTGGGGCGTGCCGTACGGCGCGAACCGGTAGACGGCCGGTGCCGGCCCGCGCGACCTCACCGTCGGTCAGATCCCGGACATCCCTGCCGAAAGCCTCTGAAAAGGGCAGGAGTTCATGCCCGCACTTTCGCCGAATGTCTCTTTCGGTGAAAGTGTGGGATGAGTCTCAAAGGCCCCGATCGTCTTTGAATTCGGCAGAACGCGTGTCTACGGTCATGACCGCTCGCCACCGCGAGCCCCGGCTGCCGCGAACGCCGAATCCTGCCGGCGGCAGCCCGGGAACGGTCGTCGCGTCAAGCGCCGCGGGCAGGAGCGGGGGACCCAAGGTAAGTGCCGCTGCGGACTGCTGACGGAGCGGCTTGGGGTGAAGCCGTGCCTGGCGCAAGCCGTGTCTTGCGCGAGGAGCACGGCCGGGCAACCCAACCGGCCCGAACCCGACAGCTCACCTCGCAGGCGTCGGTGAGGGGATCCAACCATGCTGTTCTCCGGCAAGGGCAGACACCGTCGCCCGTCCAGGCCCACCCGTGCCGTCAAGCTCGCCGGCATCACCGGCGCCGCCGTCGCCGCGCCGCTGCTGGCCTCCGGCAACGCCTCCGCCGCCACCGCCTCCGAGTGGGACGCGGTCGCCCGGTGCGAGTCCGGCGGCAACTGGTCCATCAACACCGGCAACGGCTACTACGGCGGCCTGCAGTTCGCCGCCTCCACCTGGGCCGCGTTCGGCGGCACCGCCTACGCACCGCGCGCCGACCTGGCCACCAAGGAGCAGCAGATAGCCGTCGCCGAGAAGGTCCTCGCGGTCCAGGGCAAGGGCGCCTGGCCGGTCTGCGGCAAGGTGCTCTCCCGCGCCCCCTACAACGGCGGAGCCTCCTCCGGCAACGGCTCCCAGGGCGGCGGCTCCGGCGGCTTTGCGAAGAGCGGCACCGCCAAGCGCTCGACCGAGCAGCGCTCCGACCGCTCGGCGGCGCGTCCGGCCCCGCGCAAGCAGGCCCCGCAGAAGAAGACCGTCACCGCCCCGGCCGGCAAGAAGGCCGGGAAGGGCGACGGCGAGTACGAGGTGGTCCCCGGCGACACCCTCAGCGGCATCGCCGAGCGCCACGACGTCCGGGGCGGCTGGCAGAAGCTGTACGAGCTGAACAGGGACGTCATCGACGACCCCGACCTCATCTACCCGGGCCAGCTGCTGCACCTGAAGTGACCGGCTGAGGCGACCGGCCCCGTCCCCGCGGACCCCGCCCCGGCGAGCGTTCCCCGTGCGCGCCGGGGCGGGGCCCGTTTCCGTCCCCTGTTTGTTCCGGAGGGAAACAAAGGGTACCGTCGGCCTGCCCCCGCCTGTCCAAGGGACGGTCGGTCGGCCGGTCGGCGGCCCCGGACGGATAGGCTCTAGGCGCAAGACCCACACGCCCCGCACTTCAAAGCGTCATATCCACGAAGGAGATGCTCGTGCCGTCCATCGACGTCGTCGTAGCCCGGGAAATCCTGGACTCCCGAGGCAACCCCACGGTCGAGGTCGAGGTCGGCCTCGACGACGGCAGCACGGGTCGTGCCGCCGTTCCGTCCGGCGCCTCCACCGGCGCCTTCGAGGCCATCGAGCTGCGTGACGGCGACCCCAACCGCTACCAGGGCAAGGGTGTCGAGAAGGCCGTTCTCGCCGTGATCGAGCAGATCGGCCCGGAGCTCGTCGGCTACGACGCCACCGAGCAGCGCCTGATCGACCAGGCCATGTTCGACCTGGACGCCACCGACAACAAGGGCTCGCTGGGCGCCAACGCCATCCTCGGAGTCTCCCTCGCCGTCGCGCACGCCGCCGCCGAGGCGTCCGACCTGCCGCTCTTCCGCTACCTGGGCGGCCCCAACGCGCACCTGCTGCCGGTGCCGATGATGAACATCCTGAACGGCGGCTCGCACGCCGACTCCAACGTGGACATCCAGGAGTTCATGATCGCCCCGATCGGCGCGGAGTCCTTCTCCGAGGCCCTGCGCTGGGGCGCCGAGGTCTACCACACCCTGAAGAAGGTCCTGAAGAGCAAGGGCCTGTCCACCGGCCTCGGCGACGAGGGCGGCTTCGCCCCCAACCTCGGCTCCAACCGCGAGGCCCTCGACCTCATCCTCGAGGCGATCAAGGAGGCCGGCTACACCCCCGGCGAGCAGATCGCCCTCGCCCTCGACGTCGCCGCCTCCGAGTTCCACAAGGACGGCTCCTACGTCTTCGAGGGCAAGGAGCGCTCGGTGGCCGACATGATCTCCTACTACGAGGAGCTGGTCGCCGCCTACCCGCTGGTCTCCATCGAGGACCCGCTGTTCGAGGACGACTGGGAGGGCTGGAAGACCATCACCGCCAAGCTCGGCGACAAGGTCCAGCTCGTCGGCGACGACCTGTTCGTCACCAACCCCGAGCGTCTGGCCCGCGGCATCGAGGAGGGCGCCGCCAACGCCCTGCTGGTGAAGGTCAACCAGATCGGCTCGCTCACCGAGACCCTGGACGCCGTCGAGCTGGCCCAGCGCAACGGCTACAAGTGCATGATGTCCCACCGCTCCGGCGAGACCGAGGACGTCACCATCGCCGACCTGGCCGTCGCCACCAACTGCGGCCAGATCAAGACCGGCGCCCCGGCCCGCTCCGAGCGTGTGGCCAAGTACAACCAGCTGCTGCGCATCGAGGAGATCCTGGACGACGCGGCGGTGTACGCGGGCCGCAGCGCGTTCCCCCGCTTCCGCCCCTCGAACTGACGGGCCCAGCAGGGACCGGGCCGCACCAGGGCACGGTCTGAGCCGGTCGTGAGCCAGTCGTCCGTACGTCCCCGTACCCGGTCCCGTACCGTGTGCGGGGACGTACGCACATGTGGGCGGCATGAAGGCGCATGAACGGGAGGCGGGGACGATGGCCGTCAAGGACCGGGACCGGTTCTCCACCGCGACCAGGCTCAGACTGCTCGGCGAGCAGACCGCGGCCCGCGTCTACCGTTCGCAGACCCGGCGCCAGGCCCGCCGCTCCCGGCTCACCGGCCGTGCGGCGCTGCTCGCGCTGGTGGTGTGCTCGCTGGTGGTCGCCCTGGCGTACCCGATGCGGCAGTACCTCTCCCAGCGCGCCGAGATCGCCGAGCTCGAGCGGCAGAAGCGGCAGGCCCAGCAGCGGGTGGAGGAACTGCGCGACCTCAAGGCACGCTGGCAGGACGACGCCTACGCCGAGCAGCAGATCCGGGAGCGCCTGCACTATGTCAGGCCCGGGGAGATCGGCTACGTCGTGATCGACCCGAGCCGGGCCAGGCAGTCCCGCCCCGAGCAGAGCACGGCCCGCCGCCCCTGGTACGCCAATGTCTGGGACGGCGTCGACAAGTCCGACGCCTCCGGCCAGTGACCCCACAGAGAGACGTAGACAAGGCATGCACACCCCACCGCCGCCCACCCCGCGCACCGAGCCCACCGAGGCGGACGTAGAGGCCTGCACCCAGCAGCTCGGGCGGCCGCCGCGCGGACTGCGCGCGATCGCGCACCGCTGCCCCTGCGGGCAGCCGGACGTCGTGGAGACGGCCCCGCGGCTGCCCGACGGCACGCCCTTCCCGACGCTGTACTACCTGACGTGCCCGCGCGCCGCCTCGGCCATCGGCACGCTCGAGGCCGGCGGGGTGATGAAGGAGATGACCGCGCGGCTGGCCGCCGACCCCGAGCTGGCGGCGGCGTACCGGGCGGCGCACGAGGACTACATCCGGCGCCGGGACGAGATCGAGGAGCTGCCCGGCTTCCCGAGCGCGGGCGGCATGCCGGACCGGGTCAAGTGCCTGCACGTCCTGGTCGCCCACGCGCTGGCCGCCGGACCCGGGGTGAACCCGCTCGGCGACGAGGCCCTCGCGATGCTGCCCGAGTGGTGGCGCAAGGGGCCGTGCGTGACGGTGTCCGGCGAACACGGCGAACCCGCGGAGCAGGCGGCACGCGCGAAGACCGCGGCAGGCGCGAAGACCGAGGGCCGCGAGGAAGAGCGCGGGGAAGAGAAGGAGAACGAGCAGTGACGCGGGTCGCCGCCATCGACTGCGGTACGAATTCCATCCGGTTGCTCGTGGCGGACGTGGACCCGCACACCGGCGAACTCGTCGACCTGGACCGCCGGATGACCATCGTGCGGCTCGGCCAGGGCGTGGACCGCACCGGCCGGCTCGCCCCCGAGGCGCTCGAGCGGACCTTCGCCGCCTGCCGCGAGTACGCCGGGATCATCAAGGAGCACGGCGCCGAGCGGGTGCGTTTCGTGGCCACCTCCGCCTCGCGGGACGCCGAGAACCGCCAGGAGTTCGTCGACGGGGTGATGGACCTCCTCGGTGTCGAGCCGGAGGTGATCTCCGGCGACCAGGAGGCGGAGTTCTCCTTCACGGGCGCCACGAAGGAACTGACGAGGCGCACGGATCTCGCCCGTCCCTTCCTGGTGGTGGACATCGGCGGCGGCTCGACGGAGTTCGTCGTGGGCGACGACCATGTGCGCGCGGCCCGCTCGGTGGACGTGGGCTGCGTCCGTATGACCGAGCGCCACCTGGTACGGGACGGCGTGGTCGCCGACCCGCCCACCGAGGAGCAGATCGCCGCCATGCGGGCCGACATCGAGGCCGCGCTCGACCGCGCCGAGGAGGCGGTCCCGCTGCGCGAGGCGCGCACGCTGGTGGGCCTGGCCGGCTCGGTGACGACGGTGTCGGCGATCGCCCAGAACCTGCCCGCGTACGACTCGGCGGCCATCCACCACTCCCGTGTCTCCCTCGACCGCGTCCGGGAGATCACGGAGGAGCTGCTCCGCTCCACGCACGCCGAGCGCGCGGCCATCCCGTCCCTGCACCCGGGCCGTGTCGACGTCATCGGCGCGGGCTCCCTGGTCCTGCTGGCGATCATGGAGCGCATCGGTGCGCGGGAGGTCGTCGTCAGCGAGCACGACATCCTCGACGGCATCGCCTTCCACACGGCGGCCGAGGTCCGCTGAGGGGGCCGGCCGGGCGGTGCCGCTGCACCGCCCGGTGAGGCGGCCGGCGCGCGTCACACCTTCTCGCCGTCCTGCTCGGTGAACAGGGCCGCCAGTGGTTCCGCCGTCGTCGCGGTCGGGCCCTCCCCGGCCGGTACCGCTTCGGCTTCGCGCGCGGGCATGAGGCCGGCCGCCTCCTCCAGCGCTTCGAAGCCCGCGACCGGGACCGTCGCCGCCACCGGAGTGCCGCCGCGCGCGACGACGGCCGGAGCGCCTTCCCCGGCCCCGTCGACGTGGGCGGCGGGATGCGCGCCGGCCTCCCGTGCGGTCACGGGGCGCCCGGTCGGGCGGCCGACGTACGCGTCCATGTGCGCGCACGGCCCGGAATTCAGGGACCGCGCTCACGCGTGGCCCCGGTGGCGCCCCATGGCCCTCGGCCGCGTCGCACGGCTCTCGGCCGCGTCGCACGGCCGGTGGCGCGAGCCCCTAGGCTACTGGTCAGTAGCATTTGTGTGAGCAGGTCGGATACCGTAGAGGCGGTGCTCAGAGGGGCCTGTGGGACGCCCCTGGGCACGACCCTCCGGAAAGCTTCGTGAAGTTATTCACAAGGAAGTCGGCCCGGTGCACGGGCAAAAGCGCCCCCGAGGGCCCCTCAGGAGGCCCGGTGGGCGGGAAACGGCGCTCGGAAGAGGGTCGGCGGGAGGTGCACAAGGGACCTTCGGCCCTTTCCCGTAGGACCTTCGGTCCCTGCAGAGGAGCAGCTCACGCGGTCTTGACAACGGTCCGAACCGGACGGTGACCGCCGTTCGGCGGCGGATCCTGCGCAAAACGGGGCGCGCATTATAACTCGGGCCTTGCCCAAGCTTGTGAAGGGGCGCACGAGCCCCCCATCTGGGGTGGGGGGATACTCGATGCCATGAGCACCACGGAGCGTCCCAGGATCCTCATCGTGGGCGGTGGGTACGTAGGCCTGTACGCGGCTCGGCGCATCCTGAAGAAGATGCGCTACGGCGAGGCGACCGTCACGGTCGTCGACCCCCGGTCGTACATGACCTACCAGCCCTTCCTGCCCGAAGCCGCCGCCGGCAACATCTCCCCCCGCCACGTCGTCGTCCCGCTGCGGCGTGTCCTGCCCAAGGCGGAGGTCCTCACCGGTCGGGTCACTGCCATCGACCAGGACCGCAAGGTCGCCACGGTCGCCCCGCTGGTCGGCGACTCCTACGAACTGCCCTTCGACTACCTGGTGATCGCGATGGGCGCGGTCTCCCGCACCTTCCCGATCCCCGGCCTCGCCGAGCAGGGCATCGGCATGAAGAGCATCGAGGAGGCCATCGGCCTGCGCAACCACGTCCTCGAGCAGCTCGACAAGGCCGACTCCACCCAGGACGAGGAGGTCCGCCGCAAGGCGCTCACCTTCGTCTTCATCGGTGGCGGCTTCGCCGGGGCCGAGACCATCGCCGAGGTCGAGGACATGGCCCGGGACGCGGCCAAGTACTACCGGAACGTGTCCCGCGAGGACATGCGCTTCATCCTCGTCGACGCCGCCGACAGGATCCTCCCCGAGGTCGGCCCGAAGCTCGGCCAGTACGGCAAGGAGCACCTGGAGAGCCGCGGTGTGGAGGTCTACCTCTCCACCTCCATGGAGTCCTGCGTCGACGGCCACGTGGTGCTCAAGAACGGCCTCGAGGTCGACTCCAACACGATCGTCTGGACCGCCGGCGTCAAGCCCAACCCGGCGCTGGCCGACTTCGGCCTGCCGCTCGGTCCGCGCGGCCACATCGACACCCAGCCGACCCTCCAGGTCACCGGCACCGACTACATCTGGGCCGCCGGCGACAACGCCCAGGTGCCCGACCTCGTCGGCCGTGAGGCGGGCAACGAGAACGCCTGGTGCCCGCCGAACGCCCAGCACGCGCTGCGCCAGGCCAAGGTCCTCGGCGACAACGTGATCGCCGGTATGCGCGGCTTCCCGCAGAAGCCCTACCGGCACGCCAACAAGGGCGCGGTCGCGGGCCTCGGCCTCCACAAGGGCGTGGCGATGATCGTCATGGGCAAGGCGAAGATCCGGCTCAAGGGCCGCCTCGCCTGGTACATGCACCGCATCTACCACGGCATGGCCATGCCGACCTGGAACCGCAAGATCCGCGTCTTCGCCGACTGGACCCTCGCCATGTTCCTCAAGCGCGAGGTCGTCTCCCTCGGCGCGGTGGAGAACCCCCGCGAGGGGTTCTACGAGGTCGCCAAGCCGGCGCCGGCTGCCGTGCCGACCGAGAAGAAGACCGAGGAGAAGGTCGGGGAGAAGGCCAAGGCGTCCTGACCTCCATCCGACTCTCATCCGACTCTCCATCGGTCACCGAACCGGCCGAAGGGCCCTCCGCCGTCCGTGGTGCGGAGGGCCCTTCGGGGTGTTTGCCCCGCGTGACGCCGTTGCGGGGGCTGCGCCGGGGGTGTCCCGGTGTTTACGTGGTGGGTGACATCCGGCGTTCGTCGTCACGGAGGTGTTCACCATGCCCGACGCCGCGTCACGGCTCACGAGATCCCTCGAACAGCTGGCGGGGGCTCCGCTCCCGGTGCGTGTGCGTGCCTGGGACGGTTCGGAGGCCGGGCCGCCCGGGGCACCGGTGCTCGTCGTGCGCAACCGCCGCGCCCTGCGGCGGCTGTTGTTCAAACCCGGTGAACTGGGCCTGGCCCGCGCCTGGGTGGCCGGGGACCTGACGGTCGAGGGGGATCTCTTCACCGCTCTCGACCTGCTCGCCGGCTTGATCTGGGAGCGCGGGGAGGACGCCCCCGGGCTCGCCCGGGTGCTGCGCGACCCGGAGGCACGGACCGCCGTGCGGGGACTGGTGAGGCTGGCCGGGCCCCCGCTGCCGCCCGCCCCGCCCCGCGAGGAGGTCCGCCGGCGCCGCGGCCCCGTGCACACCCGGCGCAGCGACAGACGGGCCATCAGCCACCACTACGACGTCGGCAACGACTTCTACGAACTCGTCCTCGGCCCGTCCATGGTGTACTCCTGCGCCTACTGGCCCGCCTCCGGATCCGACGCCACCCTCGAGCAGGCCCAGCAGGACAAGCTCGAACTCGTCTGCCGCAAGCTGGACCTGAAACCCGGTCGGCGTCTTCTCGACGTCGGCTGCGGCTGGGGCTCCCTGGTCCTGCACGCGGCCCGTGAGCACGGTGTGAGCGCCGTCGGTGTCACCCTGTCCCGGGAACAGGCCACCTACGCCCGCAAACGCGCCGCCGACGAAGGGCTCACCGACCGGGTGGAGATCCGTGTCCAGGACTACCGGGACGTGGACGACGGGCCGTACGACGCCATCTCCTCCATCGGCATGGCCGAACACGTCGGCGCCGCCCCCTATCTGGAGTACGCGCGGGTCCTGCACTCCCTGCTCAGGCCCGGCGGGCGGCTTCTCAACCATCAGATCGGCCGCCGCCCGCAGCGCGACGAGTCGGCGTACCGGGTGGACGAGTTCATCGACGCCTATGTCTTCCCCGACGGTGAACTCGCCCCCGTCGGCACCACCGTCACCCAGCTGGAACGCGCCGGGTTCGAGGTGCGCGACCTGGAGTCGCTCCGCGAGCACTACGCGCTCACCCTGCGCCGCTGGGTCGCCAACCTGGAGACGCACTGGGACCGCGCGGTGCAGCTCGCCGGTCCCGGCCGTGCCCGCGTCTGGAAGCTGTACATGGCGGCCTCGGCCGTCGCCTTCGAGCGCAACCGCATCGGCGTCAACCAGGTGCTGGCGGTGAGGACCCCCGAGTCCGGCGACTCGGGGATGCCGCTGCGGTCCCGTACCTGGGGCGCGTAACGGCCCGTGCAGGAGGCGTGCGGATCATCCGGCGCGGACCGCCGGGCGGACACAGGGGCGAAGGGCCCCGTTTCACGTGGAACAGGGCCCTTCGCCGTACGGGTGCGGCTACTCCCGCCTTGATTACTCCGCCTTGATCGCCTGCAGCATGTTCATACGGGCCGCGCGCCGGGCCGGCCACAGGGCGGCCAGCACACCGACCGTCGCCGCCAGCAGCAGGAAGACCGCCAGCCTCTCCCAGGGCAGGATCAGCTCGTACGTCTCGAGCTTGGTGGAGAGCAGCTCTCCGGCGGCCCAGCCGAAGAACACACCGAGCCCGACGCCGAGGACCCCGCCGAACAGGGAGATCACCAGGGACTCCAGACGGACCATCCGCTTGATGCCCCTGCGGTCCAGGCCGATCGCACGGAGCATGCCGATCTCCTGGGCGCGCTCGAAGACCGACATCGCCAGGGTGTTGATGACTCCGAGGACCGCCACGATCACCGCCATGGCGAGCAGGCCGTAGAGCATGTTCAGCATCAGGCTGAACATCTGGCCGATCTCCTGGGAGAGGCCCTTCTTGTCCTGGATCTTGATGCCCGGGTTGGAGCCGAGGGCCTTGACCAGCCTGTCCTTGGTCGCGTCGGACGGACCGTCGGCGGTCTTGACCAGGACCTGCATGTCGGTGGGGTCGGACTGGTGCGGGGAGAGGGTGGCGTTGTCCAGCATGATCCCGCGGATCATCTCGTTGCCCTCGTAGAGCCCGGCGACCGTCAGCTTCTGCTTCTTGCCGTCCTCATAGGTGACGGTGAAGCGCGAACCGGCCTTCCACCCGTACCACTTGGCGGTCTTCTCATCGACGACGACCCGGGTGCCGCCGATGGTGAAGGAGCCGTCCTTGACCTTCAGGTTCGTCAGCTTGCCGAAGGCGGCGCCGTCGACACCGGTCAGGTACTCGGTCTGGCCCTCGATGCGGGAGGGCGAGTTGCGCAGCGGGCTGGTGGCGGTGACGTCCTCGACGGTGCGCAGCTTCTTCTCGACCTCCGGGGAGAGGAAGTTGCCGTTCGCCATGAACACCACGTAGTCGGCGCGGAGCGCGGACGAGGCCATCTTGTCGATCCCGCGCTGCAGGCTGAGCGCCGTCACCGTCATGCCGGTGATCAAGGTCAGGCCGATCATCAGCGCGGCCGCGGTGGCCGCCGTACGGCGCGGGTTGCGCACCGCGTTCTGCCGGGCCAGCTTGCCGGCGACCCCGAAGGCGCGCAGGGCCGGGGCCGCGGCGGCGATCAGCGGGCGGGACAGCAGCGGCGTCAGGACGAACACACCGGTGATGAGGAGCACGGCGCCGAGCGCCATGACGGTCTGGGCGGTGTTCGTGTCCATCGTCGTGGCCGCCAGGATCGCGGTGGCACCGGCCGCCGAGAACAGGGCGCCGACGGTGTTGCGCAGCACCAGCGACTTGGTGGTGGCCTTCGCGTGCACGCTGCTCATCGCCGCCACCGGCGGGATCCTGGCGGCCCGCCGGCCGGGCAGCCATGCGGCCAGCATGGTCACCAGGACACCGACCGCCAGGGCACTGAGGACGGTGCCGGGGGCGATGACCACCGGCCCCTCCGGGATGACGGCACCCAGCGCCTTCACCAGGGACTTCAGCACCTCGGCGATACCGATGCCGGCGATCAGACCGGTCACGGCGGCCACCGCGCCCACCACGAACGCCTCGATCAGCACGGACCGGGTGATCTGCCGGCGGGAGGCGCCGACCGCGCGCAGCAGCGCCAGTTCCCTGGTGCGCTGGGCGACCAGCATGGTGAAGGTGTTGGCGATGATGAACGTACCGACGAACAGCGAGATCCCGGCGAAGACCAGCAGGCCCCGCTTCATTCCGCTCATCGAGGCCTCGATCGTCCGCGCCTCCTGCTCGGCGAGCCGCTTGCCGGTGACCGTCTCGACCCGGTCACGGGGCAGCGCCCGGTCCAGCTGCGCCTTCAGCTCCGCCTGGCTGACGCCCGCCTTCGCCTTCACGGCGATCTCGTCGTACGTGCCCGGCTTGTCGAACAGCTTCTGCGCGGTCGCCGTGTCGAACAGGGCGAGGCTGCCGCCGGCGGCGACATGACCGTCGTCGGTGGTGAAGATGCCGGTGACGGTGGGGGTGAGGACGGGGCCGTCGACGGAGATGCGGATGGTGTCGCCGACCTTGTAGCCGGCGCGGCGGGCGGTCTCGGAGTCGATGAGGACCTGGTCCTCGCCCCGCGGGGCGGTGCCGGACTTCAGCGGGTACCGGGGGTCCTTGCCGCCCCAGTAGTTGCCGCCCCGGGACGGGAAGTTCTCGCTGATCAGCTTGCCGTTCTTGTCGGCGATCGCGGTGAAGCCCTGGACGACGCCGATGGCGGAGGCGGCTCCCGGTACGCGGGCGCTGTCGTCCAGCAGGGCCCGGGTCAGTTCGGTCTCCTTGCCGAGCCGGTCGCCCTTGCTCTGCTGGTGCACGGGCCGTACGGCCACGTCGACATGGCTGTAGCCCTTGGCGGAGCCGTTCTGGTACGCCTGCGAGAGGCTGTCGGTGAAGACGAGGGTCCCGGACACGAAGGCGACGCCGAGCATCACGGCGAGCACGGTCATGAGGAGCCGGGCCTTGTGCGCGAGGACGTTGCGCAAGGCGGTGCGGAACATGGTTCTGTCTCAGTCCAGAGGTGCGTGTGCGAAGGTGGGGGATCAGCCGGCGCGGCCGGCGCCGTCGGACTCGAGGGGCCGGGAGGTCCCTCCGGGAAGGCGCCGCATCCGGTCGAGGACCGCGTCCGCCGTGGGGTCGTACACCTCGTCCACGATCCGGCCGTCCGCGAGGAAGACGACTCGGTCCGCGTACGACGCCGCCACCGGGTCGTGGGTCACCATCACCACGGTCTGGCCGAGGTCGCGCACGGAGTTGCGCAGGAAGCCGAGCACCTCGGCGCCGGCGCGCGAGTCGAGGTTCCCGGTGGGCTCGTCACCGAAGATGATCTCCGGCCGGGAGGCCAGGGCGCGGGCGACGGCGACGCGCTGCTGCTGACCGCCGGAGAGCTGGGAGGGCCGGTGGTTCAGCCGGTCGGCGAGCCCCACCATGTCGATCACGGACTTCAGCCACTCCTGGTCCGGCCTGCGGCCGGCGATGTCCATCGGGAGGGTGATGTTCTCCAGGGCCGTGAGCGTCGGCAGCAGGTTGAACGCCTGGAAGATGAAGCCGATCTTGTCCCGGCGCAGCCTGGTGAGCTGCTTGTCCTTCAGTGAGCCGAGCTCGGTGTCACCGATGCGCACCGAACCGGAGGAGAAGGTGTCCAGGCCCGCCACACAGTGCATCAGCGTGGACTTGCCGGATCCGGACGGCCCCATGATCGCCGTGAACTCGGCCTTCCGGAAGTCGACCGAGACCCGGTCGAGGGCGACCACCCGGGTCTCGCCCTCTCCGTAGATCTTCGACAGATCCCTGGCGCATGCGGCCACGGTGGTGGTACGGCCGGCGATGGAGGAAGTGGTCACAGGTGTGCTCCTGAAGGAACGACGAGGTTCTCGGGGATGTGAACCATCGTCGTGGCCGATCGGGCCGCTGGAGTCACCCGCAGTTCCGGTTCCGGAGGACGACCAGGGGCGGACCGCGCCCGGGCGAGTCATACCGGAGGTTGACGGCCGCCCCGGACTGGAGGATGACGGTCGCCCCGGGGCGCACGTCCGGGCGGGGGCGCCAAGAACGGGGGGAGCGCCCCGGTTTGGACGACGAGATTCCGTCATTCCGTGTATGTGGCCGACCACGATGGGCAAGGCTATTGGCGAGTACCGATGGCTGCTTCTAGGTTCTGACGCACCATCAGTTACCAATGAAATAAGACAACATGAGTCGACCCGCCCTCTGCCGGGGGAAAGCATCCCGATAGGCTCGGAGCCCCAGCGTGGACCCCATGGCCTGCCCGGATGGTGGAACGTAGACACGGCGAGCTTAAACCTCGCTGCCCCTTCGCGGGCGTGCCGGTTCGAGTCCGGCTCCGGGCACCGCTCATTACGCACGGTCAATGCTTGTTGACCGTGCGTATGCGCTCGTTGTGGTGGTCGCGTGTCTTGGAAGCGTCGGCGTGGGGGAGCCGGGGAAGGCGGCTTCCTCATGCCCCGCAGGGCAGGGCGGGGCGCGGTGCGCACGGCGCACGGAAGCGGTGGACGCCGAGGGCGGCGCCGTCATCCGCGCGGCAGCTCTGGCATGTGAACGGACCTTGTTCTCCTTCAACTTGGCCGTGTCCAACGCCGTGCCGACGGGAGACGGTGGGCCGGGCGGTCCGGTGTCCCCGCTGTCGGACGCCCGCAGGACGTACCGGTACCTGCGTGCACCTGGTGCGGTGAGGTGGCGTGGGCTGGGATCAGCGCAGCTCGCGGATCATGCAGTTGTACAGCGGGGCGTCCTGCCAGGGGCGGGACGTCCCGACTTTGCGGTACCCCCATGCCTGATAGGCGGCGCGGGCTGCTGCGGCTTCCGGCTCGGGCCGTACGGCGAGGGTGACGCGCTCGACATCCAGGTCGTCGAGCAGCCGCGTGTGCAGGGCAGCGGCGATGCCGCGGCGGCGCCAGGGCTTGCGCACGGCGAGTTCGATGACGGCGAAGGTGCGGCGGCCGTCCTCCCGTACGAAGCTGTCCGGCAGCGTGACGTCCTGGAGGCTGTGCCACCAGCGGGTCTCCGGGGCGAGGTGGTGGCCGTAGGTGAAGCCCACCACCTCCTCCGCGTCCCAGGCCAGGATGAGCCGCATTCCGGGGCGGCGGACGTGGACCTGGTAGTGGTCGATGAACTCGGCGACATCGCGCGGCCCTTCGCAGTAGGGCGGCTCTGCGTAGACCTCCTCGTACGCCGACAGGAATGCGTCGAGCTGCCCGGCAGCGGCCTGGCCGTCGTGCCGGGTGTAGTGGATCTCGTGCATCAGGCGGCTCCCCGGGCGTGGGCGTACTCGCGTAGTTGCTGGGCGGTGTCCCGGACGTCGGCGGCGTCCACCCGGTCGAGGAGGTCGGCGACCTCCGAGAGACGCTGCATGACGCGCCCTGACTCGATCTCGTCGAGGTGCCCGAGGCAATCCCTGGCATGGCCGGCGCCCTCGTCCGCGTCACCGGCCTGGATCAGGGTGCGGGCGAGTGTGAGCCGGTACAGGACACGGTTGCGGCCGTAGGCGCGGTCCTGGTGTTCCAGCGCGGCCCGCATGAAGTGCACGGCACGGTCGTGGTGGCCGTTCTCGGTGTGGAGCAACCCTTGGGTGTAGTCGAGTTCGGCAGCGCTGTGGAACGCCGCCCACTCAGGGGAGGGTCGGCCGTGGCCGGAGCGATCCAGCAGGCGCATGGCCTCCGCCAGACGCCTGCGGGCACCAGTGTGATCACCCATGAGGGACAGAGCCCATGCCTCTCGGGAAGCAAGCAGGGATTGCAGGGTGGGGGAGCCGAAACGGGTTGCTTGATCCTGGGCGGCCCGGGCCAGGTCGTAGCCATCGCGGGGGCGGCCCTCGTTGCTGGCCTGCAAGCTCAGGGAGGCCAGGACGAGGATTGCGAGGGACGTGTCCCGCAGCATGGTGGCCGTCGTCAGGGCCTCACCCCAGTAACGGCGGGCCTGATCCTGGTCGTTGGCGTCGTAGTAGAGCCAGGCGCAATGCTCGGCGGTCTCGCCGGCGAGGAGCTGGAGCTGCCGACCCAGGGCATCCGAGTACGTCGACGTGTTGATGATGCGGCGGATCCGGTGGAGGTGGCGGACGGCCAGAGGACGGACGTCACCTCCACCGTACGAGTCGTCCAGGTGGTAGAGGGAACGCAGACCTTCCTGTAACTCCAGCAGGTGGGTGGTGCCGATGGCGCCCTGCCGTCCAGCCGGGGAGAGGTGGGCCACGGGCTCGGGGAGACCGGTGGCTGCAACGACGCCGATCGAGTCGGCGAGGAATGCCCGTCGGTCCACGCTGCTGCCTTCCTGTGCGAGGAGTGGTGCTCTCTCCACGGTGACACCGGGCGGTGGGTTGGGGAAGCCCAACTCAACGGGGTTCACGCCCAGCATGGCGTGGATGACACGCCAGGCACGTGCGCGTGGTGTGGGTGGCGGAACATCCCGCCACCAGCGGCGGACTTGACGAGCGGTCACGGTTGTCGGCTCGGCGAGTAAGACTGCGGTCTCCTCGAAGGCGCGGATGAATTTGGCGGGCGTGTCCCAGCCATGGGCGATGCATGCCTGTTCGAACAGCGATGGCGTCTCGGCCACGGCGTACCTCCGGTGCTCCCTGTCTGCCGACCGTAGCGGCAGAGGCAGACGTGGAATGTCCACTCACGCGAAAAGTCCGCCCAAAAGTCCGGGCGGGCGTCCACACCGGCGTGGCGGAAGGGAGTTGGCTCGTATGTGAACGGAGGTCCACGGAGGGAGCTCCCATCGTGAACAGGCCGCATAGGGCGCCGGCACCATCCCGCACGCCGATTGAGCACTGGCTGTCGTCCGCAGCCCCGACCATGCCGCTGCGCACCGACCAGTGGCTGTTGCATGCGGCGGAAAGGGGGACCGCGGAGTGAGCGGCGCGACGAACGAACAGCACGCGCTCGAGGGCGTCGTGGTGCCGGGGTGGGAGCGGCAGCTCGCGGTCGCGCACTGGCTCTTGTCCGCTGCCCGGGACCGGGATGCGGCCCGCCGGGAGTGGCTGTTGCAGGGTGCGGCGCTTCTGGCGTGCGGTGGGATCTTCGCTGCCGTGCGGTTGCCGGGGGATCTGGTGCGTGCGGCGGCGCAGACGGCTGATGAGGCGGAGGTGAACGGTTTTCTCCGCCGTGCGCTGGATGGCGGTCCGGTGATCCACGGCAGGTACTCGGACCAGTACTACGCCCTGGTTCCCGGCTCCACCGCGTGGCGGCGTCCGCCCCGGGCCTTTCCGGGCCTGGAGTGCCTGGGCCGGGACTGCTTTCTGGGCGTGCCGGCGGTGGACCGTACGGAGCCGAAGGGGCGTGCGTACTGGGCGGTTCCCATGGACTCCCCCGGAGAGCTGTGCGACCCGCGGCTGGTGTGGGCGGTGGTCCAGCTCGCCCAGGAACGCCAACGGGCCGTCGAGGCCGCAGAGATCACGGGTGAGCAGCCATGAGCCACTGGAGACCCGACAGCGCGGTCGGTCAAGCTCTGTACGTGGCGATCCTGTGCTTCTTGATCGTCATGCTCGTGGTCGGCGTCGCCTTCTAATGGGCCGCGTCGGAACTGCCACCTGACCCCATGGCCCCGCCCCGAGACAGGCGTCACCTCGAGACCGGAGACACAAGGCGGCCGGGCATCCAGGCCCATCAGGGCGTCCCGGGCGACTCTGGGGCGGGTTGAAAGCCGGTCAGCCGGGCAGGCACGGCCGGCCGCTGCATCCTCTGCACGCCGTTCGCCGTCACACGGCTGATTGCCATCGCCGCCTGCTGATCACGTACATGGTCAATCCGGCCGGACCTGCGGCCGGGCTACTGCTAGGAGGCACTGTGCACGACACCCTCTTGAAAGAGCTCGCCGGCCGGACCGTGCTGGTCACCGGTGGGGCCGGGCTGATCGGCAGCCGGATCGCCGGCTACCTGCGCCAGGTCGGGGCCCGGCCGATCTCTCTGTGCACGCTGGACGCCTACCCGCAGCACACCTACCGGGACCTGTTCGGTGTCGACCCGTCCGACCCGGACGTCGTCGTCGGCAGCGTTCAGGACTCGGACCTGGTGAAGAGGGTGGTGGCCGAGTCCGACTACGTGATCCATGCCGCCGCCCTGGCGGATGTCGCCGCCTGTACCCGCAAGCCCATGGCGGCGATTCACACCAACATCAGCGGCACCCAGGTTCTGCTCGACGCGGTAGCCGCCTGCGAGCGGAGCCGCCGGCTGGTCTTCGTCTCCTCGGCCAGCGTCTACGGCAACGGCGACCCGGAGGACTGGGCCCGCCCGTGCGAGGAGTACCGGACTGTCAGGAAGCTGCTGGAAGCCGTGTACGGGCGGGTGCCGCCGCAGTTCCACGAGCACACGCGATTGCGGCCGATGTCCGTCTACGCCAACACCAAGGCGTGGGGCGAGACGCAGACCGCTCTCACCCTGGGCGCCGTGGGCACCTCGTACACGGTTGTGCGGTACTTCTCCGTCTACGGCGATCCGCAGGTGGTCAAGAAGAACAGCCACTCGTGGGTGGTGGCCTGGTTCGCCACCCGCGCCGCTTTAGGGCTGCCCCTGCATCTCAACGGCGGTGGCCACCAGGTCCGGGACCTGGTGCACGTCGACGACATCGCCGCCGCCACCGTGCGCGCCCTCGTCGCCCCGCGAGCCCACAACGAGACGATCAGCATCGGCGCCGGCATTCCCACCAGCATCCGCAGGGTGGCGGAGCTGATCGCCGAGCGGTATCCGGGCACCCGGCTGGTGGAGACGCCGATGCCGCCTGGTGATCCGCTCGGCGGCTACGCGGCCACCCACCGCATGGAGGCGGTGCTCGGATGGCGGCCGACGATCACCCTCACAGAGGGGGTGGCCCGCTATGTGGACTGGCTGGGGACTCCCGGGGCGATCCCCGCGTGGCTGCGGGCCGAGGCCCCGGCCGTCTGATCAGACGACCGGCGGCCGGCCCAGCCGGGTCATCCGCCACACCGTGGCCCACCGCATCGGCCGACGGGGCGGGCACGGTGTGCGCAGGCCTTCGGCGAACCCGTCGAACCAGGCCCGCAGCCCCGCCGCCGATCTGGTGCGGGCCACGGTCAGCGCGATCCAGACACCCAGATAGGCGGGGACGAGAGGGGCGGGAAGGTGTCGTTTGGCGAGCCAGACCCGGTTGCGGGCGACCATGCGATGGAAGACCGCGTGCCGGGTCGGCGATGTCCACGGGTGTTGGAGCACCAGCTCCGGCGCGTAGAGCACCTTCCAGCCCGCGTCCAGCGCCCGCCAGGCCAGGTCGGTCTCCTCGTGCGCGTAGAAGAACGGCTCGGGCCAGCCGCCGATCCGGTTCAGCATCCGCATGGACAGGGCGTGTCCGCCGCCCAGGAACGTCGTCACCGGCCCGCCCCGCGTCGGATCCGATGCGCGCAGGCGCGGGACGTGGCGGCGCTGGGTGCGGCCTCGCTCGTCGGCGATGCGGAAACCGACGATGCCCAGCTGCTCGTCCGCCGCGTACAGCTGTGTCAGCCGGGTGAAGACGTCCGGGCTGATCAGCAGGCCGTCGTCGTCCAGGTTCACCACCACATCGACGTCCCCGAACTTCCGCAGCCGGGCCAGGGCGGCGTTACGGCCGCCGGTCACGCCCAGGTTCTCCGGCAGCTCCACACCGGTGACCCACTCGGGCAGAGGCGGCAGCGGTGCTCCGTTGCCGACGACCACCACCCGCGCGGCAGGCGTGTCCTGCCCGGCGACCGACTCCAGCAGGTCGGCCAGCTCGGCGGACCGCGTGCCCATGGTCAAGATGGCGACGCCTACGCGCGGATGACGCACGGATGAACTCCCGTCCTCGACTCCGGTGCCGGTGATGCTAACCGTCCGGCGCCGGCCACCGACCACATACCGGAAGGCCACCATGCCCACCATCCGCCTCGGCGACTACCTCACCGCCCCCACCAGCGGAATGCTGGACGGCACCCCGTACGAGCAGCTGGAGAAGGCCGAGCTGGCCGATTTCCTCGCGCTCTGGGAGGACTGGCACCGCCAGGCCCTGGCCCGGCTCCCGCACCGCATCCACCCCACCGCGCAGATCCACCCGACCGCGATCATCGGCGATGACGTGATCATTGGTCCCCGCGTACGGGTGTGGGAGTTCTCCACCGTCCGCGCCGGCTCCGTGCTGTGTGCCGGTGTGTCGGTCGGCTTCAACTGCGAGGTCACCCGCGCGTTCCTCGGCGAGCGGACCGTCCTCGGCCACCGTATCGGCCTCAACCGCACCCTCGTCGGCGCCGACGCCCACCTGTCCGCCAACCTGACCGTCGCGGCCATCAGCATGTGGAGCCCCCACATGCGCACCCCGGAACGGGAGATCGTCCTGCGTACCCCCGACGGCCTCTACCGCTGCGGCACACCGCGGTTCGGCGCTCTGATCGGTGACCGGGTCCAGACCGGCAACAACATCAGCCTCGGCCCCGGCCTCGCAGTCGGCCGCGACTGCCGGATCGCCAGCGGCGTCACCCTCGCCGCACGCACCATCCCCGACCACAGCGTCGTCACCGCACCGCACACCGCCGATGCCCATGTGCGCCGACGGCCCGCACGCTACGGGACCGAGTCCTCGCGTGCCTGACGGCCACGCAGCGGCCCGTGGAGCAAGACAGGCGCGGCCACCTTCCCCGGGTGGCCGCGCCGGTGTATACGCGCCTCGTATACGAGGGTGAAGCCGCTATGCAGCGGCCTCCCAAGCCCGAGCACTGACCCCAGATCGACGGCCATGCCCGTGCGCTGTACAGGTTTCGGCCATGTGCTCTGCTTGGAGGCGGGGTTGCGTGTTCCCGCCCATGTGCAACGGCGTTCCCACGGGAACACCAGACGTGGGCTGAGACGGGGTGAGCTGGGAAGGAACCCGCAGGTCAGTGCTCTGACCTGCGGTTTTGCAGTGGGGTGATGTCGGTTCGAGCCCGAATCCGGGCATCGGTCATCACTCTGGGTCAACTCTTGCGAACCGCGCGCATACGCCCGTTGTGGTGGTTCCGTGTCTTGGTTGTGTCGGTGTGGGGGCGGAGCAGGCGGCTTCCTCTTTCCGGAGGGGCAGTGCGGGGTGGCGGGCCAGGTGGAGGCGAACCTGGCTCTGCGGCAGGACCGCGAACTGGAGTGCTACACGTCAACTCCCGTGAACTCAAGGGTCGCGGGGTGTCAACTCGGAGTACCGTTCGGGGGGTCGAGGTCGGAAGGGAGGACACCATATGCCTCTCGCCAGTGACGAGCACATCGGTGCTCGTGTCCGGATCGCCCGTAATGCGGCTGGGTTGACTCAGGTCGAACTGGGGGATTTCCTCGGTCGCACAGCCGACTGGGTCGCAGGAGTCGAGAACGGTCGTTTAGCGCTTGACCGATTCTCCGTCATCACCGCGATCGCCGAGCGGTGTGACGTCGACGTGGTGTGGCTGCTCGGGCAGCCCTACCGGCTTCAGCACAACGGCGGCAGCCTCGCGCACGCCCACATCCCCGCCCTGCGGACGGCTCTGCGCCGGTCCGGGCTGATTCTGTCCGGGCATCCGGGCATGAGTCCCTCGGGGGCGCCGGCCGACCTGGAGGCGTTGCGACGCCGGACCCAGGAGGCGAACAGCGCACGGCAGGCGGCGAATCTGCCGCGTGTGGCCATGGTGCTGCCGCCGCTCGTCGAGGATCTGAACACCGCGCTCCTGCTCCTCGACGGCTCCGGCCGCGAGGACGCGCTCCGGCTCCTGGCGGACGCCGCCCGTACGGCGCGCATGTGTCTCAACCAGCTCGGCTACCCGGATCTCGCATGGGTGTCGGCGGAGGTCGCGGCCGGTGCGGCGACGCAGCTCGGTGACCCTGTGATGAAAGCCGCGGTGGCGTGGGACCGGTGCGGAGCACTGCTGCACCAGGCCACGCTCAAGGAGGCGGTCGCCGTCGCGGATGCCGCGCTGCGGGACCTGGAGCCGTATGCGAGCGGGCGGAGCGCGGACGAGCGGGCCGTGTCCCTGCGGGGCGCACTGCATCTGCGGGCGGCGATCGGTCACGCGCGTGGCGGGCGCGCCGATGACGCGTGGGCGCGTATCGATGCGGCGCTGGAGGACGCCGACCGGCTCGGTCCCGACTGGTACGACCTGGAAGCCCAGACAGTGTTCGGACGGGGCACGGTCGCCGTCCACGCGGTGGAGGCCGGAGTCGAGGTCGACCAGCCCGATGCCGGGCTGAAGAGAGTGCCCCACGCGGACGTCACCAAGGTTCCGAGCAAGGAGCGGCGCACGCACTTCGCGATCGACGAAGCACGGGCACTGCACCGCATGGGGCGCAGCGCTTCGGCCGTCGTCAAACTGCGTGAGGCCGCCGGACAGGCTCCCTACTACGTGTACGCCGACCCGATGGCCCGCGCTCTGGTCTCCGACCTCGCCCGGGTCGGGGTGCCCTCGCAGGCGGCGACACTGTCCGGGCTCATCCGGAACATGGAACTCGTCAGTTAGGCACGGGGTGCACAACGGGCGCGTGATCCCTGCCGATGAGCGCCCCTGAGGAATTCTTAGGGTTGGGAACGCCTTTGCGGGTAATCCTGAGGTGGCCACTGTTCGTGTCTGACTGATCACCTGGGGGTATCGGCGATGGTGCCGATCGACACCCGCGCCCCGGTCGCCGTCGTGTGCGCGTGGGCCGCACTGGAGTGGTCCGTCGTTCCGGGCCACCGGTACCGGCCCGGGCAAGGCCGTACGTGCGGCACCTTCGCCTGTGCCGTGCCGGGCGTGCATCCGCTGCCGCAGTCCCGCGCGCCTGCGGCGGGCGCTGTCCTCGTCCCGCGCCCGGTCGGCTCGGCTGCCATGGCCGGGCACGGCCGCAAGCAGGTCCCGTTGCCCTGCCACGCCGTCAAGCCGGATACCCGCACTCTGTCCGTTCTGCCGACGACCGGCCGGTGTGCGCTTGCCGACGAGGTGGTGGAGGCGCGCACCGGCCCGGACGGCTGGGGCGCCCTCCCGCCGGGCCGGGGGACGCGCGGGGATGCGCTGCCCCGGGAGGAAGAGGCAGACGAAACGTGGGACTTGACCCCCGGCGAGAAGATCCGCCACTCCCTCGCCAGCTACTGCGCGGCCCTTGCAGAGGTGAGCGACCGGTGACCCGTCCGACGCCGCCGAACGAACAGCACGCAGTGGAGGACGCCGTCCAGGTGTCGGGGTGGGAGCGGCAGCTCGCGGTCGCGTACTGGCTTCTGTCCGCCGCCCGGGACCGGGACGTGGCCCGCCGCGAGTGGCTGACGCACGGTGCGGCGCTTCTGGCGTGCGGTGGGATCTTCTCCGCCGTCCGGATGCCGGGGGACCTGGTGCGTGCTGCGGCGCAGACGGCCGACGAGGCGGAGGTGAACGGCTTTCTCCGTCGTGCGCTGGACGGCGGTCCGGTGATTCACAGCAGGTATGCGGACCACTATTACGTCCTGGTTCCCGGCTCCACCGCGTGGCGGCGTCCGCCCCGGGCCTTTCCCGGCCTGGAGTGCCTGGGCCGGGACTGCTTTCTGGGCGTGCCGGCGGTGGACCGCACGGAGCCGAAGGGGCGTGCGTACTGGGCGGTTCCCATGGACTCCCCCGGAGAGCTGTGCGACCCGCGGCTGGTGTGGGCGGTGGTCCGGCTCGCCCAGCAACGCCACCGGGCAGCCGAGGCCGCAGAGCCCGCTGATGAACGGACATGAGCCGTTGGGAGCGGGCTCTGGCGTTCCCGGGGAGCGCACGGCACGCGTCCACGGGTGCCGCGTCGCTCCGGTCCGCTGATCCTGTGCCGCTTTCCCGGTCCCCTCGGCGAAGGCCGGAAGCAGCCCGTGAAGGACTTCTGCCGGCGCGCAAGGGGCGGGACGCCGGCGGCGTTCCGATGGCCGCCGGGCTGCGTGAGGGGCTTCCTGCTCCGTGCTGTCCATGCGGCTGTGCGTGGTATTTCCGCCCGACTGCCTCCATCCGGGAGGAACTGAGGACGACCGGCCATGCCGTACGTCTGGAGACCGCCGGCGCCGAGGTGAGCGTCGTGTCCGTCGAGCGGGCCGTCACCGACTGGAGCGCCCGGTACTTCGGGCAGTGGTGGAAGGCGGTCGAGGTGGAGCCGCAGAGCGTGTGTGCGGGCCCGCTTGTGCTGGCCGAGATCGACCCGGGCGCGTACGGGGAGGCCGCGCTTGCGGTCACACAGGCCCCGCACACCAGCGCCGTCTGCGCGAAGGCGCAGCTCCTTGTGACGCGCTGCGAGGAGAGCGGCGTCGTCCGGGCCGTCTCGCCGGACCAGGCGCTCGCCTACCGGTCCGAGCCTGCCGGGGCGAGCCTGACGGTCATCGGGTGTGACGTCGAGCCCGTCGCCACGGCGACCGCCCGCCCGGCCCGCGAGATGCCGCGAGGCATGCTGCTGCGTGACGGCTGGGCGGTGCTGCACGCCTCGGCGGTCGTGCACGAGGGCCGGGCGATCCTGCCGCCCCCGCGCCACCCCGCAATGTCCCGGCCGTGTCCGGCGCGACCGATACGATGGCCCGGCCCGGTCGGCATCCCGACCATGGCCTGCCCCCAGCGAAAGGACCCTCCCGTGAGCCGGCCCCGCCCCGTCCGTGCGGCGGTGTTCTCGGCCGGTTCCTGGGGCACCGCAGCAGCCAAGATCCTTGCCGACGCCGGCAGCGATGTGATCGTGCACGCCCGCCGCAGCGAGGTCGCCGACGGGATCAACACCCGGCACCGGAACCCGGACTACTTCCCGGACGTCGACCTGCCCGCTTCTCTGACGGCCACCACCGATCCGGCCGCCGCGCTGGAGGGCGCGGACTACCTCGTGCTGTCCGTCCCCGCACAGACCCTGCGGGCCAACCTCGCAGTGTGGGCGCCGCACATCGGGCCGGACACCGTGATCGTGTCGCTGATGAAGGGCATCGAGACGGACACCGGGCTGCGGGCGAGTCAGGTCGTCGCGCAGGTGACCGGTGTGCCCGCGGACCGGATCGCGGTGCTGTCCGGGCCGAACCTCGCACGCGAGATCATGGCCGGCCGGCCCGCTGCCGCGACCGTCGCCTGCCCCGACGAGGACGTCGCGCGGCGCTTTCAGCAGGCCTGCCGCACCTCGTACTTCCGCCCCTACACCAGCACCGACGTGATCGGCTGCGAGCTGGGCGGCGCAGTGAAGAACGTCATCGCTCTCGCGGTCGGTATCGCTGCCGGCATGGGCCTGGGCGACAACGCCGCAGCGGTGCTCATCACCCGCGGCCTGGCGGAGACCACCCGCCTCGCGGTCCGTATGGGCGCCCGTCCCGCGACGCCGGCTGGGCTGTCCGGCATGGGCGACCTGGTGGCCACCTGCTCGTCCCCGTTGTCCCGGAACCGCACCTTCGGCGCTCACCTCGGCCAGGGCATGACCGTTGCGGAGGCGACGGCCGCCACCCGGCAGACCACCGAG
This sequence comes from Streptomyces thermovulgaris, assembly GCF_002155915.1. Classification (GTDB taxonomy): domain Bacteria; phylum Actinomycetota; class Actinomycetes; order Streptomycetales; family Streptomycetaceae; genus Streptomyces; species Streptomyces thermovulgaris. The sequence goes on along the minus strand of NZ_MUME01000021.1, from coordinate 3,675 downwards.
GGCGTGAAGTCCGCCACGGCGATCCTCGACCTGGCCCGTGTCCACGGCGTGGAGATGCCCATCACCGAGGTGATGGCCGCCTTGCTCCAGGGGAAGATCGCCCTCGACGAGGCCGCAGCCGCGCTGATGCAGCGGCCTCCCAGGCCCGAACGCTGACCCCGGGCTGAGCCGGCCCGGACGGGATCAAGCCGCTGGTCAACTCTCCGAGACGAGAGTTGTGTTGAACCGATTTGGACTGAATTCCTCTTCAAAGAGCCATTCATGACTTCGGGTCAGGTCTTGCAGGCCGTGCGCATGCTTTCGCTGTGCGTGGTCGCGTGTCCTGATCGGGCCACCGGTGCCGACAGGCCCGCCGGCCCGCACCGCCGTCCGGTGGTCGCTCTGGGTGCGGGCACCGGTGACAGCGGGTGGGGGCGGGCGGAATCCCGGGGGTGCCCCCGCGAAAGCCGTCCGTCGTGCGAACGCGCTCGATTCCGTCCTCGGTCACGGGCGCCCACCCGAAGGGAACGACCGATGCGCACCACCGTCGGCATCATCGGAGCCGGACCGGCCGGCCTGCTGCTCGCCCGGCTGCTCCACAACGCCGGCATCGACGCGGTCGTGCTGGAGAGCCGGGACCGCGCCCATGTCGAGCAGCGCCAGCGGGCCGGGGTCCTGGAGCAGGGCACCGTCGACGTGCTGCGTGCGGCCGGGGCCGGGGAGCGGATGGACCGCGAGGGGCTCCGGCACGACGGGATCGAGCTGCGCTTCGACCGGCGCCGGCAGCACATCGACTTCCCCGCGCTCACCGGCGGGCGGTCCGTGACGGTCTACGCCCGGACCGAGGTGTGCAAGGACCTCGTCGCCCTGCAGCCCAAGGAGGGCGGCCCGCTGCTGTTCGAGGCCGAGGCACTGGCCGTGGAGGGGGCCGGGACCGACCGGCCCTCCGTCCGGTTCCGCCACGAGGGGCGCGAGGACGTCCTCGTGTGCGACTACGTCGTCGGGTGCGACGGCTTTCGGGGCGTGGCCCGCAGGGCGATCCCCGCCTCGGTCTCCCGGGTGTTCGAGCGGACGTACCCCTTAGGCTGGCTCGGCATCCTCGCGGACGTGCCCCCTCGCACCACGAGCTGGTCTACGCCCGCCACGACCGCGGGTCCGCCCTGCTGTCCATGCGCTCCCCGTCCGTCTCCCGTCTCCACCTCCAGGTGCCGGCGGACACCGACGCCGAGGAGTGGAGCGACGAGCGGATCTGGGACGAGCTCGAGCGGCGGCTCGAGACGGACGACGCCTGGACCCTGCGGCGCGGGCCGGTCACCCGGAAGTCGGTGACCCCCGTGCGCTCCTACGTCCATGAGCCCATGCGCCACGGCCGGCTGTTCCTCGCCGGGGACGCCGTCCACATCGTGCCGCCGACCGGGGCCAAGGGACTGAACCTCGCCATCGGGGACGCCGTCACCTTCGCACGGGCGCTGGTGCACCGGCGGGAGACCGGGTCCGACGCGCTGCTCGACGCCTACTCGGCGGCCTGCCCGCGGCGTGTCTGGCAGGCCGAGCGGTTCAGCCACGACCTGACGACGATGCTGCACCGGGCCCCCGGCGCCACCCCGTTCGACCGGCGTCTGCAACTGGCCCGCCTGGACCGCATCGGCTCCTGCCGGGCCGCAGCGGCCGACTTCGCCGAGGGATACACCGGGTTCCCGCTCGACTGACGGACCGGCAGACCGGCGGGCCGCCGGACGGGCTACCGGCGAACGGGCGACGGCGCGGACACCCGTTCGGTGTCTCCGGCCGGTTCCGGACGTGTAGCGGCTTGGTCATGAATGAGATCGTCCGTGGCCGGGAATCACCTGGTCGCGTAGCGTGTTCGGCAGCAGGGGAAGGAAAAAAGATCCTTCTGAGGTACTAGGGTCCGTCCTTTGCCTTTCCATTACTCTTGGACCAAGGCCGCGCCGTGTGGCCATGGAGGAGTGAGATGAGGAGCAGAAACCCGGTCTTCTCGCGACGGGGGTTCAGCCGCGACAACGGCTACGCGGGCTTCAACACCGCGCCGCAGGCCGGGGGCCCCGCAGTCGGCACGCAGGGCAACCCGTACGCGCAGGGCAACCCGTACGCCCAGCCGGTCGGCAACCCCTACGCGCAGAACCCTTACGCTCAGCAGGATCTGCAGTACGGCGCACCGCCGCAGGCCCCGGTCACCGCCGGCCGGATGACGATGGACGACGTCGTCCTGCGCACGGCGTCCACGCTCGGCACCCTGGTCGTGACGGCCGCGCTCGCCTGGGCGCTGCTGCCGGTCGACGCCGCCAACATCGGCCGTTCCTACGCCATCGGGATCGGTGCCGCGCTGATCGGCATGGTGCTGGCCCTGGTGCAGTCCTTCAAGCGCAAGGCCTCGCCCGCGCTGATCCTGGCCTACGCCGCTGTCGAGGGCGTGTTCCTCGGTGTCGTCTCCAGCATTGTCGACACCCACGTCGCCAGCGGCGCGGCCATGCAGGCCGTGCTCGGCACGATGGCGGTCTTCGCCGGTGTGCTGGTGGCGTACAAGGCGGGCTGGATCCGCGTCAACCGCCGGTTCTACGGCTTTGTGATGGCGGCGACGCTCGGCTTCGTGCTGCTGATGATGGTGAACCTGCTGTTCGCCGTGTTCGGCGGCGGTGACGGCCTCGGCTTCCGCAGCGGCCCGCTGGGCATCTTCTTCGGTGTCGTCGGCATCATCCTCGGCGCCTGCTTCCTCGCCCTGGACTTCAAGCAGGTCGAGGACGGCATCGCCTACGGTGCGCCGCGCGAGGAGGCCTGGCTCGCGGCCTTCGGTCTCACGCTGACGCTGGTGTGGATCTACCTGGAGTTCCTGCGGCTCATCGCGATCCTCAACCAGAACGACTGAACCACGGCCGGTTCCTCGACGAGGCACCGGGCACCTGTGACGCATACGGACGAAAGGGCCCCGGGAGCGTTCCCGGGGCCCTTCGTCGTGCCGGGCGGCGGTACGCGCTCGGGCACGGGGGACGTGCTCAGGAGCTGGAGGAGAGCGTCCGGATCCCGCCGCGGCCGCGGGGCGCCCCGCGCACCGGAGCCGGCCCGGATCCGTACGGCACCTCCTAGCGCAGCCTGCGCGCGGCCCTCCTCAGGTCGTACTCGTGGATGATCGCCTTGGCGTGGCCGTAGGCGAGGTTGTGTTCGTGACGGAGCCAGCGGACCTTCTCCTCGAAGCCGAGGGCGGGACCTTCTTCGACGGTGCGCAGCCAGTCGGAGATCTCACGACCGGTGCAGCGGGGGATGCGGGCGAGCAGATTGCGATGGGTCTCCTCGGAGAAGACGTGGGACATCGGCGCCTCCGGACACATTCGATGTAGCCGGTCCTTCACGTCACCGTGCCCGAGTGCCTGCGCATTGGCAACAGGCGTGCGACGACGCGTAATCTCGCGGTGTGGTGGACACGACTTCTCTGATCCAGGCAGTGGATCGCTTCGCCGACCGTCTCCGGGCGGCGCC
>NZ_MUME01000021.1:0-143 GCF_002155915.1 Streptomyces thermovulgaris | reverse complement strand
GAGGCCGTACGTCTGGTGCAGGAGGCACAGCGACGGGCAGGCGTCTGACCCCCGTCACGGATTCCGGCCACAAGGACCGGTCACAGGGAAGCAGGGGTTCCGCTCACAGGGACGTGATGACGCGGTCCGCCAGGATGTACACG
>NZ_MUME01000209.1 GCF_002155915.1 Streptomyces thermovulgaris | reverse complement strand
CCCGTGCACCGGCCCGCCCCGCAGCAGCCCCCGCACCGCAGGCCCAACACCCGCTTCGGCTCCGGGACACGGACGACGGGCGTCAGACGGCGCGGCCGATGAGCAGGTCGCGCAGGGTCCGCTCCTGTTCGGGGCTCAGCCCGGTCACGAACTGCCGCAGGGCGGCGACCGGGTCCGGGCCCCGGCCCAGGGCGTCGTGCATCGCCTGCGCGGTCAGCTCCGCCGCGCTCTTCGCGGGCCGGTAGACCCCCCGCCGTCCGTCCGCCTCGCGCAGCACCAGACCCTTGTCGTGAAGGCGCTTGAGAATGGTGTGCACGGTGTTGTAGGCCAGGCCGCCGCCGATCCGCGCCTGGACCTCGGACGGCGTCAGGGGCCGTTGCGCGGCCCACAGGACGGCGAGGACCTCGCTCTCCAGCTCTCCCGAGCCGCGTCGTCCCGTCCTGTCCCGAGGCCCTCTGCCAGCCATGCCCTCAACCTTACAGTGCGTAGGGAAGTCGGGCGTCCGGCGGTATTCAGCCCGGCACACAAGCCCGACACGGGGTAGTTTGTTCCTGTTTCCGCTGTTCCATTCCTGTTTTCTGTCCTGTTCCCTGTCCTGTTTTCCCGTCCTGTTTCCTGCTGGTAGTTCTCTCGATGCCTCCTGGACGTTCCGCGGATGCCTCCGGGGCGTCTCCCGGCGTCTGCCGGACCTTCCCGGTGCGTACAGGGGTGAGGGGTGGAGATGGCCGACAGTGCGCACGCCGTACTCACCGGGACGCAGCGATCCGGGCCGGCGCCCGGCTACCGCCTCGGCCCCGAGGACCGCGGCGGGGCCCTCCTCGCGGCGGTGGCCGCCGCCTTCACCCTCGCCCAACTTCTCCTGGTCCGCCCCGGCATGGGCCTCGGCTGGGACGAGACCGTCTACGTCAGCCAAGTCAGCCCGCACGCACCGGCCGCCTTCTTCAGCGCCCCGCGCGCCCGCGGCATCTCCTGGCTCGTCGCCCCGGTCGCCTCCTGGTCCTCCTCCACCGCGCTGCTGCGCGTCTACCTCGCGGTGCTCTCCGGTCTCGCCCTGTACCTGGCGCTGCGCGTGTGGCGGCACGCCTTCCCCCCACGCGTCCTGGCCCTCGCCGGCGCTCTGTTCGCCACCTTGTGGGTGACGCTGTTCTACGGCCCGCAGGCCATGCCCAACTACTGGGTCGCCATCGGCGCCCTGGCCTGCGCGGGCTGCTTCCTGCGCGCACGGCACGACCGGCGCGACCGCGCGGCACTGGCGGGACTGGCCGGCGCCGCCGCCCTCATGGCGGTGATGCGCCCCATGGACGCGGTCTGGGTCGTCCTCCCGCTGCTCGTGCTCGCCGCACTCGAACGCCGCGGAAGGCCGCTCGCCGCCCTGCTCGCCGGAGTGGCGGCCGGCTCCGCCCCCTGGGTGATCGAGGCCTACACCGGCTACGGCGGCCTGCTGCGGCGGCTGTCCGACGGCTCGGCCATCCAGGGCGGCCTGGGCTGGCACTTCGCCGTCGCCGACCAGCTGCGCAGCCTGGGCGGACGCACCCTGTGCCGCCCCTGCACCGGGGCGATGCCCCACCCGGTGGTCACCGCCTGGTGGTACGTCCTGCCGCTGCTCGCCCTGCTGGGCCTCGTCGTGGCCCTGCGCGCCCGGCGGACCCCGCCCACCC
>NZ_MUME01000208.1 GCF_002155915.1 Streptomyces thermovulgaris | reverse complement strand
CGTGCGGGCGCATCGTCGCCTCCGCCGCGGAGCGGGCCCGGAGGCGCGACGCCCGCACGGACGCCGGGGTGAGGACCGGAGTGGACGCCGCCGTGAAGGTGTCCGCCGACATCGTCCCCGACGACGCGGTCTCCGCCCTGCTGGAAGCGGGCGACACCGCTTTCGCCCTGGTCACGGGCTTTCGTGGACGGGGCGGGCTGAAGGGGCTGCTGCTGGGATCGGTCTCCCTGGCCGTGGCGGCCCGGGCGAACTGCCCGGTGGTCGTGGTCCGCGGCGACAGGGCGGGGCTGGCCGGTGCGCACGGGCGGATCCTGCTCGGTGCCGGTGAGCCCGACACCGGCGGCGAGGCCGTGTGGTGGGCGTTCCGGGAGGCCGAGGTGCGCGGCTGCGTCCTCGACGTCGTACGGGCCTGGCGCAGCCCCGTGCTCCAGGCGCCCTCCGACGCCGCGGCCCGTGAACGCGAGGAGCAGGCCCTCGTCCTGCTGGAGGAGGTGCTGCGGGAGGCGAGGGCCGCGCACCCGGACGTACGGCTGCGCCCCGTGACGGTCGAGGGACCGGCGCACAAGGTGCTCGTCGACCGCTCGGCCGCCGCCGATCTGGTGATCGTCGGAGCGCGGCGCAGGACGGGCCGCGTCGGCCTTCAGCTCGGCCGGACGGGGCACACCCTGCTGCACCACGCGCGGTGCCCGGTGGCCGTCGTGCCGCAGCGGGTGTGACGCCGTGACAGGGAGGGCGACGGCGGGGACCTGGGCGTACGAGGGGTACGACCCCGCACAGGAGCGCCTCAGGGAGGCGCTGTGCACGCTGGGCAACGGCCGCTTCGCCACCCGCGGCGCCCTGCCGGAGTGCGACGCGGACGAGGTGCACTACCCGGGCACCTATGTGGCGGGCTGCTACAACCGGCTCGTCTCCCGTGTCACCGTGCGCGCGGGCGACGGCACCGAGACCGTCGAGACCGTCGAGAACGAGGACATGGTCAATGTCCCCAACTGGCTGCCGCTGCGCTTCCGTCTCGCCGACGGCCCCTGGCTGACCCCGGACACCGCGACCGTCCTCGACCACCACCAGGTCCTGCACCTGGACTCGGGGCTGCTGGAGCGCCGTACCCGCTACGGGCTCGGCGACGGGCGTGCGCTGATCGTGCGCCAGCAGCGGATCGTGCACATGGGCGACGCGCATCTGGCCGTGCTGCGCACCGAGTTCACCGCCGACGGGCTCACGGCGGACCTCGAGGTCGAGGCGGCCATCGACGGGAGCGTCACCAACTCCGGGGTGGAGCGCTACCGGGAGCTGGAGAGCCGGCACCTCACCCATGTGCGCTCCGGCACCGCCGCCCCCGACACGGTGTGGCTGCACTGCCGTACCCGGACCTCCGACATCCGGATCGGCGTGGCCACCCGGCTGACCTGCGAGGGCGGGATCGCCACCCGGCACGAGCACCTGCGGGCGGTCCAGCGGGTGCGGCTGCGGCTGGAGCCGGGCCGTACCGCCACCGTCGACAAGACCGCCGCGCTGTACACCTCCCACGACCCCGCCATCGGCGACCCGCTGGGGGCCGCCGTCGACCGGGTGGCCGCGGCACCCGGCTTCGAGGAACTGCTGCGGACCCATCTGACGGCGTGGAACCACCTGTGGCGCCGGGCCGAGATCGACGTCCCCGGGGAGGCGGGGCACATCCTGCGCCTGCACCTGTTCCATGTGCTGCAGACCCTCTCGCCGCACACCGCCGACCTGGACGTCGGGGTGCCCGCCCGCGGGCTGCACGGCGAGGCCTACCGGGGACATGTCTTCTGGGACGAGCTGTTCGTCCTGCCGTATCTGAACCTGCACTTCCCGGAGGTCTCCCGCGCCCTGCTGTGCTACCGCCACCGGCGTCTGGAACGGGCCTGCTCGGCGGCGCGCGCGGCCGGCCGGCGCGGCGCGATGTATCCGTGGCAGAGCGGCAGCGACGGCCGGGAGGAGACCCAGCGGCTGCATCTCAACCCCCGCTCGGGACGCTGGCTGCCGGACCACTCCCGCCTCCAGCGGCACGTCGGCTCGGCGGTCGCCTACAACGTGTGGCAGTACTGCCAGGCCAGCGGCGACAGCGAGTTCCTGTACACCAAGGGGGCCGAGATGCTGGTGCAGATCGCCCGCTTCTGGGCGGACTCGGCCACCTGGGACGAGGATCTGGGACGGCACCGCATCCTGGGCGTGATGGGCCCCGACGAGTACCACGACGCCTACCCGGACGCCGGCCGGCCCGGTCTCGACGACAACACCTACACCAATGTCATGGCCGCCTGGGTGCTCGTCCGGGCCCTGGAACTCCTGCGTCTTCTGCCCGAGCCGTGCCGCCGCGGACTCGTCGAGCGCATCGGTCTGGACGACGGCGAGCCGGAGCGGTGGGAGGCCGTCTCCCGCACGCTGTACGTGCCCTTCCACGACGGTGTCATCAGCCAGTTCGAGGGCTACGAGGGCCTTGCCGAACTCGACTGGGACGGCTACCGGAAGCGGTACGGCAACATCCGCCGTCTGGACCGGATCCTGGAGGCCGAGGGCGACAGCGTCAACCGTTACAAGGCCTCCAAGCAGGCCGATGTGCTCATGCTCGGCTATCTCTTCTCGCCCGCCGAACTCGCCTGGCTCTTCGGCCGGCTGGGCCACCGCCTCGACGACGGCCTCTGGCAGCGCACCGTCGACTACTACCTGGCCCGCACCAGTCACGGCTCCACCCTCAGCACCCTGGTGCACGGCTGGGTCCTGGCCCGGGCCCGCCGCGGTGAGGCATGGGCCTTTCTCAGGGACGCCCTGCTGAGCGATGTCGCCGATGTGCAGGGCGGCACCACCGGCGAGGGCATCCACCTGGGCGCCATGGCCGGCACCCTCGACTTCGCCCAGCGCGGACTGCCCGGCCTGGAGACCCGCGAGGACGCCCTGTGGCTGGACCCCGCTCCGCTGCCGGAGCTGTCCTCCTACGGCTTCTCCCTCCGCTTCCGGGGCCACTGGGACGTACGGCTGCGTCTGGAGCGCGGCCGGGTGACGATCACCGTGCCTCCCTCCAACTGCTCGCCGATCGACGTACGGCTGCCCGGCCGTGCCGTCCGCGTCCGGCCGGGGGAGACCCGCCGCCTGCGCCTGCCCGGGTGAGCGGACCGGAGGGGTCCGCACGGCTTCCGCGCTCTTTCCGCCCCGGGACCCCGGAGCTCGACGGAATACCCCCGGGGGTACCTGTGCTAGTCTCCTTGTATACCCCGGGGGGTAACTTCTCCACGAAGGGAGCGTCCCGTGTTCTTCATCGAGACCATCGAGCTGGCAGGACTCGGCAACCGCAGCTACCTGGCCGGCGGCGAGCGCACGGCCGTGGCGGTCGATCCGCCGAGGGACGTCGACCAGGTGCTGACGGCGGCGGCCCGGCGAGGAGTGCGGATCGCGTACGTCGTCGAGACGCACGTCCACAACGACTACGTCTCCGGCGGCCTGGAACTCGCCCGGCTCACCGGTGCCTCCTACCTGGTCCCCGAGGAGGCCCGCGTCCGCTTCCCGCACACGCCCGTGCGGGACGGCGACACCGTCACCGTCGACGCCGGCGCCCGGCTGACCCTGCGGGCGATGGCGACCCCCGGACACACCCCGCACCACACCTCCTACGTCCTCCAGGAGGACCGGACGCCGGTCGCCGTGTTCACCGGAGGCTCGCTGCTGATCGGCACCGTCGGCCGCCCCGACCTGGTCGAACCGCGGCTGACCGAACGCCTGGCCCGCGCCCAGCACGCCTCCGCGCACCGGCTCGCCGCCGAACTCCCCGACAACACCGCGGTGCTGCCCACCCACGGCTTCGGCAGCTTCTGCTCCTCGAGCCAGGTGGAGGGCGGCAGCACCACCATCGGCCGGGAGCGGACGGCGAACCGCGCCCTCACCCAGGACGTCGACACCTTCGTCGCCGGGCTGCTCGCGAGCCTGGACGACATCCCCGCGTACTACGCCCACATGGGGCCGGCCAACGCCGCCGGACCCGCCGCGGTCGACCTGACCCCGCCCGCCGAGGCCGACCCCGACGAGATCGCCGCCCGGCTGGCCGCGGGGGAGTGGGTCGTCGACCTGCGCAACCGGGTCGCCTTCGCCGAGGGGCATGTCGCGGGCTCGTTCAACTTCGAGGCCGAGGGCAAGCTCGCCACCTACCTGGCCTGGATGGTGCCCTGGGGCAAGCCGGTGACCCTGCTGGCCGAGTCGCCCGCGCAACTGGCCGAGGCCCAGCGCGAGCTGGTCCGGGTCGGCATCGACCGCCCGGCCGCCGCGGCCACCGGCGGGCCGGCCGACTGGCTCCGCCCCGGCGAGACGCCCGCCTCCTTCCCGCGGGCCACGTTCGCCGACCTCGCCGAACGGCATCAGGACGAGGACGTCGTCGTCCTGGACGTCAGGCGGGACTCCGAACGGGCCGGCGGCCATGTCGAGGGCTCGGTGCACATCCCCGTGCACCTGCTGCACCGGCGGATCGACGAGGTCCCCGACGGGCAGGTGTGGGTGCACTGCGCGGGCGGCATGAGGGCCGCCGTGGCCGCCTCCCTGCTGGACGCGGCGGGCCGTGACGTCGTCGCGGTGGACGACACGTTCGAGGCCGCGGAGAAGGCCGGACTCACCGTGCGGACCGCCTGAGCCCGGTCGGGGAGAAACGGCGGAAGAGCGCGAAGAAGCGGACAAGCGCGGACGAAGAGCCGGCAAAGAGCGAACGAGAGCCAGGGAAAAGCCGAGGAAAGGCGGGAAAAACAGTGCGGACGAGTCTCTTCCGCGGCGGCCCCGGGCGGGTCACCGCACGCGAGGCCGCCGAGCGCACCGGCCACCGTCCGGCCGGCGGCGCGGGCGGTGCCGTACTGCTGGACGTGCGCGAGACGCGGGAGTGGCGTGCGGGGCACGCACCCGGCGCACTGCACCTGCCCCTGTCCGCGCTCGCCGCGGGCGCACCGCTGCCCCGCGAGGCGCAGGGGCGGCCGCTGATCGTCGTCTGTCGCTCCGGCAACCGCTCCCGGCAGGCCGTCGACCTCCTGACGGCCCGGGGCGCCGACGCCGTCGACGTGGCCGGCGGCATGCGGGACTGGGTGCGGGCCGGACTGCCGGTGGTGGACGACCGCGGTGAGGACGGCACGATCGCGTGAACACCCTGCTCCTCGCCCTGGTCTCCGGGGCCGTCATCGGCCTGGCGCTGGGCGCGCTCGGGGGCGGCGGCAGTGTGCTGGCCGTCCCCGCCCTGATCTATCTGCTCGGTTCCACCCCGGTCGCGGCCACCACCGCGAGCCTGGCCGTCGTCGCGGTCACCTCGGCCGTCGCCCTGGTCGCCCACGCCCGCGGCGGCCAGGTGCGGTGGCGTACGGGACTGCTGTTCGGCGCCGCCGGCATCGGGCCGGCGATGCTGGGCGGCGCGGTCGCCGGACGGCTGCCCGCCGCCGTGCTGACCGCGGCCTTCGCACTGGTCGCGGCCCTCGCCGCCGTCCGGATGCTGCGGCCCGGCCGGGTGCCGGCCGAGGAACGCCCGGTCCGGCCCGGCCGGGCCGCGGCGGCCGGCGCCGGGCTCGGCGCGGTCACCGGTGCACTGGGCGTCGGCGGCGGTTTCCTCGCCGTGCCGGCCCTGGTGGGTCTGCTCGGTCTGCGCATGCGCGCGGCGGTGGGCACCAGCCTCCTGGTCATCACCGTCAACTCGCTGGCCGCGCTGGTGATGCGGGCCGGTACGGTCCCCGGGCCGGACTGGGCGGTCGTCGCCCCGTTCGCGGGGGCCGCGGTCCTCGGCGCCTGGGACGGCGGGCGGCTGGCCGCGAAGGTGCCCGGGGCGGCGCTGCAGCGGGTCTTCGCCGTGATGCTGCTGGCCGTGGCGGCGTTCATGCTGGCCGACGCGGTGGTGTGATGCACGGCCGACCGGTGCCGCGGGCGTCAGGCCAGCGACAGGAACAGCTTCTCCATGCGGGCCCGCATCCGGGCGGCGTCCTCACCGTTCGTCCGGCCGGACTCGATGTCGGCCACGCACTTCTGCAGGCCGGTGGCGATGATGGCGAAACCGGCGCGGTCCAGGGCCCGGGAGGCGGCGGCGAGCTGGGTGACGACCTCCTCGCAGTCCCGCCCCTCCTCGATCATCCGGATCACCCCGGAGATCTGTCCCTGCGCACGGCGCAGCCGGTTCAGGACGGCCTTGAGGTCGGCGCCCTCGAGCTCCAGATCCACGATCACTCCTCGCAAAATACCCCTGGGGGTACTGTACGTCCCGATTCGGGAGCGTGTCGACCACACCTCCGTCCGGAAAGGATCCGAACCGTCATGACCCTTCCCACGCCCTCCACGCCGTCCATGCCCGAGGCCCTCGACGTCGAGCAGGCGCACTCCCGGCTCGACGGGCTGACCGTGATCGACGTGCGCACCCCCGGCGAGTATGCCTCGGGACACCTCCCCGGGGCCCTCAACATCCCGCTGGACCACATCCGGCGGGCCCTTCCGGAGCTCCGGCGGGCCGCGGCGCGCGGCGGCCTCCTGATCGTCTGCGCCTCCGGCGCCCGCTCGCGGAGGGCCTGCGCACTGCTGGCCGGGCAGGGCGTGTCCGCCGCCACCCTGACCGGCGGCACCGAGGCATGGGCCGCCGCCGGTCACGAACTGAGCCGGCCCCTGGCCTGCGAGACACGGGCCTCCTGGAGCATGGAACGCCAAGTGCGCCTCACCGCGGGCGTCCTGGTGCTGCTCGGCCTGGTCCTCGGCCTGGTCGTGCACCCGGCCTTCCAGATCCTGTCGGCGGGCATCGCGGGCGGACTGGTCTTCTCCGCCCTCACCGACACCTGCGGCATGGCCGTCCTGCTCGCCAAGCTCCCCCACAACCGGCCGCGCCCGGCCGGGCTCGACGCGGCACTCGCGGCCCTGCGCGACCGGTGAGGAGCGCCGGCCGGAGCCGGACCGGTCCGGACCTCCGAGGCCCGGCAGGTCCCGGTCGTGCCGGTGCCCTCCACCCCACGAGCCGGGCGGAGGGCACCGGCGGCCGGGCGGTGCCGCCGCGGACTTCGCGCGGACCCGCCCGTCGGCCCGTGCCGGGCCGCGGGACGGGGACGGCCCGGCGGCCCGGCCGCGGAGCACGGCGGCGGGCGCAAGGAGCCCGTCTCAGCAGGGCGGTGCGGCCGTGGGACGGGCGACGAGGGCGATCGCACCCAGATGGGCCTGGTGACGGCGGAAGACCCGGCGCATGCGCAGCACCCGCCGCAGGACCACCGGGTCCCGCAGGGCCCGGCCGGTGATGCGCAGGGTGCGGGCGAGCCCCTCGTCGGCGACGAGCCGCCGGGGTTCGAGCAGTTCCATCGGGGCGATGCGCCGGGCGGTGACGGTGAAGCCCTCCGCGGTCAGCAGCGAGCTCCAGCCGGACGGGGTGAGGGGACGGGCGCCGACATGGAGGGCGTCGCTGAGATCCGCCGCGATGCGCTCGGCGAGCGCCGGGTCGAGGTCGTCGGGCAGCAGGCACAGCTCGTGCAGGGCGTACCGGCCAAAGGAGTCCGCCAGAAGCCGGTGCGCCTCCGCGACGATGCGCCGCTTGGCGGAATCGGGCCGCATGGACAGCAGTGCCTCGCCGTAGACGACGGTGGCCGTGCCGCCGGGCAGTCCGGTGTGCGCCGCGTCGGCCCGCACCGCACGGACGTCGGTCCGTCCGGGCGCGGTGAGGGCACTGAGCGCCGCCACCGCCGCGGGGTCGCGGTCGACGGCGGTGTAGTCGGCCGGGCCGCGGGCGAGGGTCAGCCGGGCGGTGGCCCCCAGCCCGCCGGCCAGCTCCACCACCCGGTCCTCGGGGCCGATGCGCAGGGTGTCCAGCATCCAGCGGGTCAGCGCCGCGCCGCCGGGGCGCAGCACGCGCTTGCCGAGCCGGGCCAGCAGCCAGTGACCGGGCATCCGGGCGGGATCCAGCCCGTCGCCGGGCAGAGGAGCAGACGAGCGGAACGGTTGGGGGTGGCCGATGGTCGCCATGCGCGCGCCTCGCTTCCTGCCGGCGTTCTGCCCGCTCGGCTCAGGCCTGCTCACATCTGCGTGAGCAAGCCTATGGTCCCATTTTTTCCGTGTATGGGGCCGAACGTCCTTTCCTGAAGGCTCCGCCCCGGGGCCTGGACGTTCCGCCCCGGGGCCTGGACGTTCCGCCCCGGGTGCGACCGGCACAGTGCGGTGCGGACCGCCCCGGCCGGTGCCGACCGCAGACCACCTCCACCGGCCGGGGCGTGATGCGCGCCGTTCTCACACGGCGCGTCGGGAGGGCAGACGGTGTGCCTCCCCCGACACCGGCGCCGGGGTGGAGGATCGGCGCCGGTAGACCAGATAGGGACGGACGAGGTAGCCGATCGGGGCGCTCCACACATGCACCAGCCGGGTGAACGGCCAGGCCGCGAAGAGCAGACAGGCGCTCAGGGCGTGCAGCTGGAACAGCAGCGGCGCACCGGAGACGGCCTCCGGCTGCGGCTGGAGGGTGAACAGCCCGCGGAACCACACCGAGACGGTCTGCCGGTAGTCGTAGCCGCCGCCGAACACGTTGTGCGCGACCGTGGCGAGGAAGCCGAGCAGCACGGTGGCGGACAGCAGCGGGAAGAGCACCTTGTCGCTGCGGTCGGTGCCGAGGCGGATCCGCCGGGTCAGCAGCCGGCGGGCGCACAGCATCCCGAGCCCGGCGACCATGGCGACGCCCGCCGCCGACCCCGCCCACACGGCGACGGTGTGGTACGCGTGCTCGCCGATGCCGGCCGCCTCGGTCCAGGACGCGGGCACGGCGAGCCCCACCACATGCCCGGCGATCACCATGAACGCCCCGAGGTGGAACAGCGGGCTGCCCCAGCGCAGCCAGCGGTGCTCCAGCAGCTGGCTGGTGCGCGAGGTCCAGCCGAACTGGTCCTGCCGGTAGCGCCAGACGTGCCCGGCGGCGAACACGGCCAGACAGATGTAGGGGAGGGCGACCCACAGCAGCAGGTCGGTTCCTGAAGCGTTCATCGAGGACCATCCGGAGACGTCGGAAGGGACGGTGGCACAAGAGTGGGGGCGGCCCGGTCGGGCGGGACGAAGGTGCCGGGCGGGGCGAACAGGCCGCCCGCGTACGGCTCCAGGCCGACGTCCTCGTCCGGCGGTCCCTCGGCGGCCAGTTCGGCCACGGCCGCGAGGTCCGCCTCGGTGACGGGCGGCATCAGCGTGAGCAGCGCGGCCAGCAGATGCCGGTAGGGCGAGGCCGCGTCGGCGAGCGCCTGGTGGATCAGCATCAGACCGCGCCGGTGCCGGCGCAGCGGCGCCTCGCCCGCACCCGGTCCGGACAGCGCGGCGAACTCCAGCACCACCGGCAGGTGGTCGGGCAGCTCGCCGCTGCCGTTCTCCCAGCCCGCGGCCCGGTAGGACTGGGCCAGGGCGAGCAGGGCCATGCCCCGGCGGCGGGTGTCGCCGTGCAGGTAGTAGGTGAGGTAGAGGCTGCTCTTGCGGCGCAGGTCGAACATCTCGACGTAGTGCTGCTCCAGGGCCTCGGGCTCCTGCGCGGTGAACCAGGCGGTGAACCCCGCCAGTTCGGTGGCGGCCGGGGACGGGGGCAGCGCCTCCACGGCGGCGGCCACGGTGGGCCGTGCGGCGACCAGCTCGGCGTCCGGGTACTGCAGCAGCAGGGACAGCAGCCGCAGCACCAGCGCCCGCTGTTCGGCCTCCTCGGGCGTGAGCCGGGGCGGGCGGCGCGTGGTGGCCGCCCGCAGCCGGGCGCGTACGATCGCGGGCACGGTGCCGGGCAGAGGGCTCATGGCCGGCCTCCGGCGAGGGCCTCGGGAGCGCTCCGGCGCAGGGCGGGGATGCCGAGCATGACCTTCCGCCCGGCCGGCCCGCCGTGGGACTCCACCGGGCAGCGGTTCTCCAGGGCGGTCAGCGCGGCCGCGTCCTCCTTGTGCGCGGCCGGCACGACGTACCGGTCCCGGTACTTGGCCACCGCCAGCAGCCGGTGCAGATCCTCCGCCTGGCGGGCGGTCAGCCCCACGGCCTCGAGCGCCGTCTCGTCACCGGTCCCGCCCAGGATCCTCTCGCGCATGTACGAGCGCAGCGCGGTCAGCTTCATCAGCACCCCGGCGACCACGTCCGTGTCCCCGGCGGTGAACAGCTCCGCCAGGTACTCCAGCGGAATGCGCAGCCGGGTGACGGCGGCGAACACATGGTCCGGGTCGTCCTGGTCGCCGCCCGCGGAGGTGACGGCGTCCAGGACGGGGGAGAGCGGCGGCACGTACCAGACCATCGGCAGCGTGCGGTACTCCGGGTGCAGCGGCAGCGCCACCTTGTACGTGGACACCAGCGCGTACACCGGCGAGCGGCGGGCCGCCTCCAGCCAGTCCTCGGGGATGCCGGACTCCCGGGCCGCCGCGATCACCTCGGGGTCGTCCGGGTCGAGGAAGAGGCCGCGCTGCGCGTCCAGCAGGTCCCGCTCGTCCGGGGCCGCCGCGGCCTCGCCCACCTTGTCGGCGTCGTACAGCAGCAGCCCGAGGTAGCGCAGCCGGCCCACACAGGTCTCCGAGCAGACCGTGGGCTGCCCCGCCTCGATGCGCGGGAAGCAGAAGGTGCACTTCTCCGCCTTGCCGGTGGCGTGGTTGATGTACACCTTCTTGTAGGGGCACGCCGTCACGCACATCCGCCAGCCCCGGCAGCGGTCCTGGTCCACCAGGACGATGCCGTCCTCCGCCCGCTTGTACATCGCGCCGGACGGACAGGCCGACACACAGGCCGGGTTGAGGCAGTGCTCGCACAGCCGGGGCAGATGGAACATGAAGGTCTGCTCGAAGGCGAACCTGACCTTCTCGGCCCACTCGCCCCGCAGATTGGGGTCGCCGCCCGCGTGCTCGGGCGCACCGCCCAGACCGTCCTCCCAGTTGGCGCCCCAGGTGATGGAGGCCGGCCTGCCGGTGAGCACCGAGCGGGGGCGGGCGACCGGCATGTCCGGGCCGGCCGGGGCGCCGACCAGGTTGTCGTAGTCGTACGTCACCGGCTCGTAGTAGTCCTCGAGGGACGGCAGGTCGGGGTTGGAGAACAGCGACAGCAGCCGCTTGCCCCGCCCGCCGGAGCGCAGCACCAGCCGGCCCTTGCGGTCCAGCATCCAGCCGCCCTTCCACCGCTCCTGGTCCTCGTAGCGGCGCGGGTAGCCGATGCCCGGCTTGGTCTCCACGTTGTTGAACCAGGCGTACTCCACACCGGTCCGGTTGGTCCAGGTCTGTTTGCAGGTGACCGAGCAGGTGTGGCACCCGATGCACTTGTCGAGGTTCATCACCATCGCGATCTGGGCCAGTACACGCATCAGTAGTCGACCTCCTGGCTGCGACGGCGGATGACGGTGACCTCGTCACGCTGGTTGCCGGTCGGGCCGTAGTAGTTGAAGGCGTAGGTGAGCTGGGCGTAGCCGCCCGCGAGATGGGTGGGCTTGATCAGCAGCCTCGTCAGCGAGTTGTGGATGCCGCCGCGCTTGCCGCCGACCTCGGCCTTCGGCACGTTCACGGTGCGGTCCTTGGCGTGGTACATGTACACCGTGCCCTCGGGCATCCGGTGGGTGACCACCGCACGGGCGACCACGACACCGTTGCGGTTGTACGCCTCGATCCACTCGTTGTCCTTCACGCCGATCCTCTCGGCGTCCGCGGTGGACATCCAGATCACCGGACCGCCGCGGGACAGCGCCAGCATGTAGGCGTTGTCCTGGTACTCGGAGTGGATGGACCACTTGGAGTGCGGGGTCAGGTACCGCACCGTCACCTCGGCGCGGCCCTCCTCGTGCAGCTGCTCGTCGCCGTAGTGCCGCAGCGCGTTCAGCGGCGGCCGGTAGACGGGGAGCTGCTCGCCGAGCTCGGCCACCCAGTCGTGCTGGACGAAGAACTGCTGGCGGCCGGTGAGGGTGTGCCAGGGCTTGAGATGCTCGACGTTGATCACGAACGGGGAGTAGCGGCGGCCCCCGGTCTCCGACCCCGACCACTCGTAGGAGGTCATCACCGCGCGCGGCTGGGTGCGGGTGTCGGCGAAGGTGATCCGCTCGGCCTCGCGCTCGGCGGCCAGCTCCGCCAGGCCCGTGCGGCCGGTCTGCCGCTCCAGTTCCCGGAAACCCTCGGTCGCCAGACGGCCGTTGGTGGTGCCGGACAGCGCGAGGATCGCCTCGCACATGTCGCCGGCGGTGGCCAGCGACGGCCGGCCGGCGGCGACGCCGTCGCGCACGGTGCCGCAGCGGCGCCGCAGCTCCTCGATCTCCTGGTCCGGGTGGACGGTGACCCCCTTGGTGGTGGTGCCGAGGGTGTCCAGCAGCGGGCCGACGGCGCGGATCTTCTGGGCCACGGCCGCGTAGTCGCGCTCCACCACGACCAGCTTCGGCATGGTCCGGCCGGGAACCGGTTCGCACGCGCCGGTCCTCCAGTCGCGGACGACCCCGCCCGGCTGGGCGAGTTCGTCCGGGGTGTCGTGGGTGAGCGGCACGGCGAGGACGTCGGTGCGGGTGCCCAGGTGCTCGGCGGCCAGCTCGCTGAACCGGTCGGCGATGCCCAGGAAGATGTCGTAGTCGGTGCGGGCCTGCCAGGGCGGGGCGATGGCCGGGGTGAAGGCGTGCACGAAGGGGTGCATGTCCGTGCTGGACAGGTCGTCCTTCTCGTACCAGGTCGCGGCCGGCAGCACCACGTCGGCCAGCAGGCCGGTGGAGGTCATCCGGAAGTCCAGGGTGACCAGCAGGTCGAGCTTGCCCTCGGGTGCCTCCTCGTGCCACACCACCTCCTCGGGCCGTTTCTCCTTCGGGGTCTCGGCCGAGCGGACGGCCGCGTCCGTGCCCAGCAGATGGCGCAGGAAGTACTCGTTGCCCTTGCCGGAGGAGCCCAGCAGATTGGCCCGCCACACGGTCAGCACCCGGGGGAAGTTGGCCGGGTCGTCCGGGTCCTCGGCGGCGAACCTCAGCCGCCCGGACCTCAGTTCGTCCACGATGTACTCGGCGACCTCGCGTCCCTGGGCCGCGGCCTCGTCGCACAGGTCCAGGGGGTTGCGGTTGAAGCCGGGGTGGCCCGGTGTCCAGCCCAGACGCACGGCCTGCGCCAGGCAGTCCGCGAACGCCCTGCCCTTGAAACGGCCCGCGCCGAGCGGTGAGGCCAGCTCCTCGGGTCCGAAGGCCTCGTAACGCCACTGGTCGGTGTTGAGGTACCAGTAGGAGGTGCCCGCCATGTGCCGGGTCGGCCGCTGCCAGTCGAAGGCGAACGCCAGATGCTGCAGGCCGGTCACCGGACGGACCTTCTCCTGGCCCACGTAGTGCGCCCAGCCGCCGCCGTTGACGCCCTGGCAGCCGGTCATGGTGGTCAGCGCCAGGAACGCCCGGTAGATCGTGTCGGAGTGGAACCAGTGGTTGGTGCCCGCCCCCATCGCGATCATCGACCGGCCGCGTGTGCGCTCGGCGTTGCGGGCGAACTCCCGGGCGATCCGGGCCGCCTGCCCGGCCGGCACCGAGGTGACGGTCTCCTGCCAGGCCGGGGTGTACGGCTGCGAGGCGTCGTCGTAGCCGGCCGGCCAGGTGCCCGGCAGACCGGGCCGGGCCACCCCGTACTGGGCGAGCAGCAGGTCGAAGACGGTGGTGACCAGCCGGCCGCCGACGCGCCGCACGGGCACCCCGCGCTTCATCACCGAACCGCCCTCGGTGGCGCCCTCGTCGAACCGGGGCAGCGCCACCTCGACCGTGTCCTCGGCCGTCTCCAGCAGGCTCAGCTCGGGCACGACGTCGCCCAGGTCGAGGTTCCAGCGGCCTCGCTCGGCCTCACCCCATCTGAAGCCGAGCGAGCCGCCCGGGACCACCGGTTTGCCGGTGGTCCGGTCCAGCAGCACCGTCTTGAACGCCGCGTTCTCCGCGGTCTCCTGTCCGCCCTCCTCCGGGCCGAGGTCGGCGGCGGTCAGGAATCCGTCCGGGACGAGCCCGTGGGAGCCCTCCCGCAGCGTCACCAGGAACGGTGCGTCCGTGTAGGTCCGCAGATAGTCGCGGAAGTACGGCACTTCGCGGTCGACCAGGAACTCGCGCAGAATGACGTGGCCCATGGCCATCGCCAGCGCCCCGTCGGTGCCCGGGTGCGGGGACAGCCACTCGTCGGCGAACTTCACGTTGTCCGCGTAGTCGGGGCTGACCGCCACGACCTTGGTGCCGTTGTAGCGGGCCTCGGTCAGGAAGTGCGCGTCCGGGGTGCGGGTGACCGGGATGTTCGACCCCCACATGATCAGGTACCCCGCGTTCCACCAGTCGGCCGCCTCGGGGACGTCCGTCTGGTCGCCGAACACCTGCGGCGAGGCGACCGGCAGGTCGGCGTACCAGTCGTAGAACGACAGCAGGGTGCCGCCGATCAGCGACATGAACCGGGCGCCGGCCGCGAACGACGCCATCGACATCGCCGGGATCGGCGAGAAGCCCGCCACCCGGTCCGGGCCGTAGGTCTTGACGGTGTGCACATGGGCGGCGGCCACCAGCTCGGACACCTCGTCCCAGCCGGCGCGCACCAGGCCGCCCTTGCCGCGGGCCCGCTTGTACGCCCGCGCCTTCTCCGGATCCCCGGTGATCTCCGCCCACGCGGCCACCGGGTCGCCCAGCCGGCGCCGGGCCTCGCGCCACATCTTCAGCAGCGTGCCCCGCACATAGGGGTACCGGACCCGGCTGGGGGAGTAGGTGTACCAGGAGAACGAGGCACCGCGCGGGCAGCCGCGCGGTTCGTACTCGGGGCAGTCCGCGCCGATCGACGGGTAGTCCGTGGCCTGGTGCTCCCAGGTGATGATGCCGTCCTTGACGTACACCATCCACGAGCAGGACCCGGTGCAGTTCACTCCGTGCGTGGACCGCACCACCTTGTCGTGGGCCCAGCGGTTCCGGTAGAAGCCTTCCCACGTGCCGTCTCCCTCGCCGAAGACGGCGCGCCCGTCGGCGGAGACCTCGCCACGGGTCAGCAGCCGGCGGGTGGCCAGCGGCCAGCCCTGTCCGGCGCGAGGCTCCCGCTGCCGTGCGTTCTCGTCGTTCTCCATGGCCCCGAAAACTAGGCGGGGCCCACCGGGAGATCCTTGGGCCGAATGCCCTCCGCCCGGCGTCCGAGGGCCCCGGTCCGCCCGCCCGATCAGGGACCAAGGGCCCTACGGAAAGGGTCTCTTGGCGGGGGAGACACCGGGCCCGCACGGTGCAGGCTGGCGCTGACCGAATCGGAGGAAGTGCATGTACGACCACACCCGGTGCCGTCCTGGTCTCATCCCCCGTCCCAGGCCGAGGCCGGCACGTCGTACGGCATGCGCGGTCCTCCGGTTCGGTCCCCGTCCGGCCGTCGGCCTCGTCTGCCCTGACTCCCAGGCGGCCGGACGGTGGGAAGGGCGGCAGGGATGAGCGCCGGCCGGACACCCGGGGGCGGCCCCGGGGCGCGTGACGGCCGAGCGGTCCGGACGCAGCGGCAGGACGTGGGGGAACGGCCCTTCATCGTGATCTGGGAATCCACCCGGGCCTGCCCGCTGGCCTGCGTGCACTGCCGTGCCGAGGCCGTCCCGGACCGGGACCCGCGCGAGCTGGACACCGAGGCGGCCAAGGACCTGATGCGGCAGGTCGCCGCCTTCGGACAGCCGGCCCCGCTGTTCGTGATCACCGGCGGTGATCCCTTCCAGCGGCCCGACCTGCTGGACCTCGTCGCCCACGGCAAGGAGGCCGGGGTCCGTGTCGCCGTCTCGCCCTCGGGCACCCCGACCCTCACCGCCGAGCGGCTGCGCGCCGTGCACGAGGCGGGCGCGGTGGGTCTCTCGCTCAGCCTGGACGGCTCCACCCCCGAACTGCACGACGGCTTCCGGGGCGTGTCCGGCGTCTACCGCTGGACCCTCGACGCTTGGGACACCGCCCGCGCACTCGGCATGAAGGTGCAGATCAACACCACCGTCGCCCGGCACAACCTGCACGACCTCCCGGACATCGTCCGTCTGGTGCACACCCACGGCGCGATGCTGTGGAGCGCCTTCTTCCTGGTGCCGACCGGACGCGGCACGGCTCTCGGCGCGCTGACGCCCGAGGAGACCGAGGACGTGCTGAACTTCGTGTACGACATCGGCCTCGCCGTGCCCGCCAAGACCACCGAGGCCCACCACTTCCGCCGTGTCGTCCTGCAGCGCCGCGTCCTCGCCGGTCTCGGCGAGGACCACGAGAAGGTCCTCGGACTCGGCCCCCTGTACCGGAAGCTGCGCGACCGCGCGGCGGAGCTGGGCCTGACCGGCGGAGGCCGCCGGGCCCGCCGCCCGCCCCTCGACGTCAACGCCGGCCGCGGTTTCGTCTTCGTCTCGCACACCGGGACCGTCCACCCCAGCGGGTTCCTGCCGCTCGGCGCGGGCAATGTGCGCGAGCGGCCGCTGACGGAGATCTACCGCACCTCCGAGCTGTTCACCGGCCTGCGCTCCCCCGACCGGCTGGGCGG
The DNA here is from genome assembly GCF_002155915.1 of Streptomyces thermovulgaris. Classification (GTDB taxonomy): domain Bacteria; phylum Actinomycetota; class Actinomycetes; order Streptomycetales; family Streptomycetaceae; genus Streptomyces; species Streptomyces thermovulgaris. The sequence continues at coordinate 4,601 of NZ_MUME01000208.1, read as the reverse complement.
CCGGTGCGGCTCCTGCGAGTTCCGCCGGGTCTGCGGCGGCTCCCGCTCCCGTGCCTACGGCGTGACCGGCGACCCGTACGCCGAGGAGCCCTGGTGCGGCTACGTCCCCGGATCCTTCCCCCACCAGAGGGAGCTGGCCGCGCTGCTGTCCCGGGAGGCGGGGCACGGCCACGGCAGCCGGCCGACGGACCTGCAAGGAGCGTCATGAACGAGGTCGAGGGCGTTCCCCGGGCGGAAGGACGCAAGCAGCTTCCGCTCCTTCCGCCCGCCGGCACCGATGCCCGTCCCGGCCGGTTCACCCGGTCGGGGGTGCGCTCCCGCCATCTGCGGGCGCACGTCCTGGTCGCCGGGTGGGCGGCCCTGGCCCTGCTCGCGGCCACCGCGCAGGGAACGCTGCCGGTGGCCCGCTGGCTGGCGGTCCATCTGTTCCTGCTGGGCGCGGCCACCACCGCGATCGTGGTGTGGAGCGAGCACTTCGCCGTCGCGATGCTGCACGCCCGGCAGCCCGACCGGCGGTGGAGCGCCGTACGGCTGGGCGGGGTGAACCTGTCCGTGGCCGGGGTGCTGGCCGGGGTGTGGGCCGATCTGCCCGCACTGATCGTGGCGGCCTGCGCGGGACTGGTCGCCGCCGTCGTCGCACACCTGGTCGTGCTGGTGCGCATGGGCCGGGGCGCGCTGGGCGGGCGGCTGGCGCCGGTCGCCGGGTACTACCGGGCGGCCGCGGCGGCCCTGGCCGCCGGAGCGGCGCTGGGCGGGCTCCTGGCCGTCGGCGCGGTCGGCCCGCACGGACACGCCGGCCTGCGGCTCGCCCACATCCACCTCACCCTGCTCGGCTGGATGGGACTGCCCGTCCTGGGCACCCTGTTCATGCTCTGGCCGACCGTCCTCGGCGTCCGGATGCACGAGAACACCACACGGACGGCCCGCTGGGTGCTGGCGCTCACCGGAGGCGGGCTCGCGGTCGCGGTGACCGGGATGGCGGCCGGACGGCACGAGGCGGCGGCGGCCGGACTCGCCGGGTACGCCGCCGGAGCGGCCGTCGTCGTACGGCTGCTGGCGGTCACCGTGCGACGGGGACGCAGCCCCGTCTCGGCGTCCGCCGCCTGGACGCTGGCGGCGTCCGCCGGATGGCTGGTGGCCGGGGTGGCCGTCGACCTGGTGCTGCTGGCCACCCGCTCCACGACCGCCGCCCTCGACGGCGTCGACGTGCTGCTTCCGCTGTTCCTCCTCGGCGTCGTCGCGCAGGTGCTCATCGGCGCGCTGACGTATCTGCTGCCGGTCGTGCTGTCCGGCGGCCCCGGGGAGCGGGCCGGACTCCGGGCGGTGCTGGAGCGGGGCTGGGTGCCCCGGCTGATCGCCCTCGACCTGGCCGTCGCCCTGCTCGTCCTGCCCCTGCCCGAACCCGCCGCGACGGCGGGGACGGTGCTGGCCGCGGGCGCCGCGGTGGCGTTCCTGGTGCCCGTCGCGGCGGTGCTCGGCCGCCGTGCCCGGCCCGGCGGGGGGCCGTCGCGGGCTCCCGCGCTGATCGGCACCGCGGTGGCCTCCGTCGTCACGGTGCTGGCCGTGCTGGTCGCCAACAGCGGGGCCGGCGGGACCACGGGCAGTGCTTCGCACGAGGCCGCCGGAGCGGGAGGCGCCGGCACCGTCACCACCACCCGCACGGTGTCCGTCTCCCTGGGCACCATGCGCGTCACCCCGAACCGGATCGAGGTCGCCCGCGGAACCGCACTGCGCCTGCGGGTCACCAACCGCGACGCACAGCGGCACGATCTGAGGATCGAGGACGGCCCCGCCACCCCGCTGCTCTCCCGGGGGGAGTCCCACACCCTCGACCTGGGCACCGTCACCTCCGACCGCAAGGGCTGGTGCACGGTCCCGGGCCACCGCGCCGCCGGCATGACCCTGGACATCGTGGTCGGCGGCGGCACGCACGGCTCCCCGGAACAGGACGGCCACACCATGGCCGCCGCACCGGGCAAGGGCCTCGACCTCGCCGCCGGTTTCTCCCGCGGCTGGCAGCCGCGCTCCGCCGCCCTCCCCGCGGCCCCCGGCACCAGGGTGCACAAGGCCGAACTGCGCGCCCGGCGCACGACGGTGGAGGTCGCCCCGGGCGTACGGCAGGAGATGTGGACCTTCGGCGGGACCGCCCCCGGCCCCACCCTGCGCGGCACGGTGGGCGACATCTTCGAGATCACCCTCGTCAACGACGACCCCACGATGGGCCACGGCATCGACTTCCACGCCGGCGCCCTCGCCCCCGACCGGCCGATGCGCACCCTCCGGCCGGGGGAGCGGCTCGTCTACCGGTTCCGCGCCGAGCGGGCCGGGGCCTGGCTGTACCACTGCAGCACCGCGCCGATGCTCCAGCACATGGGCAACGGCATGTACGGCGCCGTGATCGTCGATCCGCCCGGGCTGGCGAAGGCCGACCGGGAGTACGTCCTGGTCTCCTCCCAGCTGTACCTCGGCACCCCGGGCAGCGAGGCCCAGGTCGCGAAGATGCGTCAGAACACCCCGGACGCCTGGATGTTCAACGGCGTCGCCGCCCAGTACGCCAAGGCGCCGCTGACCGCCCGCGCCGGGCAGCGGGTCCGCTTCTGGGTGGTCGCGGCCGGCCCGAGCGACGGCATCGCCTTCCACGTCGTGGGCACGGTCTTCGACACCGTCTACAAGGAGGGCGCCTACCTGCTGCGGCCGGGCGACAAGGGCGGATCCCAGGTGCTCGACCTGGCGCCCGCCCAGGGCGGCTTCGTGGAGACGGTGTTTCCCGAGGCCGGCCACTACCCCTTCGTCGACCACGACATGCGCCATGCCGAGGCAGGGGCGCACGGCATGGTGAAGGTGGAGTGATGGACGGAGTCGGACTCTGGCAGCTGGTGCGTTTCCTGCACGTCACCGGTGCCGCGCTGTGGGTCGGAGGCCAGCTGGCCCTGTCCCTGGTGGTCCTTCCGCTGTCCCGCCGCATGCTGGCACCAAAGGCCCGCGGCGACTTCGTCGCCCAGGCGGGCCGCCGGTTCGGCATGCTGACCGGGGCCGTGTTCCTGCCGGTGCAACTGGGCACCGGCTGGGCCATCGCCTGGCACAAGGGCGTCACCTGGGCCTCGCTGGCCGACCCCGGCTACGGCCGCGTCCTGGTCACCAAGCTCGGTCTGTTCGTCCTGGTCATGCTCGCCGCGGCCGCGCACGGCTGGGCGCACGCCAAGGGCCGTTCCGAACTGGCCCGCGCCCTCGCCGTGGCCTCCCTGGTCGGCTCCCTCGGCGTCGTCCTGCTCGCCGCCGCGCTGCCCGCCACCATCGCCGCCCGCATACCGGAGCGCGCCGACCGTTTCGCACTGGTCCACCGCGACGCCCTGCACGTCACCGAGCTGCCCGGCCCGGCCCCCACCGCGCTGGTCGCGAACCTCCCCTACAACGTGGCCGTCCCGGTCCTGCTGCACATGCTCGACACCTTCCCCACCATCGAGCGCGCCCTCGTCATGGTGCAGGCGGAGGTCGCCGACCGGCTCGCGGCGGAGCCCGGCTCGAAGGTGTACGGCGTGCCGTCGGTCAAGGCGGGCTGGTACGCCGAGGTCAAGCGGGCCGGCGCCATCGGCCGCACCGTCTTCTGGCCGGCGCCGAACGTCGACAGCGGACTGGTGTCGCTGGTCCGGCGCACGGAGCCGGTCAGCACCACGGTCACCAAGGACGAGGTCTTCGCCGTCGTCGACGCGGCCTTCGCCCAGCGCCGCAAGACCCTGCGGGCCGCGCTCGCCGGATGGGCCGGATCGGCGGCGGCAGCGGAGGCGGCACTCATCGCCGCCGGGGTGTCGCCGCGGGCCCGGGGGGAGTCGCTGACCGTGGAGGAGTTCGCACGGATCGCGGAGGCCGCACCGTCGCGGAAGACGGCCCCCGCGGCCCCGGAAGAGGAGCCCAGGAACCAGTGAGCGTCACCGTCCGCGTCCCGGCCAAGGTCAACGTCCAGCTCGCCGTGGGCGCCGCGCGTCCCGACGGCTTCCACGACCTGGCGAACGTCTTCCTCGCGGTCGGCCTGTACGACGAGGTCACGGTCACCGAGGCCGACGAGCTGCGCGTGACCTGCACGGGCCCGGACGCCGGCCAGGTCCCCCTGGACCGTACGAACCTCGCCGCCCGCGCCGCGCTCCTGCTCGCCGGACGCCACGGCCGCAGCCCCGCCGTGCACATCCACATCGCCAAGGACATCCCGGTCGCCGGCGGCATGGCGGGCGGCAGCGCGGACGGCGCCGGCGCCCTGGTGGCCTGCGACGCGCTGTGGGGCACGAACGCCTCGCGCGAGGAACTCCTCGACCTCTGCGCCGAGCTGGGCAGCGACGTGCCGTTCAGCCTGGTCGGCGGGGCGGCGCTGGGCACCGGGCGCGGGGAGAGGCTCAGGCCGCTGGAGGTCGGCGGCACCTTCCACTGGGTGTTCGCGATGGCCGACGGCGGACTGTCCACCCCGGCGGTGTTCCGCGAGTTCGACCGGCTCGCCGAGGGCGTGGACATCCCCGGGCCGACCGCCTCCGACGACCTGCTGGCCGCCCTGGCGAAGGGCGACGTCCACACGCTCGCCGGCACCCTCTCCAACGACCTCCAGCCCGCCGCGC
>NZ_MUME01000207.1 GCF_002155915.1 Streptomyces thermovulgaris | reverse complement strand
CGTTGACCAGGGGAAATCTAAAAGTCCTGCTGGAGTACTAGCTGTATTGCCCTGAGAGGTTAGGGACGCGGCTGGCGGGTGGCTGGCCTTTCAGCGCGGTGTGTCCGCGGTGGTGATTGTAGGTGTGCAGCCAGTCGGGGAAGGCGTCGCGTCGTTGTTGTTCTGACCGGTAGGGGCGGGTGTAGGCCCACTCGTCGAGCAGAGTGCGGTTGAACCGCTCGACCTTGCCGTTCGTCTGCGGCCGGTAGGCGCGCGTGCGCTTGTGCGTGATGCCGGCTGCGGCCAGGGCATCGCGCCACAGACGGGACTTGTAGCAGGAGCCGTTGTCGGTCAAGACGCGCTCCACGGTGATACCGCAGGAGGCGAAGAACGCCTGCGCCCGCCCCCAGAAGGCGACGGCGGTCTCCTTCTTCTCGTCGGTGAGGATCTCGCTGTAAGCCAGGCGGGAGTGGTCGTCGACGGCGGTGTGCACATAGCTGTAGCCGGCACCGGAACGCGTCTTGCGGCCTGCCTGGCGGCCCAGGACCTTGTGGCCGCCGCCGTCGGGGATGTTGCCGAGCTTCTTGATGTCGACATGCACCAGCTCGCCGGGCCTGTCGCGTTCGTAGCGGCGTATGACGCGGCCGGTGGCCCGGTCCAGGTGCGCCAGGCGGGCCAGGCCGTATCGGGTCAGCACCCGGTGCACGGTGGAGGGCACCAGACGGAGCAGACCCGCGATCCGTGCGGGTCCCCAACGGCGCAGCACGCGGACCTTGATGATCCGCCGCTCGGTACGTGTCGGGGTCCGCCGTGGGCAGGCATGCGGGCGGCTGGAGCGGTCGGCCATGCCCGCCTCGCCGTGCTGCCGGTAGCGGTCGGCCCATCGCTTGGCGGTGGTCACGGAGACCTGGAAGCGTTCCGCGGCCCGCCGCAGGGGCCAGTTGTCGTCGACGACGCAGCGGGCCAGGCGCAGTCGTCCAGTCTCAGTCAGGGGTGCATTACGGTGGGGCACGAGGGCCTTTCTGGTCGCCGGTGCAGATCTCGCAATCCACACCGAGCCAGAGGGCCCTCACCCATTTCAAGATCACACGTCAGTGATCGCTGTCACCAACCTCCGTGGACAGAACACCTAGGGCCTGTCTGATAATTGATCTTGTGGTGGGTCGTGGTGAGCTGACGGATGCGGCATGGGAGCGGATAGCGCCTCTGCTGCCGAGGAGTGACGGGCGGGGGCGT
>NZ_MUME01000206.1 GCF_002155915.1 Streptomyces thermovulgaris | reverse complement strand
CTGTGGGGGGTGGGGGAGGAGGAGAGGAGGCCGGGAGCTGCCGTCCCGGGACCGCGGGCTCCTCGGAGCCCGGCCGGAGCGAGAGCCCGGGCGCCGCCGGTGCGGCGGCCCGCGGCCGCGCCGGGCGCGGGGGCGTGCGGGGACGTCCCGGACGCCGGAGCCGTCGGGGCCTTGGGGGCCGGTCGCCCGAGGGGCGCCGGGGTCCGGCCGTCACGCCGGGAGTCCTCGAACGCGCCGTCGCGGCGGATGTTCTCGCTCATGGTGAAGAGAGTGACCCGTGATCATGAAAGACACCTGAGTCCCGGCTGAGAAGCCCGACAGAAGCTCGGGCGCCCCTCATGAGGAAACGCTGAGCGAAGCGCCGCGCGACGGCGCGACTACGCCGCGTCCTGCGGGTTCTCGCAGCCGCAGGACCGGCGTACCACCAGCCGCGTCGGGAACACCTTCAGCCGGTCCCGCCGTGAACCGGAGACCCGCAGCGCGTCGTCCAGCACCAGGTCCACGGCCGTCCGGGCCATCGCCGACCGGTCCGAGGCGACCGTCGTCAGCGGCGGGTCCGCCAGCGCCGCCTCCTTGATGTCGTCGAACCCGGCCACCGCCAGCTCGCCCGGCACGTCGATGCGCAGTTCGCGCGCGGCCCGCAGCAGGCCGATCGCCTGGTCGTCGGTGGAGCAGAAGATCGCCGGGGGGCGGTTCGGGCCCGAGAGGATCTCCAGGGCGATCCGGTAGGCGTCGTAGCGGTTGTACGGCGCTTCGAACAGGCGCCCCTCGGTGGAGAGACCGGCCTCGGCCATCGCGCGCCGCCAGCCCTCGACGTGGTCGGAGACCGGGTCGCCCACGGGCGGGGTGTCGGCCGTGCCGCCCATGCAGGCGACGTACTCGTAGCCGTGCTCCAGCAGGTGGCGTACGGCGAGCTGGGCACCGCCGAGGTCGTCGGTGACCACGGCCGCGTCGTCGATGGACTCGGGCCGCTCGTGCAGCAGCACCACCCGGGCGTCCCAGGCCTCGATCTCGGCGGCGGCCAGGTCGTTCAGCGCGTGACTGACGAGGATCAGGCCGGAGACCCGCATGCCGAGGAACGCGCGCAGATAGTGGACCTCGCGCTCGGCCACGTAGTCGGAGTTGCCGACGAGCACCATCTTTCCGCGCTCGGCCGCGGCCCACTCCACCGCGTGCGCCATCTCGCCGAAGAAGGGCTGGCGGGCGTCCGGGATGATCAGACCTATGAGGTCCGTGCGCCGTGAGGCCATCGCCTGGGCGACCCGGTCGGGCCGGTACCCCAGCTCCTTGATCGCGGCGAGGACGCGTTCACGCGTGGCCGGGGCCACCGGCCGGGGTCCGTTGTTGATGACATAGCTGACCACCGCGGTGGACGTCCCCGCCAGCCGCGCCACGTCGTCACGAGTCACCTTGGCCACGCGCGGAGTCTACGCGGATGGACCTGTTCCGGGCAGGGCGTATCGAGGCGTGGACGTGCGGACGCGACGCCCTGCCGGAGCGCTCTCCGTGCCTTTCCTCCGTCTTTTCCGGGGCTTTCCGGGTCTTTCCCGGCTTTTCCCGTGTGCCTTCCCCGTGCGTTTCCCTGTGACTTGTGCCCTGTGACTTGTGCCCTGTGCGTTCCCCGCGCCGTGCGCGGGCCCGTCAGGCCTGTGCGCGGGCCCGTTCGGACGCCGGGTCGTCCGCGGCGTCGGGACTGTCCGGCTTCGGCCGGGCCGCCTCGGCCTGGGCCTCGTCCGCGGCACGCTCGACCTTCTCGGGGACGACGAACCGGTAGCCGACGTTCCGGACGGTTCCGATCAGCGACTCGTGCTCGGGGCCGAGCTTGGCCCGCAGCCTCCGGACGTGCACGTCGACCGTCCGGGTGCCGCCGAAGTAGTCGTAGCCCCAGACCTCCTGCAGCAGCTGGGCGCGGGTGAAGACCCGGCCCGGGTGCTGGGCGAGATACTTCAGGAGCTCGAACTCCTTGAAGGTCAGGTTCAGCACCTTGCCCTTGATCTTGGCGCTGTAGGTCGCCTCGTCCACGGACAGGTCGCCGGTGCGGATCTCCAGGGGGGAGTCGTCGCCCGCCAGCTGCTGGCGGCCCAGGGCCAGCCGGATCCGGGCCTCCACCTCGGCGGGGCCCGCGGTGTCCAGCAGGACGTCGTCGATGCCCCAGTCGGCGGTGACGGCCGCGAGACCGCCCTCGGTGACCACGAGGATCAGCGGACAGCTCAGGCCCGTGGAGCGCAGCATCCGGCACAGACTGCGCACCTGCGGCAGGTCGCGCCGTCCGTCGACCAGGATGACGTCGGCCTTCGGGGTGTCCATGAGTGCGGGGCCCTCCGCCGGGGCCACCCGTACGTTGTGCAGCAGCAGGCCCAGTGCGGGGAGCACCTCCGCCGACGGCTGGAGGGCGTTGGTCAGGAGCAGCAGGGAACTCATCGCATCCCTCCCTCGGGACCCCGGTTCCGCTCGGACGGGAGAGCGGACGCCAGGAGATCGGACGACAGGGGGTCGGACGGCAGCGGACCGGATGGCAGGGGGGCGGGGGACAGA
>NZ_MUME01000205.1 GCF_002155915.1 Streptomyces thermovulgaris | reverse complement strand
GGCGGGAAGAGCCGCAGGGGACGGGGACGGCGGACCCGGCGGGACGCTCCGGCGGAGGGCGTCACCGACGGGCTCCCGGGGCAGCCACGACCGGCATGTCCCGCGCGGGAGCGGTCCTGCCCGCGCACCGCTCCCCTCGGCGCACCCGTCGCACGGCCCCCGTGGAATTCCGCGTGCGCCGAACGGCCCGGACGGACAGGGCGAGTTGCGGCACGACGCCGGTCCGCGGGGAGGTCCACCCGAACCGGTGAGGGGCAACACGGCCCTCACTCGGATGAGTTGCCCGCGGGGACCTACTCGGCGCCCTCGCCCTTCCCGCCCTTCTCACCCTTCTCGACCTCGGCGGCGAACCTGGCGAGCAGGTCGTCGTAGATCCGGCTGAGGCCCTTGGGGGCGAACGTCCTCTCGAAGAAGCCGCCGATGCCGCCGGCGCCCTTCCAGGTGGTGGTGACGACGATCCGGGACCTCCCCTCGCCGGCCGGGGTGACACGCCAGGTGGTGACCATGGAGGAGTTGCGGTCCTTCTCGACGAGCTCGCCGTCGGTCGGCTCGGTGACCTCCATCAGGCAGTCGCGGACCCGCTTGCTGGTGGCCTGGAGCTTCCAGTGGACGAGCGTGCCCTCGCCGTCCCCGCCCTCGCGCACCTCGTACTCGCTGAACTGCCCGGGCAACACCTTCGGGCGAGTGTCGCGGTAGTCGGCGAGCGCGTCGAACACCTTCTCCGCGTCGGCGGCGACGACCCGTTCCGTAGTGGCCTCGACCTGCGCCATGGCTTCCTCCAGGACAGTGCGTTCTCGGGCTTGGGGCAAGCCAACCACCCCCCTGCCCGGACCCCAAATCGGAACTCCGCAAGTGATCGAACCCGGAACCCCGGGTGATCGTGAACGATGCCTGTGCGATCACCCGCACGATCAGGGGAACCCCCGTCCCCTCCTCCGGGCGACGCCTCCGGGGGCGGCGGTCGTGCGCCGGGGCGGCCCCGCACCGGGCGTGCCGCACCGGTCCGTCGCACAGGGAGGGCGCCCGCTCCCCGGGGGACACCGGCTCCCCATCACCCGTCAGACGGACATCGACGCCCGGGAGTCGCACAGAAGTCGCACAGAAATCACACGGAAGTGCGGCACCGCTCCCCCGCGTTGGGGAATACCGCGTCGCACCCGGCCGTCCGGACCGGCACCGCCCGCGCTCCCCGAACCGGTCCCTCGCACGCCCATCTGAGATCGTTCGAGCGCTTCACCCGACCCGATCGGGTCAAGGACCGTCAGAATGCGTTCTTTCGGGGGCACTTTCCGGGACGATGCGGCGAGGATCGCGAGACCGCGGTCCGCAGCCCTCTCCGTCCTGGGAGAACGTATGAGAAGAAGCGCCGCCGTGCTGTGCGGTGCCGCCGTCCTGGCCGGGTCCCTCACGGCCGTTCCCGCCGAGGCGAGCACACCGCACCCCGCAGCCGCCGTGAAGGCCGCCGAGGTCGTGTGGAAGGAGTGCGGCACCACGGAGCACCCGACCCTTCAGTGCGGAACGGTGGAGGTGCCGCTGGACCACGCGAATCCGTCCGGACGACGGATCACTCTGGCGCTGTCCCGCATCCCGCACACCGCGAAGACCCATCAGGGCCCCTTGCTGGTCAACCCCGGCGGCCCCGGCGGCAGCGGTCTGTCGCTGGCCGGGATCGTCGCCTCCTCCCTGCCCAAGGAGGTCGCGGCCCAGTACGACATCATCGGCTTCGATCCGCGCGGGGTGGGCGAGAGCTACCCCACCCTGGACTGCCGGCCGGGACACTTCAAGCCGGTGCGCCCCGACTCGGTGCCGAGCACGACCGCCCTCGAGCAGACCAACCTCACACGTGTGCGGGACTTCGCCGCCGCCTGCGGCAGGAAGTACGCGAGCGTGCTGCCGTACATGGGCACGGTCGACTCGGCGGCCGACATGGAGGTGATCCGGCAGGCGCTCGGCGCGGAGAAGATCAGCTACCTCGGTTACTCCTACGGCACCTATCTGGGCGCGGTGTACGCCAAGCTCCACCCGGAGCGGGTGCGCCGGCTCGTCCTGGACTCGGTCGTCGACCCGACCGGCGTCTGGCACGACTCCAACATCCAGCAGAACCACGCCTTCGAGAGCCGTCACCAGGCCTTCATGGCGTGGATCGCCAAGCACCACGCGGCATACGGGCTGGGCACCGACCCGGCCGGGGTCGAGGCCAAGTGGTACGCGATGCGGGCGGCGCTCGCCAAGAGGCCCGCGGGCGGCAGGGTCGGCCCCTCCGAGCTGGAGGACACCTTCCTCCCGGGCGGCTACTACAACGGCCACTGGCCCCGCCTGGCCCAGGCGTTCGCGGCGTACGTGAACGACGGGAGGACCGGGCCGCTCGTCGAGGCGTACGAGGACCTCGCCGCCATCGACGCCGCCGGAGACAACAGCTACAGCGTCTACACCGCGGTGCAGTGCCGTGACGCCGCCTGGCCGCGCACCTGGCAGCAGTGGCGCGAGAGCACCTGGGAGGCGCACCGCAAGGCGCCGTTCATGACCTGGAACAACACCTGGTACAACGCACCCTGCGCCTTCTGGCCGGTCCCCGCGCGAACCCCGGTGGACGTCGCCAACAGCAAGCTGCCGCCGGCGCTGCTGTTCCAGGCGACCGACGACGCGGCCACCCCGTACGCGGGCGGTGTCGCGATGCACCGTCTGCTGGCCGGCTCCCGTCTGATCGTCGAGCAAGGCGGCGGCAACCACGGCGTCACGCTGAGCGGGAACGACTGCCTGGACAGGCATCTGGCCGCGTATCTGGCCGACGGCACGGTGCCGCGCGAGCGGGGCGTCGTGGACGCGGAGTGCCGCGCGCTGCCCGACCCGAAGCCGCAGGACGCGAAGGCGTCCTCCTCGAAGACCTCTTCCGCTCCCGGCACCGCGCGCGGCGCGGCGCTGCACGACCTCATCCGCTTCCGCGGCTGAGCCCTCCCGGGGGCGGGCGGCGGCGGACCCGTGGTCCACCATGGACGCATGAGCGAGCCGACCAGAATTCCCGCCCCCGCCGGGGTCGCCCCCGCCACGCAGTACACCCATGTCGTCACGGGCACCGGCCGTTTGGTCGCGGTCTCCGGCCAGCTCCCCCTGGACGAGGACGGCGGACTCGTCGGCGAGGGCGACCCGGCCGCGCAGGCGCGTCAGGTCTTCGAGAACCTGCGCCGCTGTCTGGCCGCGGCGGGAGCGACCTTCGAGCACGTCGTCAAACTCACCTATTTCGTCACGGACATGGCCCACCTCCCGGCCATCCGCGCGGCTCGCGCCGCCCACATCCCCGACGACCGCCTCCCCGCCTCCTCCGCCGTCCAGGTCGCCGCTCTGGTCCGCCCGGAGTTCCTGATGGAGATCGAGGCACTCGCGGTGGTGCCCGAATGAGGGACGTGCGCATCCGGCGGACGACCCTCGCGCGGACTGCGACCGGGTCTCCGGGATCCGTGTGCGCGGCCGGCAGAGCGCCTGCCGGGGCCTCGTCCCGCCGTCGCACCTCGACGCGCTCGGCGCGGAGCGGGACGCCGAGGCCCGGCGCACGCGCCTCGCACGGAACGACGGCAGCGTGGTGAACCTGGTCGCCGAGTACGGTGGCAAGGTCGTCGGCTGGGCCTGCCACGGCCCGTACCGGGACGGCGAAGTCCGCACTCGGGACGCCGAGTTGTATGCGCTCTACGTGGATCCGGTCCACTGCGGCGGCGGCATCGGCCGTGCGCTGCTGACGGAGGCCGTGCGCCGGTGCGTGGCCTCCGGACCCACCCGCATGTTCCTGTGGGTTCTGAAGGAGAACGCCGGAGCCCGGCGCTTCTACGAACGGGCGGGCTTCAGCGCGGACGGGACCGAGCAGTCCTTCGAGGTGGACGGGGGCGCCGTGCCCGCGGTGCGGTACGTCATGGATCTGCCGGCCCGGGCGGTCACCGCTGCTTCGGGATCCGTGCCAGCGCCCGCGCCGCCTCCTCGGCCAGGGCCGGATGGGCCAGGGCCTCGGTGAGGACCCGGCGTGCCCGCGGGTCGCCGAGGACGCCCAGGCCCTCCACGCAGGCGAGAGCAACACGGTGATGGGGGTCGTGGGGGCGCAGGCGGCGTTCCAGGGTGGTGACCAGGGCGGGGACGGACTCGGGGGCGCGGAGCTCCACCAGGAGCCGTACCGGGTGCAGGGCGTAGGCGACGCGGAGTTCGTTGGTGGCCAGGGCCGCCGCCGCACGGGCGGTGCGGGGATCGCCGAGGCGGGCCAGGGCGTGGGCCGCACCGGCGCAGCGCTGTGGATCGCGGTGGTTCAGCAGCAGGACCAGCGACTCGAAGGCCCGCCGGTCACCGGCCAGGCCCAGCCGGAACGCGGCCAGCTCCCTGGCCCACAGCGGCTGCCCGGGCGCCGTGAGGACCTCGGCCAGCTCGTCCGTGTCCGAGGTGGCGGCCAGACGGTCGTACGCCGCCGACCCGCCCGCCTCCCGCCGTAAGCGCTCCGTGAGCAAGCGCACCACTTCGTCTTCTTCGTCCTCGTTCACGGCGGCCAGCCTAGGGGCGCGGCCGGGCACATGGGATCTGCATCACAAATCCAGGGGGTGGCGCGCTCATTACCCGCGAGTTACGCTCAGACGAGCGAGTTCACCCACTCGTATGACTTCGCAGTGGCCTGGTGACGCAGCCACCGCGAGTGCTGTCGGTTCGGTACCGCAGGTACCGCAGTACGGCCGGCTCCGGGACAGGCCGGCCGGTTCCCGCCGTCCGCCGGGCGTGTGTGCGCATGGGCGCCCGTGACGGTCGGCACCGGGCGTGTGCGCTCAGTGAGCCCGGCCGAACACCCGCACTCGTTTCCGCGCGTCCGGTGCGCCCTTCGGCGCACCGGGCGTGCTCCCCGTCGTCACCCTCATCTCTGGAGTCCCACGATGGCCACTCCCCTCTCCGACACCTCTCCGTCCCCGCTGAAGACGATCGCCGTCGTCGGTCTCGGCACCATGGGCACCGGGATCACCGAGGTCCTCGCCCGGTCCGGCCGCGAGGTCGTCGGCATCGACATCAGCGAGGCCGCCGCCGCCAGGTCCAGGGCCGCCCTGGAGTCCTCCACCGCCCGCGCCGTCGAGCGCGGCCGTCTCACCGAGCAGGAGCGCGCGGACCTCCTCGCGCGGGTGCGCACCTCCACCGCCCTGACCGCCGCGGCGGACGCCGACCTGGTCATCGAGGTGGCACCGGAGTCGTACGAGATCAAGCAGCAGATCTTCCGGGAGCTGGACGGCATCGTCCGCCCCGAGACCATCCTGGCCACCGGCACCAACGCCCTGTCGGTGACCCGTCTGGCCTCCGGCTCGGCCCGCCCCGAGCGCGTCCTCGGCCTGCACTTCTTCAACCCGGCGCAGGCCATGAAGCTGGTCGAGGTGGTCTCCTCGGTGCTGACCGCCCCGCAGGCCGTCGCCGCCGTCACCGACCTCGCCCTGGAGCTCGGCAAGGAGCCCGTCGCGGTCGGCGACCGGCCCGGTTTCATCGCCGACGGGCTGCTGTTCGGCTATCTCAACCAGGCCGCCGCGATGTACGAGGCGAAGTACGCCACCCGTGAGGACATCGACGCCGCGATGCGGCTCGGCTGCGGCCTGCCGATGGGCCCGCTGGCGCTGCTCGACCTGATCGGCATCGACACCGCGCGGACGGTCCTGGAGGCCATGTACGCCGAGTCCCAGGACCGGCTGCACGCCCCCGCGCCGATCCTCAAGCAGCTCAGCGAGGCCGGTCTGACCGGCCGCAAGGCGGGCCGGGGCTTCTACACCTACGAGGCCCCGGGCAGCGGCACCGTGGTGCGCGACGCCCTGACCCCGCCCGAGGAGAAGGTCCTCGTCCCCGGCCGTCCGGTCCGCTCCGTGGGGGTCGCCGGCTCGGGCACCATGGCCTGCGGCATCGCCGAGGTGTTCGCCAAGGCCGGGTACGAGGTCGTGCTCGTCGCCCGGAGCGAGGAGAAGGCGCAGGCCGCCAAGGCCCGGATCGGCAAGTCCCTGTCCCGTTCCGTCGACAAGGGGCGGCTGACCGCCGAGGCCGCCGCACAGGCCCTGGACCGGATCAGGGCGACCGCCTCCTTCGACGACCTTTCCGACGTGGACCTGGCCGTGGAGGCCGTCGCCGAGGACCTGACGGTCAAGCAGCAGCTGTTCGCGACGCTGGACAAGGTCTGCAAGCCGGGCGCGGTGCTGGCCACCACCACCTCCTCGCTCCCCGTGATCGCCTGTGCCCGTGCCACCTCGCGTCCGCAGGACGTCATCGGCATGCACTTCTTCAACCCGGCACCGGCGATGAAGCTGGTCGAGGTCGTGCGGACGGTGCTGACGGCGGACGACGTCCACGCGACGGTCCACGAGGTCTGCGGCAGGATCAGGAAGCACGCCGTCGACTGCGGGGACCGCGCCGGCTTCATCGTCAACGCCCTGCTGTTCCCGTACCTCAACAACGCGATCAAGATGGTGCAGGAGCACTACGCGTCCCTGGACGACATCGACGCGGCGATGAAGCTCGGCGGCGGCTATCCGATGGGCCCCTTCGAGCTGCTGGACGTCGTCGGCCTGGACGTCTCGCTGGCCATCGAGAAGGTGCTGCACCGCGAGTTCCGCGAACCGGGTCTGGCTCCGGCCCCGCTGCTGGAGCACCTGGTGGCCGCGGGCTGCCTCGGCCGCAAGACGGGCCGCGGCTTCCGCGAGTATGCCCGGCGCTGACCGGCCGGGCGACTGGTTCCCGGCGGGGCGGGAGTGGGGCGGTCTGCTGGACCCGGCGGCCGCTCCACCGCCCGGCGCGGCGGACGGAAGGCGGACAGGGACGCGCCACGCTGCGCGGATGCAGTACGTTCGGGGCATGTCCCAGCCCGCCAAGTCCTCACACACACCAGCCACGCCCGACACGCCGGAGAGCGCCGCGGGCTCCCGCGCGGCGGCTCAACGGCTGAAAATGCGCCGGGAGCTGGCGGCCGCCGCGATGGAGCTGTTCGCGACCAAGGGGTACGAGGCGACCACGGTCGACGAGATCGCCGCGGCGGCCGGAGTCGCCCGCCGCACCTTCTTCCGTCACTTCCGCTCCAAGGAAGAGGCGATCTTCCCGGACCACGACGACACCCTGCTGCGCGCCGAGGCGGTGCTCAACGCCGCCCCCGCGCACGAGCACCCGCTCGACACGGTGTGCCGGGGCATCAAGGAAGTCATGAAGATGTACGCGGCGCAGCCGGAGATCTCGGTCGCCCGCTACAAGCTGACCCGTGAGGTCCCCGCGCTGCGCGAGGCGGAGATCGCCTCGGTGTCCCGCTACGAGCGGCTGTTCACCCGCTATCTGCTGGGCCACTTCGACGAGCGTGCCCACGCCGACGACGCCAACGACGACCCGCTGCTGGCGGAGGTCGCCGCCTCGGCCGTGGTCACCGCGCACAACCATGTGCTGCGGCGCTGGCTGCGGGCGAACGGCCAGGGGGACGTGGAGGCGCAGCTGGACCACGCCTTCGCCATCGTCCGCAGGACCTTCGGCAGCGGGATCGGCGCCGGCCGCGCCCTGGGGTCGTCGGCGTCCTCCGAGGGCTCCTCGGCGAGCCGGCAGGGCGAGGTCCTGGTGGCGATCGCCCGCACCGACGCCCCGCTTCCGGAGGTCATGCGGACCATCGAGGAGGCCCTGAAGAACCGATGAGAATCCCCTGAGAACTCCTTGCCGCGCCCTGTGCGCGGTGTGATGACGGCCACCCTGCGGGGTGGCCGTTTTGGCATGTCAGAGCCCTTTTTCACCCGGTCTCGCGGGCCGATTCGATCGATCATCGCTCATCTGTGATGAGAAATTTTCGTCTGAGCGGAATTTCTGGCACTCAGTGCCTTGCGAGGTGACACGCGGTGTCATACGTTGAAGGTGTCCGGGCGGCCGGCGTGCAGGGACCGTACGCACGCCGGCTGTCCCAGCAAGCCATGACTGGCCTGCCCGCCCGGACGCCTGCGTCACAGGCACCTCCCGCGCCACAAAGCGCCGCCGAAGCCCCACCCGCCGAACCGACGGCACACCCTCACCCGACCCTCAGCAGCACCGACGTACCCTCGGCGCCCCTCCCTCAGGGCGCTCACCGCCGGAGGCAACCGTGACCGTGAAGAACATCCTGGAGGCGATCCAGTCGCCGGACGCCACGTCCGACGACTTCGCCTCCCTCCCGCTCCCCGAGTCGTATCGCGCGATCACCGTGCACAAGGACGAGACGGAGATGTTCGCCGGGCTCGACACGCGCGACAAGGACCCGCGCAAGTCGCTCCACCTCGACGAGGTGCCGCTGCCCGAGCTGGGTCCGGGCGAGGCCCTGGTGGCCGTCATGGCCTCCTCGGTCAACTACAACTCGGTGTGGACCTCGATCTTCGAGCCGATGCCGACCTTCACCTTCCTGGAGCGCTACGGCAGACTCAGCCCGCTCGCCAAGCGCCACGACCTGCCGTACCACATCATCGGCTCCGACCTCGCGGGCGTCGTGCTGCGCACCGGCCCCGGCGTCAACGCCTGGAAGCCCGGTGACGAGGTCGTCGCGCACTGTCTGTCCGTCGAGCTGGAGGCGGCCGACGGCCACGACGACACGATGCTCGACCCCGAGCAGCGCATCTGGGGCTTCGAGACCAACTTCGGCGGTCTGGCCGAGATCGCCCTCGTCAAGGCCAACCAGCTGATGCCCAAGCCCCGCCATCTCACCTGGGAGGAGGCCGCCGCCCCGGGCCTGGTCAACTCCACCGCCTACCGGCAGCTGGTCTCCCACAACGGCGCCGGCATGAAGCAGGGCGACAACGTGCTCATCTGGGGCGCGAGCGGCGGCCTCGGCAGCTACGCCACACAGCTCGCCCTCTCCGGCGGCGCCAACCCCATCTGCGTCGTCTCCAGCGAGCAGAAGGCGGAGATCTGCCGCTCCATGGGCGCCGAGGCGATCATCAACCGCGCCGAGGAGGGCTACCGGTTCTGGAAGGACGAGCAGACCCAGGACCCCAAGGAGTGGAAGCGCTTCGGCAAGCGCATCCGCGAGCTCACCGGCGGCGAGGACGTCGACATCGTCTTCGAGCACCCCGGCCGCGAGACCTTCGGCGCCTCGGTGTACGTCACCCGCAGGGGCGGCACCATCGTCACCTGCGCCTCCACCTCCGGGTACCGCCACGAGTACGACAACCGCTACCTGTGGATGTCCCTGAAGCGGATCATCGGCTCGCACTTCGCCAACTACCGCGAGGCCTGGGAGGCCAACCGTCTCGTCGCCAAGGGCCGGATCCACCCGACGCTGTCCAAGGTCTACCCGCTGAAGGAGACCGGCCAGGCGGCGTACGACGTGCACCGCAACCTGCACCAGGGCAAGGTCGGCGTGCTGTGCCTGGCTCCCGAGGAGGGCCTGGGCGTGCGCGACGAGGAGATGCGCGCCCGGCACATCGACGCCATCAACCGCTTCCGGAACATCTGAGAGGCGTCCATGAGCGAGCGTCAGCCCGCCGCGGGACGGCGGGAGAAGGACCGGCCGTGGCTCATGCGGACCTACGCCGGGCACTCCACGGCCGAGGCCTCCAACGAGCTGTACCGGCGCAATCTCGCCAAGGGGCAGACCGGTCTGTCGGTCGCCTTCGACCTGCCGACGCAGACCGGCTACGACCCCGACCACGTCCTCGCCCGCGGCGAGGTCGGCCGGGTCGGCGTGCCGATCGCCCATCTGGGCGACATGCGCCGGCTGTTCCAGGACATTCCCCTGGAGCGGATGAACACCTCGATGACGATCAACGCCACGGCCATGTGGCTGCTGGCGCTCTACCAGGTCGTCGCCGAGGAGCAGGGCGCGGACATCACCAAGCTCCAGGGCACGACCCAGAACGACATCGTCAAGGAGTACCTGTCCCGCGGCACGCACGTCTTCCCGCCGGGGCCGTCGCTCCGGCTGACGACGGACCTGATCGCGTACACGGTCTCCCACATGCCCAAGTGGAACCCGATCAACATCTGCAGCTACCACCTGCAGGAGGCGGGCGCCACCCCGGTGCAGGAGATCGCGTACGCGATGTCCACCGCGATCGCCGTGCTCGACGCCGTGCGCGACAGCGGCCAGGTGCCGCAGGAGCGCATGGGGGACGTGGTCGGCCGGATCTCCTTCTTCGTGAACGCGGGCGTCCGCTTCATCGAGGAGATGTGCAAGATGCGGGCGTTCGGCCGCATCTGGGACAGGATCACCCGTGAGCGGTACGGCATAGAGAACCCCAAGCACCGCCGCTTCCGCTACGGCGTCCAGGTCAACTCCCTCGGTCTGACCGAGGCCCAGCCGGAGAACAACGTCCAGCGGATCGTGCTGGAGATGCTGGCCGTCACCCTCTCCAAGGACGCCCGCGCCCGCGCCGTGCAGCTGCCGGCCTGGAACGAGGCGCTGGGCCTGCCCCGCCCCTGGGACCAGCAGTGGTCGCTGCGCATCCAGCAGGTGCTGGCCTACGAGTCCGACCTGCTGGAGTACGACGACATCTTCGAGGGCTCGAAGGTGATCGAGGCGAAGGTGGACGAGCTGGTCGAGGCGGCGCTCGCCGAGATCGACCACATCCAGCAGCTGGGCGGCGCGCTGGCCGCCGTGGAGTCCGGCTATCTGAAGTCGCAGCTGGTCGCCTCGCACGCCGAGCGCCGGGCCCGGATCGAGTCCGGCGAGGAGAAGATCGTCGGCGTCAACATCTTCGAAAGCACCGAGCCGAACCCGCTCACGGCCGACCTGGACACCGCGATCCAGACGGTGGACCCCGCGGTCGAGGAACGCGTCGTCGCCGCGCTGCGCGAGTGGCGCGACACGCGGTACCAGCCGCCCTACAACCATCCGCGCCCCTGCAAGGCGCTGGAGCGGCTGAAGGAGGCCGCCCGGGGCACCGAGAACCTCATGGAGGCCACCTTGGAGTGCGCCCGCTCGGGTGTCACGACCGGGGAGTGGGCCGGGGCGCTGCGCGAGGTGTTCGGCGAGTACCGGGCGCCGACCGGGGTGTCGTCCGCGCCGGTGACCGTGACCGCCCCGGCGGGCTCGGCCCTGGCCGAGGTGCGCCGCAAGGTGGAGGCGACGGCCCGGGAGCTCGGCGTGGGCAAGCTGCGCTTCCTGGTCGGCAAGCCGGGCCTGGACGGTCACTCCAACGGCGCCGAGCAGATCGCCGTGCGCGCCCGCGACGCCGGGTTCGAGGTGGTCTACCAGGGCATCCGGCTGACGCCCGAGCAGATCGTGGACGCGGCCCTCGCCGAGGACGTGCACGCGGTGGGCCTGTCCGTCCTCTCCGGCTCGCACGCCCAGCTGGTGCCGGACGTGCTCAGACGGCTGCGGGAAGCCGGCGCGGCCGACATCCCGGTGATCGCCGGCGGGATCATCCCCAACGGCGACGCCGAGCAGCTCAGGGCCGCGGGAGTGGCCGCGGTCTTCACCCCGAAGGACTTCGACATCACCGGGATCATCGGCCGTATCGTCGACGAGATCCGCATCGCGAACAAGCTCGACCCCCTGGAGGTCCCCGCATGACGGCCCAACCGTCGTCCGCCGCCGCTCCCTCGGCGAGCGGCTCCGCCGCCCCCGCCCCGGCCGCCGACCGCCTTCGGCCGCGGCGCTCCTGTCTGGCCGTTCCGGGCTCGAACCCCCGCTTCCTGGAGAAGGCGCAGACCCTGCCCGCCGACCAGGTCTTCCTGGACCTGGAGGACGCGTGCGCACCGCTGGCCAAGCCGGAGGCGCGGCACACCATCGTCAAGTTCCTCAACGAGGGCGACTGGACGGGCAAGACCAGGGTGGTCCGCGTCAACGACTGGACGACCGAGTGGACCTACCGGGACGTCGTGACGGTCGTCGAGGGCGCCGGCCCGAACCTCGACTGCATCATGCTGCCGAAGGTGCAGAGCGCCGATCAGGTCGTCGCCCTGGACCTGCTGCTGACCCAGATCGAGAAGACCATGGGCTTCGAGGTCGGCCGCATCGGCATCGAGGCGCAGATCGAGAACGCCCGGGGCCTGAACAACGTCAACGAGATCGCACAGGCCTCCCCGCGCCTGGAGACGATCATCTTCGGCCCGGCCGACTTCATGGCGTCGATCAACATGAAGTCGCTGGTGGTGGGCGAGCAGCCGCCCGGCTACCCGGCGGACGCCTACCACTACATCCTGATGAAGATCCTCATGGCCGCCCGCGCCAACAACCTCCAGGCGATCGACGGCCCCTACCTGCAGATCCGCAACGTCGACGGCTTCCGCGAGGTGGCCCGCCGCTCCGCCGCGCTCGGCTTCGACGGCAAGTGGGTGCTGCACCCCGGCCAGGTGGAGGCCGCCAACGAGGTCTACTCGCCCTCCCAGGAGGACTACGACCACGCCGAGCTGATCCTGGACGCGTACGCGTACTACACCTCCGAGGCCGGCGGCAAGAAGGGCTCCGCGATGCTCGGCGACGAGATGATCGACGAGGCCAGCCGCAAGATGGCGCTGGTCATCGCGGCCAAGGGCCGTGCGGCCGGTATGCGGCGCACCAGCAAGTTCGAGATCCCGGAGGGCTGAGCGGCATGCAGTTCGGACGCACCTACGAGGAGTTCGAGGTCGGGGCGACGTACAAGCACTGGCCGGGCAAGACGGTCACGGAGTACGACGACCACCTGTTCTGCCTCCTCACGATGAACCACCACCCGCTCCACATGGACGCCAACTATGCGGAGAAGACGACGGACTTCGGCAGGAACGTCGTCGTCGGGAACTACGTCTACTCCCTCCTGCTCGGCATGTCCGTGCCGGACATCTCCGGCAAGGCGATCGCCAACCTGGAGATCGAGTCGCTGAAGCACGTGGCGCCGACCTTCCACGGCGACACGATCTACGGCGAGACGACGGTGCTGGACAAGTGGCCGTCGAAGTCGAAGAACGACCGCGGGATCGTCCATGTCGAGACCAGGGGCTACAAGCAGGACGGCACGCTCGTGTGCGTCTTCCGCCGCAAGGTGATGGTGCCGACCGAGACGTACATCAAGGAACGCGGCGGCGAACAGCCCGGCCGCCCGGTGTTGAAGCAGGAGAAGTAGTCATGGCGCGACTCGCCCAGACCTCCGGTCTGACCGATGTCCAGCAGGAGATCGTCTCCACCGTCCGGGACTTCGTCGACAAGGAGATCATCCCGGTCGCGACGGAGCTGGAGCACCGCGACGAGTACCCGCAGCAGATCGTGGACGGCCTGAAGGAGCTGGGCCTGTTCGGTCTGATGATCCCCGAGGAGTACGGGGGGCTGGGCGAGTCGCTGCTGACGTACGCCCTGTGCGTGGAGGAGATCGCCCGCGGCTGGATGTCGGTGTCCGGGATCATCAACACGCACTTCATCGTGGCGTACATGCTCAAGCAGCACGGCACGCGGGAGCAGAAGGAGTACTTCCTGCCGAAGATGGCGGCCGGGGAGATCCGGGGCGCGTTCTCGATGTCCGAGCCGGGCCTGGGCTCGGACGTCTCGGCGATCACCTCGAAGGCCGTGAAGGACGGCGACGAGTACGTCCTGACCGGCCAGAAGATGTGGCTGACCAACGGCGGCACCTCCTCGCTCGTCGCGGTCCTGGTCCGCACCGACGAGGGCCACCCCGAGGGCACTCCGCCCCACAAGTCCATGACGACCTTCCTGGTGGAGAAGGAGCCCGGTTTCGGCGAGGTCCGCCCGGGCCTCACCATCCCGGGCAAGATCGACAAAATGGGCTACAAGGGTGTCGACACCACCGAGATGATCATGGACGGGCTGCGGGTGCCGGCCGACCGCGTGCTCGGCGGGGTCACCGGCCGCGGCTTCTACCACATGATGGACGGCGTCGAGGTCGGCCGGGTCAATGTGGCCGCCCGCGGCTGCGGCGTCGCCCAGCGCGCCTTCGAGCTGGCCATCGCCTACGCCCAGCAGCGCCAGACCTTCGGCAAGCCGATCGCCCAGCACCAGGCCGTCCAGTTCAAGCTGGCGGAGATGGCGACCAAGGTCGAGGCGGCGCACGCGATGATGGTGAACGCCGCCCGCAAGAAGGACTCCGGTCAGCGCAACGACCTCGAGGCCGGCATGGCGAAGTACCTGGCCGCCGAGTACTGCAAGGAGGTCGTGGAGGACTCCTTCCGCATCCACGGGGGCTACGGCTTCTCCAAGGAGTACGAGATCGAGCGCCTCTACCGCGAGGCCCCGATGCTGCTCATCGGCGAGGGCACCGCAGAAATCCAGAAAATGATCATCGGCCGCCGGCTCCTCGAGGAGTACCGCTTCCAGGGATGATTGTCCGCGTACGGGGTGTTTTCTTCGAGAAGAAGATCACACCCCGTCAGCGGTCTTCCGCGACCGACTCGGCAGCTCGGCTTACCCAGTTGCGGCCCCGAACCGCTACGATCGCCGAAAAGCCGCCGTCCCCCGTCGAAAGCGCGGCATCATCCGCTACGAAGGTCATCCATGCCCCATAGCCAAACCTCTGCACCTAGCGGCCGGATCCGCCTCGCCCGCGGAGCATCGCCGTGGCTTCTTCCAACCGTCGCCACCGCAGCCGTCAGCCTGGTCCGCGCCCGCCGCTCGGGCGTGGCCAAGGCAGTGGCCGTCCCCGCCACCGCACTCGCGGCGGGGATGCTGTGGTTCTTCCGCGACCCCGAGCGTGAGATCGCGCAGGGCAGGGTCCTCTCGCCCGCCGACGGCGTGGTGCAGAGCATCATGCCGTGGAAGGACGGCCGCACCCGCGTCGCGATCTTCATGAGCCCGCTGAACGTCCATGTCAACCGTGCCCCGCTCGCCGGCACGGTGACCTCCGTCGAGCACATCCCCGGCGGATTCGTTCCGGCGTTCAACAAGGAGAGCGAGAACAACGAGCGGGTCGTGTGGCACTTCGACACCGAGCTCGGCGACATCGAGATGGTCCAGATCGCCGGCGCGGTGGCCCGCCGCATCGTCCCGTACGTCTCCTCGGGCACGAAGGTCGAGCAGGGCGAGCGGATCGGCCTGATCCGCTTCGGCTCGCGCGTCGACCTGTACCTGCCCAGAGGCGTGGAGGTCGCGGTTCAGGTCGGCCAGAAGACCGTGGCTGGGGTGACTCGTCTTGACCGTGATTGATCGAGAACGCCAGGCGGGCTGGGTGCCCGGGGCCGACGGCGAGGACGAAGAGGAGGAAATGCCCCTCTCGCTGCGCCTGTCGATAGCGGACACCCTCACCCTGGGCAACGCCACGTGCGGCTTCATGGCGGTGTACTTCACCACCACCGGCATCCTGATCCCGCACCTGACCGGCAGCGACGACTCGGCGGGCATGGCCCGCCACAGTGCCGCCACGGCGGTCATCCTGATGCTGTGCGCGGCGGTCTTCGACCTGTTCGACGGCCTGGTCGCGAGGAAGCTGCGCTCCTCCCCCATGGGCGCGGAGCTGGACAACCTCTCCGACCTGATCAGCTTCGGCCTGGCCCCCGCGTACTTCGTCCTCGTCTACGGCATGGTCGCGGACGACGCCCACCAGAGAGTGGCGGCCCTGGGCGCGATCGTGGTGCTCCTGGCCGTGGTCCTACGGCTCGCACGGTTCTCGTGCGTGACGATGAAGGACGGCATGTTCCAGGGCATGCCCTCGCCCTTCGGGGCCCTGACGGTGGTCTCCATCGTCCTGCTGGAGCTGCCCTTCGTGGCCACGCTGCTGGCCATCCTCGGCACCGCGTGGCTGATGGTGAGCCGGGTGGAGTACCCCAAGCCGAGGGGCCGCCTGGCGGTCGCGATGCTCTCCTGGATCGTCCTGTCCATGGGCCTGCTGGCGGCCTGGGCCTTCGACGCCCCGAGCGGCCAGCTGCTGCTGCAGACCGGCTGCGCCCTGCAGCTGGTCATGGGCGCGGTGATCCCCCTGTTCGCCACGGCCCGCCGGGTGAACAACTTCCGCGACAACCGGCGCGAGGCGCGGGCGGCGCAGCTGCCGTAGCGCCCCGCCGGATCCGTACGGCGTCGAAGGGCCCCGAGCCGCTGGAAGGCGGTACGGGGCCCTTCGCCTTTCGCCCGCCTTCAGGAAGCGCGGCGGGAACCGCCGGCGGTACGGCCCGAGCGGGGCACCTGCCCCGGCGCGCGACCAACCCCGACCGGTTCGGCTCCGGTGACGGACGGCGCACGCCACATGACGGACGGCGAGCGGAAGGGCCGCAGGGGGCGAGGGCTCCGCCCTGGCCCCTGGCGGGGACTTCGTCCCCTGCACCCCTGCCCGGCGGAGCCCTCGCCCCCTGC
>NZ_MUME01000204.1 GCF_002155915.1 Streptomyces thermovulgaris | reverse complement strand
TTACGGGACAGCCCTTAGGGCTTCACGTCCTGCGTGACGAGACTGGAGAGGGACGAAGCATGGCCAAGTGCAGTGCGAAGACCAAGACAGGAAGGCCGTGTCAGCGGAAGGTGGTGACAGGCACCTCCCGCTGCCCGATTCACCAGGGGCCGTGGTCCGCATACGGAGTTGCTCAGCGGAAGGAGAAGGAGGCCAAGGAGAAGAAGCGCAAGATCCGCAAGAAGCGCTAACTCCGGCTGACATCCACAGGTGACATCAACAGCACCGGACGTGGGCACCCATGCGTGGCTCAGCACGCACTGTCCGATGGGGCAGGGGCTCTGCCGGACCGCATTCGGATCGAACTCCTAAAGCGGGTGTCGCAGGTTCGAATCCTGCCGGGGGCACCAGCCAAAAGGCCCCGGACCAATCATGGTCCGGGGCCTTTGACGGCAGCTTTTGACATCAACGAGGGCGGTCACTGACGACCGGAACGCCTCCTGAGCAGGCGGTCCGTGTGGCTCATGGCCTCCCGCTGCTACTCCACCACCCTCGGCGCCCTCCGCGACGCCCGCGTCGCATGGCGCCGGGCGCAGGCCGCTGCGGCGAGCGGTCCCGAGCCCGACACGGCATACGTCCGCACCCACTGGGTCTTCGCCGGAACCGGCCTGTCCCACGCCGAAGCCTGGCTCGCCGCATCCCTCGAACCCGCTCCCGGAACGGAAAATCCACCCCGAAACCAATCACACGCATGATCAGAAATCACGCGGTGGATCGAGGCTGATAGTGTCCGGGCCCCTCGTTTCCCATTCCGCCCGAGGCCAGTAGTCCAGGCGCTTGGCCTCGGCCGCCTTCACACATGGGGTCACTCAGCCATCGGGCTGCGCGGGCGAACGACGATTGTGCTTTTTCCATGCCGCCACGCCGATGAGGAGCACGATCAGCGCTATCGACGTCGCGCGAGCAGACTCCCAGGCCCATACCGCTGGAGATGAGGCCCTGGACGCTTCGGCTTGCAACCGCATCGTTGTCTCGGCGAGTGTGATAACTGGGATGAGGAGTTGAAATGGGAGGCGAATCGCGCCTTGGCGCGCCATCCAACCCGCCACACTGAGAAGCGGTCCCAAGATTAGGGCTGCGAGGCACCAATACAACGTCATGCTGGCAAATTGGCCCCATGAGAAGAACTCTCTGCCGCTGGTCTCCGAGAAATCGACTGTCCTGAAATCACCCTGTGTGGCCTTGAACGAGTAGTAGGAGACCACAGTGATGAGTAATGCAGCCGTGCCGACGGTGGCGGCCTTCAACTTGGATGTGCTTGCCATGCCGAGGTGAAAGGGGATGGCTGCGTAACACCAGCCGGCGACCAGGACTGCCCCGAGCGAGCTTGCCAATGGGCTAGCGGATGCGTCGAGGAGGGGGCCGCCAATTCCCACGGCGGCACACGTGGCGATGGCTAGCGACACAAGTTGCAGCGTGCGCATACTGGGACAACCTCGCGAGATATGGTGGGAATGAGTGAGTGGCCCGACCGCTCAAGGATGTGAGGTCATAAGAGACTGAAGCACCGGCCGCAGGTCTAGGGCGGCCGGTGCTTCAGTCGGTCAGACCGTGGTTAGACCGGCGAGATCAGTACGTGCTCCAGTAGGCGTTGCATGTGTGCGCGCCACCTGCCCTTGCGTACGCCTTCGCCCAGATGTTGGCGTTCCGAATGTCCTTGTCGGTCGCATTGGCTATGGCCACCGAGGCCGAGTGCTTCTTGGTGGGGTGGATGTAGTTGGAGTAGCACCCCTTGTAGACGCCGTCGGCGACGGTCCCGTAGTTCCAGTCTCCGCCACCCTTTTTCACCTTCGTGGTGATCATGTCGTCGGAGTCGAATTCGACATCCATCGGGAAGGTGGCCACGCCCCACTCGGTGGGAACCTCGCCGTTCGGCCCGCGCAGAAACTCGGGCGGGGCTTCCTCGGTGGACTTGTAGGTGGCGACGTGCACTTGCGGCTGCGAGCTGGCGGCGGCCGAGCCCGCAGTGGACAGAGCCCCCGTCGCAGCCATGCCGACCACGGCAGCCGATGCGAGAAGTTTTGCTGATCTCCTCAAGATCTCCCCTTGTCGTGTTCTTTGCGTGCTGACGCCAGGGAAGATCATTTGTCATTGCGGGGCTGTTTGTAAAGGGCCACCAAAGGTGTGTGCTGCGTTTTGACTTGAATTGATTGGCTGCACCTTTTCTCCTGGCGGATCACTGCTTTTACATTGTTGCTGCATTTGGTCTTTTGCTCGGCTTGGCCTTGATCTTGGGGTTTCATTGCGGTCCTCTGCGGGATCGGCGCGGGTCCACCGGTTCGACCACGGGCCCATGGCTTCGACGGCGCCCTCGCGAACGCGGTATTTCTTGCCGGGGGTCAGGTCCTCGTCCTCCAGGCGCCGCTCGACCGCAGCGCTCACGGCGTGGATCAGGTCGCGCGGGCTGGCGGGCTGCTCGTCGGGCGGGAGGAACGTTGCTGTGGTGGCGCAGACGGCGCGCAGGGTGGTCTATGAGATCCGCATGGATACATCCCGAGGGAAGGGGATCCGTGTCCGGACAGGCTGCTGAACGGGGCGGACATCGTCTGGACACCGGCCGGACGTGTGTCAGGCGCGGTCCCGGTCGGTGTGCTCACCGCCGTGCGCCTCGAAGTGGGCGCGGAGCGCTTCGCCGGCAGTTCGTACGCGCTCAGCCGTCCAGCCGGAACCGGACAGCGCCAGCCTGGCCAGCTCGTTCCACGCGCCCTCAACACCCCCGACTGGCACGCGAAGATGCACGAACGGCGCGCGGCGCATTCCTACGCCGCATCCGGGTCGAGCGCGG
Source organism: Streptomyces thermovulgaris (assembly GCF_002155915.1). Lineage (GTDB taxonomy): Bacteria > Actinomycetota > Actinomycetes > Streptomycetales > Streptomycetaceae > Streptomyces > Streptomyces thermovulgaris. The sequence goes on along the minus strand of NZ_MUME01000204.1, from coordinate 7,759 downwards.
GGTCGTCCATCTGAAGAACCGGCAGGTACCGGCCCGGCACCTCGGCTGTCGCGAGCACATCAGCGACATCGTCCAGGCCGTCGCCAGCCTGCTGTCCCACCAGCAGAACGCGGACTTGATCCGGACACGGCGGATGCGAACACCGAGCCCCACCGAAGCCCTCGACGCCTCACTGCCCACCGTGCATGAGCTTGTCAGGTCGCGCCTCTTCGGAGACACGGCCACGAGGCCGGCGAGAGCGGCTGCCCATCCGGACAAGTGCTCAATATCGTCTTCTTGACGATTATCGAGGTGCCGTGTCAATCTGACGCAGCATCAAGCCGCTGATGAGCCGACTTCTTCAGCCCGCCGGTTGCGGCTGTGCCACCCGACTGCTTACGCCTGGGATCGCTGCCCGCCTGCCACCGCCCGGCTCACAGACGTGCGCCGCCGTACCACATGGAGGCCCCGTGGTTCACGCCCGTAAACCCCAGCCCCACTTGGACGTCCTGGGTATCGACCGGGCCGCCGGTGTCCTGCTCGGGGCAGCCGTGGGCGACGCGTTGGGCGTGCCCTACGAGTTCGCGGCAAGGCTGCGCGAGGACCAGCAGCCGCAGATGATCGGCGGCGGGCTGGGGCCGTATAAGCCCGGCGAGTACTCCGACGACACCCAGATGCAGGTGTGCATCGCCGAGGTGGCGGCCACCGGAGCCGATCTGCGCGCTCCCGAGGCCCTCGACGCGATTGCGGCGAACTTCCAGCGCTGGCTGAGGGAGGGTGCCAGTGATGTCGGGAACCAGACCAAAGCTGTACTGAATGCCGCCGACCGCGCGTCCGGAGCGGCGGGGGCGGCCATGCTGGAGGCCGCCCGCAGCTTCACCGCCGCCAAGGCGAACAGCGCCGGCAATGGCTCGCTGATGCGGACCGGGATCGTCGCTCTCGCCTACCTCGGCGACGTGGCCGCGATGGCCGAGGCGGCCGTCGCGGTCAGCGCGCTCACCCATCCGGACCCCGACTGCACCGACGCCTGTGTGCTGTGGTGCTCCGGCATCCGCACCGCAGTGCTGGAGGGAACCTTCGACGGCGTACGCGCCGGACTGGACCTGCTTCCCGCGGAGCGCCGAGTCCTGTGGGCCGAGCGGCTGGATGAGGCGGAAGCCCACCCTCCGCACCACTTCTCCCGCAACGGCTGGGTCGTTCACGCGCTTCAGGCCGCCTGGTCGGCCATCGTGCGCACGCCTGTCCCCGAGTTGAGCCCCGCCAAGGGCAGCTTCCCCGCCCAGCATCTGCGTCTCGCCCTGGAGGCGGCGGTCCGGGCCGGGACGGACACCGACACCGTCGCGGCCATCGCCGGTGCCCTGCTCGGCGCGCGCTGGGGCTGCTCCGGCATCCCGTTGCAGTGGCAGCAGGCCGTGCACGGCTGGCCCGGTCTCACTGGGGCCGACCTGGTCCGGCTGGCAGTGCTCACCGCCCGCAACGGAAGCGACGACGCCGCAGGCTGGCCCTCGGCGAAACACATGCCGATCCCGTCACACTCCAGCCGAGCCTTCGCCATACCCCACCCGCACGACCCCGGGGTCGTGCTGGGCAACCTCGCCCTGCTCCAGAGCGGTGAGCCGGTCGACGTCGACGCGGTGGTGTCGCTGTGCCGCATGGGCACGGGCCCGGTCCTGCCCGGCGCCGATGTCGAGCATGTGCGCATCTGGCTGGTGGACAGCGACGGGGACAACGCCAACCTCCACTACGTCGTGGACCAGGCCGCCCGTGAGGTGCTGCGGCTGCGCCGGGATGGCAAGCGAGTCCTGCTCCACTGCGCCGCCGGACAGAGCCGTACCCCTGCCATCGCCGCCGTCTACAGCCACTTGGCCACCGGGATCGACGCCGAAACCGCGCTGTCCGACCTCCGTGGGGTGCTGGTGCACGGCTGGCATTTGCCAGCGCACACCGAACTGCTCGACGCCGTGCACGCGTTGGCCGCCGGAAGAAGTGCATCGCCGGTGAGCCGGTCCCGGGAGAACGACGAGGTGCGGCTGGAGCGTGCCCCGGAGCCGGATCGTCGGACTGAGTTCTTGAAGGAGAAGTGGGCGGCCTCCCGGGTGCGCGGGCTGCTGCTCGGGCTGGCGGTGGGGGACACGCTGGGCGCGGCCCGGGGCAAGTTGCCGGCCGAGGGGTCGTTGCGAGCCGGGGTCAGCACCCAACTGGCCTGCTTCACCGTCGAGGGCACGATCCGCGCTTACGTGCGCGGTGACCACAGGGGCCTGTGCCACCCCCCGTCGGTGGTGTGGCACGCCTACTGCCGGTGGGCCGCCCTGCAGGGCATAGAGGTGGAGCGGATGCGGCGCCGCTGGATCACAGCTGGTGACGAGCGGTGGCCCGACGGCTGGCTCGCCCAGGTGCCCATGCTGGCACAGCGGCGGGGTTCGGCCCCGGCAACTGTGGCCGCCCTGTCCAAGATCGAGCAGGGAACCACGGAGAAGCCGACGACGACCAGCCGCGGCTGCCACGCACTCACCCGTACCCTCCCCGTCGCCGTGGCCGTCGCCGGGCGTGACCCGGGGTACTGGGTGAGGCAGGTTCGCGAAATCGCCGCCCTCACCCACGGTGACCCGGCCGCCCAGTCCGCCGCCGCCCACGCGACCGTGCTGCTCAGCCACTGCCTGACCAGCACTCCCGAGGCACAGGACGCCAGGTTCGCCGTGCGGTCGCAGGTACGCCAAGCCCTGGTGAACGCGGTCCACGCGCTTCCCGATCTGGACCTCGACCTGTCCAGCAGGGAGCACGTACAGCTCCTCAAGGCACTTGAGCAGGCCGACCGGCATCCCGCCGACCCGAAGCGGCTCGCGCACCTCGCCCCGGACGCCACCGCGCCCTCGGCGCTGCTCGGCGGTCTGTATGTCGCCGCGTCCTTCCCGGAGCGGGACCAGGTGGACGCCGCTCTGCGTTTCGCCGCCGGGGCGCCCGACGGCGACTCGGTGGCCTGCATGACCGGGGCACTGCTCGGAGCGGCCCACGGCGTGGAGGCGCTGCCCATTGACCTGGTGAGTCGTCATGAGCTGGCCTGGGTGCTCGACACCCTGGCCCGCGACCTCGTCGCCCAGATCGTCGACCGTCCCAGCGGCGGCGAGTACCTCGGAGGTTGGGACCCGCACTGGTGGGACCGCTACCCCGGCTGGTGATCTTGTAGGCGTAAGGAGTCGGTCCAGCGGCGCGCCTCCGTGTCATGGTGGAGGACGGGCCAAGGTGCCAGGGGCGTTGCGAGGCCTGGGTCGACCGGCCGGCTTCATTGGCACCGCCGCGATCACTGGTGCCTGTCACAGCCCCAGGCAGCCACGTGAACGGCCACCGTGCTCCTCGGGGCCGGCACACCGTGCCCGGAGCTGTGGCAGGTGGCCGGGGTGGCCGCTCCCGGGGGCGAGAGGGCCACCGCGGTCGTTCAGCGGGTCACGGTCAGGAGCGGTTTCCGCCCCGGGGCACGATCCGCATCACGGCGGCTCCCAGGGCCACCATGGCGAAGGCCGCCAGGCCCAGCCACACGCTGGTCATCAGTCCGAGACCGGTGGAGGCCAGCGCCCCACCGCCCACCGTCATCGCAGGGTTGTTGTACACGGTCTCTCCCACTTGATCTCTGGCAGTTACTGAAGCGACCCGCTACCAGGCGCGCTCACGGCGGAACACGGAGTCCAGGTACGCCTTGGCGTGGCAGGCCTGGAGCAGGAAGTCGAAGAGCAGCTCGTACATGGACGCGGCGAGCAGCATCCGTCTCCAGCCGCGCTCCCGTACGGTCACGACCCGCTCGACCACGAAGACGAGCGAGACCCAGAGCCAGAACTCGTGCAGACGGAACGAGTCCGTGGCCAGGGAGTAGGCGATGGTCGCCAGGTACACGGCGGTCACAAGGATGCCGATCATGCTCAGGAGCTGACGGCCCCAGTAGCGCCAGGTGATGTGCGTCAGGCCGTACTGGACGCAGTTCTCCACCGCTCCCCGCTTCCAGCGCAGCCGCTGGTTCCACAGGGCTCTCCACGTCGGCATGACCTCGGTGGTGAGCGTGCAGCCCTTGGGCGAGATCACCTGATGGCCCAGGTGCAGGACCGCGAAGGTCAGCTCGTTGTCCTCGGTGAGCACCGAGGTGTCGTAGACGCCCCCGCGTCCGTCCCCGGGCGGGAGCCGGCCCTTCAGGCGGGCCCGGGATATCTGCCGCAGCACCTGCACCCGGAACATGGCCGCCGTGCCGGTGAGCACCAGGCACTTGCCGCCCAGACGTCTCACGTCCCGTGCGTAGCGGGCGTACTCGTTGCGCTGGAGGTGGCCCACGAAGCCTCCGCCGGGCCCGCCCCGGAAGGTGCCGCCCACTCCTCCGTAGCCCTTCGCGAGGTGCTCCGCCCCGCAGGCCACGAAGCCGGGGTCCAGGACGCTGTCCGCGTCCGTCACGAGGACCACGTCGTCGTCGTGCAGCTCGGGCAGCAGGGCGGCCAGGGCCTGGTTCAGGCCTCCGGCCTTCTTGTGCCGGTTGCCCCGGGTCTCGAAGACCTCGGCTCCCAGGGAGGCCGCGATGGCCGCGGTGGCGTCGGTGCAGTTGTCCGCGACCACGACGACCCGCTGCGGAGGCAGGGTCTGCCCGTACAGTCCCCGGAGGGAGTCCGCGATGACGCCGGCCTCGTTGTGGGCCGGGATCAGGGCGATCACGTTGCGGGTCCTGGCGGGCGTCAGGCCCGTTCTTCGGTGCTTCCCCATGGGTGCCTCGTGCGGAGTCGTGCCGAGACGCGACCGGCGGCGCCCGGAAGGGGTGCGGCGGCCGGTTCACGTCTTCGGTCTCGTGCGGCTGCAAAACAGGCACAGAGGTGAGGCCGGTGCTGTCGGGGGCGCTGCGGAGCCGGGCCTGGGGCTGTCGTCGGCCGGGGCGACGACCGCAGTGGGGCTTCCCTCCTGCGCCTGCCTGGGCCGAGTCGGCCTCCGCCGGGCCGTCCTCCTCGCTGGGGACCGATGCCGGGCGGTGACCGTCAAAGGCGCGGTCGCCCCCGGCGCATGAGCGAGGCCGGCTTCATGGCGCCGCCCGCCGGACCCGGCCCCGAGGAACCTGTCCCGTGCATCACGCCGGACAGGCCGGTGGCCGCATGTCCGTGCATGACGCCCCTCTTGCCTCATCTCGGACGGCGAAGATCACGACCGTGCCCGTCGGCCGGCCGGATCACCCCACCCGCACCCCTCATAAAAGCTTCACATGAACTCCACATATGACGGCCGGCAAATCGTACTGCCGCAGACGGCTCCCCATAAGGGGCCACATCTCGCCCCAGGGCAGGGAGGAGATCGGGCCGCCCGTCGCAAAGCGGAACACATCCGCACAGTTGTCCCGCCTTCAACCAATTTTTGAGTGACAAAGATCACCCCAGGGCGGTCGCCCCCCTGCACATCCGGCGTCCCCGGTGGTGGTCACCGGCCGCCTGGACGCCTCCGCGGCAGCCGGCTCCTCGAGTCCGGCCGCCCTGGAGCGTCAAGGGAGCACTCGGGCCGGCGCCTTGCCGACGCGGACCGCATCCACAGGTGCGACCGGGCGGACCGCGGTGAAGTCCTGGAACTCGCAACGGGTGGCGGAGAGCAACAGCAGCCACTCGTCACAGCACTGCCACGGAGAGAGGTCGCCGGCGCCTCCGCGCACCACCCGCGGCCCGTCCCCGGTGCGGGGGCGTGCGTCCCTCGGTGCGTCCGTGAAATCCGGGATCCACACGTCGGCGCAGATTTCGTTCGCCGATCCCATCGCCGCCGGCCCGAAGGCGTTCTCGGCCGCGGCGGTGCGCTCCTCGTCGGCGAAGTCGTCGAGGACCTGGTCCTCGTCCGGCCTGCCGTTCCCCCGGAAGGTCAAAGTGGTCGTGCCCGCCCGGGCCGCGTACTCCCACTCCGTCTCGCCGGGCAGCCGGAAGGGCATCGCCTCGAGCAGGTCGTCCACGTCGCCCTCGAGCCGGGCCGTGCTCGAGTCCGACACGGCGAAGCTGTCCTCGTACTCGGGCAGCCAGTGCCGTACCTGCGCCACCGTCAGCGGATGCCGGGCGATCAGGAACGGCCCGACCCGCACTTCCCGCACCGGCCGGGCCCGGGCGGCGCCGGCGAAGAACGGCTCGAGATCGCCATCGGCACCGCCGGCCCGCTCGATGGCTCGCACCGCGTCCAGCTCCGCGTCGGACAGGCCCATCCGGAACGTTCCTCCGGGAACGGCCCGGAAGACCACCCCGGAGGGAAGGTGCCGCCACGCCGGTCGGCCGGCCACGATCTCCTGAGCCCACATGGCGCGGGACGTTAGCGGCCGGGCGTTCCGGTTGAAGGAGGGAAGGGAAGAGGGGGCGAGGGGATCCGCATTCCCTCGCGGGCAACCGGGCTGCACGGTCAGGTGGATTCCGATGAAGGCGGATCGGTGCGGCCTGGGGATGGGGCTGTGGTCCGTGTGTCAGGCGGCTGCGTATCGTGCGGCGATCAGGCGTGTCTCCTGCGCGGCCCCTGCCCGCAGCAGCATCGTTCCCGCCTCGCGTCCCTCGTGGTAGATGCGCAGGCGCGGGCCGTCGGTGAGCACACGCAGTTCTGTCCATGGGTACCGCCACAGCAGTGCGGAGCGTTCCCACAGGTGCAGACCGCGGGTGGTCACCAGAAGTTCGTATTGCGGGCCTTCGTGAGGATCGGGCGGGGTGTGCTCCTTGAACGGGGGCAGGACGACGTAAGTGCCGATGACTCTCTCGCCCGGTTCCAGGGCCTCTTTCCGAACGCCGGCGATACGGCCGAGCTGCGCCCCGGACCAGCCGGCGAGCACAGCCACCAATAAGCCCGTGCCCACCACCGCCCACCACGGCAGGGACGCCTCGGAGAGGGTGGCGACGACCTCCACGACCGCGGCGGACGCGCCTCCGACGGCACCGCTCAGCATCGCCCGCCGGAGGTGTTCTCTCCTGCGGCTCTCCCCCATGCCTCTCCTCCAGTTCGTGCTGACCGCCCCTCAGAATCCTTCATTCCCCCCACTTGACCGGTGAGTTCATTTCCCGGGCCGGAATCTGCCGGGTTTCCCGTCCGGGGCCGTGTCGCAGCGCGGGGAAGGTGCGGTTCTTCCGATGTCCGAGTTGCCGGCGCCGGCCGCCGGCTCCCGGAAGTGCGCGGGAACCGGCGTGCTCTCGCACGAGGTGCGGCGGGCGTCGTGCGCGCATTGACGTCATTCGGTGTGGTGGGACGGAAAGAGGCCGTGGCAGGCTCGCCCGCATGGTCTCGACAGTGCAGAACGTGGCGATCGACTGTGCGAACCCCTACGAACTGGCTCAATTCTGGAGCAAGGCGACCGGCTGCCCGCTGCATCCGGACAGCAGTCCGGGCGATCCGGAAATACAGGTGATGCTGCCGACGGGACCGCTGCTGCACTTCAACGAGGTCCCGGAGCCGAAAACGGTCAAGAACAGGGTGCATCTGTGCCTGCGTCCGGAGACCTCGCGGGAGGAAGAGGTCGAACGGCTGCTGGGTCTGGGAGCCACCGTGGTGGCCGACCGCCGGAGACCCGACGGCTCGGGATGGGTGGTTCTCGCGGATCCCGAGGGCAATGAGTTCTGTGTCCTGCGCAGTGAGTCCGACCGTGCCGCGATGGCCTCCCGCTCCTCGGGGGAGGACGGCTGTCGCGACGAACCGGGAGAGGCCGCGGTCCGGTCGGACCAGTGAGCGGAAGGGTCCGGGGCGGCGCCGGCCCTGCGGCGTCGTTCCGGGCTGCCCGTTCGGAGCGTTCCGCGGGTGGTGGCGGGTCCGTGGGCGGGGC
>NZ_MUME01000203.1 GCF_002155915.1 Streptomyces thermovulgaris | reverse complement strand
GGGGGCGGCCGGGCGAGCAGGACGCCGCGGGGAGGACGCCGCAGGGGGCCGGTTCTCGGCCGGCGGGGCGGTGGCGCACCCCCGATCGGGTGAGGAAAAAGCGCAGGTCGGAGGGGCGTGACGCACCCCACTGTCTCAGATAGTAGGAAGCCCGACTAATTGTGGAGACAGGTGCCCGGCCCTCGCTTACTTTTGTAGAAGCCGAACGATTCGCTCGATCCAGCGACGGCGGTCGTGAGCCGGGCCCTGCGCAGGACACCCCTGCGGCACCGCTCCCCGCCCTTCCGGCGCTCCGCACCTTTCTTCATCTCTCGCACTTCCTCGCGCCTTGCGCGCCCCCCCATGTGTCGAAGGAGTCGATGTCCCATGGCCGCAACCGCCCTGCGCCGCCGCGTCCGCCACGCCTCCCGGACGAGCGAGTCCGTCCGCAAGAACGCCGCCGCCGCCCTGCAGCGCGCCCTCGACCGCCGTGACAACGGCGGCGAGACCGGACACTGAGCAGCACCCGCCTTTGTCCTCCTCCGTCCGGACGTCCACATCGCGGACGCGCTGTGTCGTTCCCTGGGACGAGGAGTAGGGTGCCGCCATGTCTCGCAGCATCAATCTCGCAGTGATTCCCGGTGACGGCATCGGCCAGGAGGTCGTGGCCGAGGGGCTGAAGGTCCTGACCGCCGTCCTTCCGCAGGATGTGAAGCTGGAGACCAAGGAGTACGACTTCGGCGCCCGGCGCTACCACGCCACGGGCGAGACACTCACCGACGCCGACCTGGAGCAGCTGAAGCAGCACGACGCCATCCTGCTCGGCGCGATCGGCGACCCGTCGGTCCCCTCCGGCGTCCTGGAGCGCGGCTTCCTGCTCAAGCTCCGCTTCGCCTTCGACCACCACGTCAACCTCCGCCCGAGCAAGCTCCTGCCCGGCGTCGCCACTCCGCTCGCCGGCAATCCGCAGATCGACTTCGTCGTCGTCCGCGAGGGCACCGAGGGCCCCTACACCGGCAACGGCGGCACCATCCGCCAGGGCACCGAGCACGAGGTCGCCACCGAGGTCTCCGTCAACACGGCCTACGGTGTCGAGCGCGTGGTCCGCTACGCCTTCGCCCGTGCCCAGGCCCGCCCGCGCAAGAAGCTCACGCTGGTCCACAAGAACAACGTCCTGACCTTCGCGGGTCACCTGTGGACGAACATCTTCAACAAGGTGGCCGAGGAGTACCCCGAGGTCACCACCGAGTACATCCACGTCGACGCCGCCACGATCTACCTGGTCACCCAGCCCGAGCGGTTCGACGTCATCGTCACCGACAACCTCTTCGGCGACATCATCACCGACCTCGCCGCGGCCGTCTCCGGCGGCATCGGCACCGCCGCGAGCGGGAACATCAACCCCTCCGGCGAGTTCCCGTCCATGTTCGAGCCCGTCCACGGATCGGCTCCGGACATCGCCGGCCAGGGCAAGGCCGACCCCACCGCCACGGTCCTGTCCGTCGCCCTGCTGCTGCGCCACCTCGGCTTCGAGGCCGAGGCGACCCGCGTCGAGGACGCCGTCGCCGCCGACCTCGCGGAGCGCGGTGCGCTGCCCGCGCGCAGCACCTCCGAGATCGGCGACGCGCTCTGCGTACGAGTAGCGGGCTGACCCGGCCGCTCCTCCCCGCTCTCCACGAAGCCGCCGGGTCGCATCCGCGTCCGGCGGCTTCCCCCTGTCCGCCGCCGGGTGCCACCATCAGACCCCGGGCCGTATTCACCCCGTTCCTCTTGTGCCGCCGCCCCCGCGCGATAATCGGACGCGGAACTGCGGTATGAGGGAATGCTCGGACGTCCAAGCATCGGCCGCCGGCCGTACGGGTGTGGGCGCGGTCCGCCGTATCCGAGCCAGGAAGTGAAGGATCTCCCTGATGACGACGCCCACGATCGAGCTCAAGCCCTCGGCCAACCCGCTCTCCGATGCGGAGCGCGAGGAGATCCTGGCCAATCCCGGGTTCGGTCGCCGCTTCACCGACCACATGGTGACGATCCGGTGGACGAGGGGCCGGGGCTGGCACGACGGCCAGCTCGTTCCGTACGCGCCGATCTCCCTCGACCCGGCGACCACCGTTCTGCACTACGCGCAGGAGATCTTCGAGGGGCTGAAGGCCTACCGTCAGCCCGACGGCTCGGTCGCCACCTTCCGCCCGGAGAGGAACGCCCTGCGCTTCCAGGCCTCCGCCCGCCGGCTGGCCATGCCCGAGCTGCCCGTGGAGACGTTCATCGAGGCCTGCGACGCCCTGGTGCGGCAGGACAAGGCGTGGGTGCCCCCGCACGGCGGCGAGGAGTCCCTCTACCTGCGCCCGTTCATGATCGCCACCGAGGTCGGGCTGGGCGTCAAGCCCGCCGACGAGTACCTGTTCCTGGTGATCGCCTCCCCGGCCGGCGCGTACTTCCCCGGCGGGGTGAAGCCGGTCTCCATCTGGGCCTCCGAGGACCGCGTCCGCGCCGTCCCCGGCGGCATGGGCGACGCCAAGACGGGCGGCAACTACGCGGCCTCCCTGCTCGCCCAGGCCGAGGCCGCCGCCAAGGGCTGCGACCAGGTCTGCTACCTCGACGCCGTGGAGCACAAGTGGGTCGAGGAGCTGGGCGGCATGAACCTGTACTTCGTCTACGGCGACAGAATCGTCACACCCTCCCTGACCGGCTCGATCCTGGAGGGCGTCACCCGTGACTCGCTGCTGACGGTCGCCCGCGACCTCGGCTACGAGGCCGAGGAGGCCCGCATCTCCATCGACCAGTGGCAGCGCGACGCCGAGAACGGCACGCTGACCGAGGTCTTCGCCTGCGGCACGGCCGCCGTGATCACCCCGGTCGGCACCGTCAAGCGGGCGGGCGCCGAGTGGCAGCAGTCGGGCGGAGAGCCCGGCGAGGTCACCATGAAGCTGCGTCAGGCCCTGCTGGACATCCAGCGCGGCATCGCCGAGGACAAGCACGGCTGGATGCACAGGATCGACTGAGGTCCCACCCGGCCGCGTCTTCTGCCGGCGACCGCTTTTCAGCACCGGCCGGGGCCGCCGCGGACCGCTCGTCCGCGGCGGCCCCGGCGCGTCTGCGGCCGGCCGCCCCGCACGGCACCGGCCGGGACCACGTCCCGCGCCGTGCACGGAAGTTCCGGGGAGGCAGCCGTTCGGGTGCATTCGGGAGACGCGTGCCGGCGCCCTGCGCGGGACCGGCGGCAGGGCTCCCGGAGCCCGCCGGTGTGCGGCGGTTTCGCCGGTGACGCACGTCACCGCGGGGGAGTGCACGGGGAGCGGGGGTCCGGACCGGGCGCGGACGGACACCGGGGAACCGTTTCAGCCGGCCGCCCGCATCCTGAGACACGGCGCCTGGAAGGGGCGGAACTGTGCCACACTGCCCCCGTGCTCTCGTTCGCCACGATTATTGGCAGCAGGCGCGCCGGTCCGCAGTGACCGCCTCGTACGACCCGGTACGGGCGGCCACCGTCGTCCTCGACCCGCGCGCAGACCTCTCGCACCCGCGAGAGGTTTTTTGTTTTCCCGACCCACCTGCAGCCGGGAACACAGCGCGAGGGAGTATGGGGGACGGTGGAGCCGGTCATTTCCGGTAAGACCGACATGGGTGACAGGAGTCTTGAGGCCATGACCGCAACCAGCCAGCTCGACGATGCGTTCCACGTCTTCGACACGACCCTGCGCGACGGCGCGCAGCGCGAGGGCATCAACCTCACGGTCGCCGACAAGCTGGCCATCGCCCGGCACCTGGACGACTTCGGCGTGGGCTTCATCGAGGGCGGCTGGCCCGGGGCCAACCCGCGGGACACCGAGTTCTTCGCCCGCGCCCGGCAGGAGATCGAGTTCAGGCACGCCCAGCTCGTCGCCTTCGGCTCCACACGGCGCGTCGGCGGCAAGGCGGCGGAGGACCCCCAGGTCAAGGCGCTGCTGGACTCCGGTGCCGAGGTGATCACCCTGGTGGCCAAGTCGCACGACCGGCATGTGGAGCTGGCTCTGCGCACCACCCTGGAGGAAAACCTGGAGATGGTCCGCGACACCGTCTCCCATCTGCGTGCCGAGGGCCGCCGCGTCTTCGTCGACTGCGAGCACTTCTTCGACGGCTACCGCGCCAACCCCGCATACGCCAAGGCCGTCGTGCGGACCGCCGCCGAGGCCGGCGCGGACGTGGTGGTCCTCTGCGACACCAACGGCGGCATGCTGCCCGCCCAGATCCACGCGATCGTCTCCACCGTCCTCGCGGACACCGGGGCCCGCCTCGGCATCCACGCCCAGGACGACACCGGCTGCGCGGTCGCCAACACCCTCGCCGCCGTCGACGCGGGCGCCACCCATGTGCAGTGCACCGCCAACGGCTACGGCGAGCGCGTCGGCAACGCCAACCTCTTCCCGGTCGTGGCGGCCCTGGAGCTGAAGTACGGCATGCGGGTGCTGCCCGAGGGCCGGCTGCGCGAGATGACCCGCATCTCGCACGCCATCGCCGAGGTCGTCAATCTCACGCCCTCCACCCATCAGCCCTACGTGGGGGTGTCCGCCTTCGCCCACAAGGCCGGTCTGCACGCCTCCGCGATCAAGGTCGACCCGGACCTGTACCAGCACATCGACCCCGAGCAGGTCGGCAACACCATGCGCATGCTGGTCTCCGACATGGCGGGCCGCGCGTCCGTCGAGCTCAAGGGCAAGGAACTCGGCATCGACCTCGGCGGCGACCGCGAGCTCGTCGGCCGTGTCGTCGAGCGGGTCAAGGAGCGCGAGCTCAAGGGCTACACCTACGAGGCGGCCGACGCGAGCTTCGAGCTGCTGCTGCGCGCCGAGGTCGAGGGCAGGCCGCTGAAGTACTTCGAGGTCGAGTCCTGGCGGGCCATCGCCGAGGACCGCCCCGACGGCACCCACGCGAACGAGGCCACCGTCAAGCTGTGGGCCAAGGGCGAGCGCATCGTCGCCACCGCCGAGGGCAACGGCCCGGTCAACGCCCTCGACCGCGCCCTGCGCGTGGCCCTGGAGAAGATCTACCCCCAGCTGGCCTCCATCGACCTGGTCGACTACAAGGTCCGCATCCTGGAGGGCAAGCACGGCACCTCCTCCACCACCCGCGTCCTGATCTCCACCTCGGACGGCCAGAGCGAGTGGTCCACGGTGGGCGTGGCCGACAATGTGATCGCGGCCTCCTGGCAGGCCCTGGAGGACGCGTACACCTACGGCCTGCTGCGCGCCGGCGTGGAACCGGCGCAGTAGGAACCGGCCGGACGCCGCCGGACACCGCCGTCCCGCCGCCCGGGCAGCCGCCCGGGCACAAGAGGCACGGGCGGCGGGGACGGCGGAGGAAGCCGAGGAAGCAGGGGAAACAGAGGCGGCACGGACGCGGGCGGCCGCGGTCCGCCGGCCGTCAGGGAGCGCGCCAGATGTTGTCGAAGGCGGCGTTCTCGATGCGCCGCCGCTGCCGGACCGCCTCCAGTTCCGTCAGCGCGTCGTTGACGGCGGCCAGCACGGTCACCAGGGCCTCGTCGTCCGGGACCGCGGTCTCCTCGCCGGGTCCGGCCTCGATGCCCAGGGCGGCGGCCAGCCCGGTGAGGACGGGCTCGTGGGAGGCCCAGCGCTCGGCCGCCTCGCGCCGTTCCGGCGAGTCGACGGGTGTCCTTCGGCCGCCGCGGGCGGGCAGCCAGCGGTGCCGCCGCCCGGTGAGGCGCCCGTCCGCCTCCATCGCGTCGATGTAGGCCACGGCCAGTCCCTCGCCCCGGCGCCACAGCCAGTCCTCGACGGACTCGTACGGCGGCCGCTCCTTGAGTGCCGCCCCGGCCTGGTCCAGGAGGCGGTCTCCCGTCTTCTGCCGGGGGGCGGGCACGATGCGGTCGCCGTCCAGGGCGACGGCACCGGCGGCAAGGAGGTCGGCCAGTTCGGCGCCCGCCAGCGCGAGCGACAGATCACCCTGCTCGACGGGACGCTCGGACGGCAAGTCCAGGCTGAGGAGCAACAGGTCCCGCGGTGTGGTCACGCACTCGACGATACGGCCACCGGGAGCCGACGGCTCGGCGATGCGCCCACGGGGGAGCGCAGGGGCGGGTACCCCCTTCGGGGGATTTCCGAAGCGATTCGGGCTTTTGGGGCTGTTCGGGTACTTTCGAAGTATGAAGGCCATGGCTCTGGTCCGAATTCCGGCGCGACTGCTGGTGGCGCTCGCGCTCGCCGTCATGGCCGTTCTGTGGGCGGGTGTGCCCCGTGCCGAGGCGGCCACCAGCATCTCGACGGTCGCCGAGGAGCTCCGCAGGAACCCCGTGTACGTCGACCCGGCCATGTCCGCCCAGCTGCCGCCGACCGAGGCGGCCGAGCTCAGCCGGCAGATCAAGGACGCGGACAAGCCCCTGTTCATCGCGGTTCTGCCCGCGGACCAGCCGACGCGGAACCTGTTCACCGACCTGCGCACCGCCACCGGCGTCACCGGCGCGTACGCGGTGCGCCTGGGCGACCGCTTCGACGCCCGCGCCGATGCCTCGGTGCTGCCGCGCACCGCCGTGCGGAACCTCGTCACCAGCGTCCAGGGCGAGGACGCCAGGACCCAGCTCGCCGACTTCACCGACCGGGCCCTGGTCACCATGAGGGGCTCGGCCCCCGCCGGCTGGGACGGCGTCGAGCGCGGCGGCACGGTGTCCACCACCGCGCTGATCACCGCCGGCGCGGTCCTGGTGGCGAGCGGTGCGGGCGCGTACGCCCTGGTCCGGCGCGGCCGGAGCCGCCGGGAGGCGGAGCAGCAGGCCGCCCTGGAGAAGCTGCGGGTCGTCGTGGACGAGGACATCACCGCCTACGGGGAGGAACTGGACCGCCTCGACTTCCACCCGGCGGAGGCCGGTGCGGACGACGCCATGCGCGCGGACTACGAGCGGGCGCTGGACAGCTACGACCAGGCCAAGCAGTACATGGCCGAGGCCCGCCGGCCGGAGGACGTGCGGCTGGTCACCGAGACCCTGGAGGACGGCCGCTTCTCGCTCGCCCGGCTGGCCGCCCGCCGTGAGGGGCGCCCCCTGCCCGAGCGCCGTCCGCCCTGCTTCTTCGACCCGCGCCACGGTCCCTCGGTCGCCGACGAGGAGTGGACGCCCCCCGGCGGCGCGCCTCGCCGGGTGCCGGTCTGCGCCGCCGACCGGATCCGCCTGGCCGACGGCCTCGACCCGCAGATCCGCGAGGTGGCCACGGACGGGGGCCGCCGCCCCTACTGGGACGCCGGCCCCGCGTACGGCCCCTGGGCCGGGGGTTACTTCGGCGGCGGCCTCCTGCCGGGTCTCCTGGCGGGCACCCTGCTCGGCAGCATGATGGCCACCCCGTCCTACGCGGCCGCCTACGGCGCCGGCTACGGCGACTTCGGCGGCTACGAGGGCGGCGACGTCTCCGGCGCGGACTTCAGCCCGGCCGACTTCGGGGACTTCGGCATGGGCGGCGGCTTCGGCGGCGGCGGGGACTTCGGCGGAGGCGACTTCGGCGGGTTCTGAGGGCCCGCGGCCGTTCAGGCCTTCCTGATCGCCGAGATGTCGAAGTTCAGCTTGATCCTGTCGGAGACCAGGACGCCACCCGTCTCCAGGGCCGCGTTCCAGGTCAGGCCCCAGTCCGAGCGCAGGATCTCGGCCCTGCCCTCGAAGCCGACGCGCTCGTTGCCGAAGGGGTCCTTGGCGGCGCCGTTGAACTCGAGGTCGATGGTGACCGGCCTGGTGATGCCGCGGATGGTCAGGTCGCCGGTGATGCGGTAGTCGTTGCCGCCCAGGGCCTCGGCCTTGGTGGAGCGGAACGTCATCTCCGGGAACTCCTCCGTGGCGAAGAAGTCCGCGCTCCTCAGGTGGTTGTCGCGGTCCTCCGAGCCGGTGTCGATGCTGTCCATCCGCACGTCGACGGACGCCGTGGAGGCCGAGGGGTCGCTGCCGTCCAGGCGGAGGGTGCCGGTGAAGTCGTTGAAGGTGCCCTTGACGTTGGTGACCATGGCGTGCCGCGCGACGAAGCCGAGGGTGGAGTGCGCGGGGTCGATCGTGTAGTCGCCGGTCAGCGCGGCCAGGTCCGGGTTCACCGCGGCGGGGGCGGAGGCGTTCTCGGCGGTGTCGTTCTTGCTGCTGAAGATGCCCATGAGGTTCTCCTTCGGAGAGGGACGTGCTCAGCGCAGGGAGAGGCGCCGAGTAAGTTGAAGTTTCAAATTGTTCTGCGGGCACGACCGTAGCGGTATTTCATTGATCGCTCAACCTTTTGGCGCATCTGCTGTCCGTGGCCGCCCCGCGGCGGGTGCCGGCCGCTTCCGCTCCGCGCGGGCGGGGGCGGGAGTCCGGCCGCGGCGGCCGGTGCGCCCGTCCGGCAGGGCCCGGTGCGCCCGGCTCGCCCGAGCGGTTACGCTCTGCGGGGACGAGGCCGCCGTACGGGTCGGCCCGTCACCCGGGGGAGGGCATGTGCCGCCCCCGAATGCGCGAGGTCTCCGCGCCCCCGGTTTGTGGCATCCCCACAAGTCCGACGCCCTCTGAGCAGTCGAAAAGGCTGCAAGGCGTCCAGGTTCTGTTCAGTGGCACCAGGAAAACGGGCCGGAGACTGTACGGAGTCAACGGCCCGCTTTCCTCGATGTCCTTCGTAAGGTCACTGCATGACCGTTTTGGAAGAGACGACGGGTGAGCCGGCCGGCGGGCCGGCGGACGCGCGCGGACGGGTTGCGGAACTGCACGAGATCCGTGCGCGGGCGGTGGCGGGCCCCAGCGAGAAGGCGACCGCGGCGCAGCGCGCCAAGGGCAAGCTGACCGCGCGGGAGCGGATCGAGCTGCTCCTGGACCCCGGCTCCTTCCAGGAGGTCGAGCAGCTGCGCCGGCACCGGGCGACCGGCTTCGGCCTGGAGGCCAAGAGGCCGTACACCGACGGTGTGATCACCGGCTGGGGCACGGTGGAGGGCCGTACGGTCTTCGTCTACGCCCACGACTTCCGCATCTTCGGCGGCGCGCTGGGCGAGGCCCACGCCACGAAGATCCACAAGATCATGGACATGGCCATCGCGGCCGGTGCCCCGCTGATCTCCCTCAACGACGGTGCGGGCGCCCGGATCCAGGAGGGCGTCAGCGCACTGGCCGGCTACGGCGGCATCTTCCAGCGCAACACCAAGGCCTCCGGGGTCATCCCGCAGATCAGCGTGATGCTCGGCCCGTGCGCGGGCGGCGCCGCCTACAGCCCCGCGCTCACCGACTTCGTGTTCATGGTCCGTGAGACCTCGCAGATGTTCATCACCGGCCCGGACGTGGTCAAGGCCGTCACCGGCGAGGAGATCACACAGAACGGGCTGGGCGGCGCGGACGTGCACGCCGAGACCAGCGGTGTGTGCCACTTCGCCTACGACGACGAGGAGACCTGCATCGCCGAGGTGCGGTACCTGTTGTCGCTGCTGCCGCAGAACAACCGGGAGACCCCGCCGCGGGTGGAGTGCTCCGACCCCGTCGACCGCCGCTGCGACACCCTGCTGGACCTGGTCCCGGCCGACGGCAACCGGCCCTACGACATGACCAAGGTCATCGAGGAGATCGTCGACGACGGCGAGATGCTCGAGGTCCACGAGCGCTGGGCGCGCAACATCATCTGCGCGCTGGCCCGGATGGACGGCCAGGTCGTCGGCATCATCGCCAACCAGCCCCAGGTGCTGGCCGGCGTGCTGGACATCGAGGCCAGCGAGAAGGCCGCACGCTTCGTGCAGATGTGCGACGCCTTCAACATCCCCCTCATCACTCTTCTGGACGTCCCCGGCTTCCTGCCCGGCGTCGACCAGGAGCACGGTGGAATCATCCGGCACGGAGCCAAGCTGCTCTACGCCTACTGCAACGCCACCGTGCCGAGGATCTCGCTGATCCTGCGCAAGGCGTACGGAGGTGCCTACATCGTCATGGACAGCCAGTCCATCGGGGCCGACCTCACCTACGCCTGGCCCACCAACGAGATCGCCGTGATGGGTGCGGAGGGCGCGGCCAACGTCATCTTCCGCCGCCAGATCGCCGAGGCGGAGGACCCCGAGGCCATGCGGCAGAAGATGGTCAAGGAGTACAAGGCCGAGCTGATGCACCCCTACTACGCGGCCGAGCGCGGTCTGGTGGACGACGTCATCGACCCCGCCGACACCCGCGAGGTCCTGATCAAGTCCCTGGCGATGCTGCAGACCAAGCACGCCGACCTGCCCTCCCGCAAGCACGGCAACCCGCCGCAGTGACCCAGCCACGGAGACCCGCCATGAGCACCATTGACATCCGCGTCGAGAAGGGCCACGCCGAGCCCGAGGAGGTCGCCGCCATCACGGCCCTTCTCCTGGCCCGCGCATCGGCCCGCCCTGCCGGTACGTCCGGCCCCGCCCACCGCGGCCGTGCCCGGGCCGGCTGGCGCCGGCTGGAGCGGGAGAGCGGCTTCCGCGCCCCCCACAGCTGGCGCTGAGCCCGTCCGGCTGCCGGAACAGCTCCGAGACAAGGGGCCCACCCCGCCCGGGTGGGCCCCTTCCCGTGTCTTGAGGTCCTTGTCTCCCCGCCTCTTCCCGTCTCCCTCCGCGTCCCCGTGCCTCTCAC
The DNA here is from genome assembly GCF_002155915.1 of Streptomyces thermovulgaris. Lineage (GTDB taxonomy): Bacteria > Actinomycetota > Actinomycetes > Streptomycetales > Streptomycetaceae > Streptomyces > Streptomyces thermovulgaris. The sequence continues at coordinate 277 of NZ_MUME01000203.1, read as the reverse complement.
GGCCCCTGCACGTCCCGTACGGCCCTCCATCCGCGCGTGTGCCCTTCCGTGAACCGATGAAGGCGGGTGCCCTCTCCCCCGAGGAGAGGACACCCGCCTTCATCGGTCGGGTGGTGGGTCACCGCAGCCGGGCCATGAGGGCGTGTTCGACCAGTGTGATCAGTGTCGCCTTGGCGTCCGCGCGGTGCCGGGCGTCGGTGGTGATGATGGGGATGTCCGGGCCGATCTGCAGGGCTTCGCGTACTTCGTCCGGGGTGTACGGCTGCTGGCCGTCGAA
>NZ_MUME01000202.1 GCF_002155915.1 Streptomyces thermovulgaris | reverse complement strand
CCGCCGTGAACCAGGGCGGCCGGCGCAAGGGCGCGGCGGCGGTCTACCTGGAGACCTGGCACGCGGACATCGAGGAGTTCCTGGAGCTGCGGGACAACACCGGCGACGACGCCCGCCGCACGCACAATCTGAACCTCGCGCACTGGGTTCCCGACGAGTTCATGCGCCGGGTGGAGGCCGACGAGCAGTGGTCGCTGTTCTCCCCCTCCGACGTGCCGGAGCTGACCGATCTGTGGGGCGAGGAGTTCGACGCCGCGTACCGGGCCGCGGAGGCCAAAGGGCTGGCGAAGAAGACACTGCCGGCCCGCGAGCTGTACGGCCGCATGATGCGCACCCTCGCGCAGACCGGCAACGGCTGGATGACCTTCAAGGACACCGCCAACCGCACCGCCAACCAGACGGCCGAGCCCGGCCATGTCGTCCACTCCTCCAATCTCTGCACGGAGATCCTGGAGGTCACGGACGACGGAGAGACCGCGGTCTGCAACCTGGGGTCGGTCAATCTGAGCGCGTTCGTGCGCGACGGGGACGGCACGGGCGGCGGGGAGCTCGACTGGGAACGGCTGGACGAGACGGTCCGCACCGCCGTCACGTTCCTCGACCGCGTGATCGACATCAACTTCTACCCGACCGAGCAGGCACGCCGGTCCAACGCCCGGTGGCGCCCGGTGGGCCTGGGCGTCATGGGCCTGCAGGACGTGTTCTTCAAGCTGCGGCTGCCCTTCGACTCCCCGGAGGCGAAGGACCTGTCCACCCGGATCGCCGAACGGATCATGCTCGCCGCGTACGAGACCTCCGTCGCGCTCGCCGAGCGCCCCCAAGCACCTACGACAGGCTCCGGTGCAGGGGGGACCCCCATCGGTCCCCTTCCCGCCTGGGAGAAGACCCGTACGGCCCGGGGGGTGCTGCACCCCGACCACTACGACGTCGAGTTCACCTGGCCCGAGCGCTGGGCGGCCCTGCGCGAGCGCGTCGCGGCGGCCGGCATGCGCAACGCGCTGCTGCTCGCCATCGCCCCGACCGCGACCATCGCCTCGATCGCGGGCGTGTACGAGTGCATCGAGCCGCAGGTCTCCAACCTGTTCAAGCGCGAGACGCTGTCCGGGGAGTTCCTCCAGGTCAACTCCTATCTGGTGGCCGACCTGAAGAGGCTCGGCGTCTGGGACGCCCGGACCCGGGAGGCGCTGCGCGAGGCGGGCGGCTCGGTGCAGGGCCTGACCTGGATCCCCGAGGACGTACGGAGGCTGTACCGCACGGCGTGGGAGATCCCGCAGCGCGCCCTGATCGACATGGCGGCCGCCCGCACCCCGTTCCTGGACCAGTCGCAGTCCCTGAACCTGTTCATGGAGACGCCGACCATCGGCAAGCTCTCCTCGATGTACGCGTACGCGTGGAAGCAGGGCCTGAAGACGACGTACTACCTGCGTTCCCGCCCGGCCACCCGGATCGCCCCCGCGGCCCGGGCCCAGCGCCCCACCACCGCTCCCGCACCGCGGGCGACCGCACCGGACGCCGTCGCCTGTTCCCTGGAGAACCCCGAGTCCTGCGAGGCCTGCCAGTGATGTCCACCCGTCCCCCGGCCGACCGCCCCCAGAACCTGCTCGACCCCGGCTTCGAGCTGACCCTTCGTCCGATGCGCTACCCCGACTTCTACGAGCGCTACCGGGCCGCCATCAAGAACACCTGGACCGTGGAGGAGGTCGACCTCCACTCGGACGTCCCCGACCTCGCGAAGCTGACACCGGGCGAGCACCACCTCATCAGCCGGCTGGTCGCGTTCTTCGCCACCGGCGACTCGATCGTCGCCAACAACCTGGTGCTGACCCTCTACAAGCACATCAACTCCCCCGAGGCGCGGCTGTATCTGAGCAGGCAGCTCTTCGAGGAGGCGGTGCACGTCCAGTTCTATCTGACGCTGCTGGACACCTATCTCCCCGACCCGGACGACCGCGCCGCCGCCTTCGCGGCCATCGAGAACATCCCCTCCATCCGCGAGAAGGCCGAGTTCTGCTTCACGTGGATGGACTCGGTGGAGGAGCTGGACCGTCTGGAGACGAAGGCGGACCGCCGTCGCTTCCTGCTCAATCTGATCTGCTTCGCCGCGTGCATCGAGGGTCTGTTCTTCTACGGCGCCTTCGCCTATGTGTACTGGTTCCGCAGCCGGGGCCTGCTGCACGGGCTGGCCACCGGCACCAACTGGGTGTTCCGGGACGAGACGATGCACATGTCGTTCGCCTTCGACGTGGTGGACACCGTCCGCAAGGAGGAGCCGGATCTCTTCGACGACGCCCTGCAGCAGCAGGTCACCGACATGCTGAAGGAGGCGGTCGGGGCCGAGCTGCAGTTCGCGCGCGATCTGTGCGGCGACGGCCTGCCGGGGATGAACACCGAGTCCATGCGGCAGTACCTGGAGTGCGTCGCCGACCAGCGTCTGACCCGTCTCGGCTTCGCCCCGGTGTACGGCTCGGACAACCCCTTCTCCTTCATGGAGCTCCAGGGCGTTCAGGAGCTGACCAACTTCTTCGAACGGCGTCCGTCGGCGTACCAGGTGGCGGTGGAGGGCACCGTCGACCTGGACGAGGACTTCTGAGCGGCGCGCCTCTCCCCGGGGGCCCGGGGGTCCCGGTCCTTCCGGGACCCCCGCCTCTTTCGGATCCCCTGGTCCTTTAAGGGCGTCCGGCCCTCCTGGGCCCGCCTGAGCCGGCGGTCGACACGGAGGTCGTGGGCGGCACCGATCGCCGCGGGCAGGACCATGAGGACCAGAAGCCCGAGGACGACGAGCAGGTCGATGAGGCCTTGCATCTGTGTTGTGTGCATGGACACCACTGTCGCGCCGGGCGCCGCCTTCCGTGAGTGGCAGGACTGCCGTACGCCTTCAAATTCCTGCCACTGCCGCGGCACACTGACGGCATGCTGAAGAACGTGGCCGCCGTCCTGCTGGACGAGGCGCATCCCTTCGAACTCGGCGTCGTCTGCGAGGTCTTCGGGCTCGACCGCAGCGACGAGGGGCTGCCGGTGTACGACTTCGCGGTCGTCTCCGCGGAAGGGACGTCGCTGCGCACCCATGTCCCCGGCCTCACGCTCTCGACGCCGTACGGCCTGGAGCGGCTGGAGGAGGCGGATCTGATCGTGGTGCCGGCCTCGGACGCGGCCCCCGCCTGCGACTTCCCGCCCGCGCTGCTCGACGCGCTCAACCGGGCCGTGGACCGCGGGACGCGGGTGCTCAGCGTCTGCTCGGGCGTCTTCGTGCTGGGCGCCGCCGGGCTGCTGGACGGGCGGCGCTGCGCGGTGCACTGGCGGCATGCGAAGGAGCTGGCGCGGCGCTTCCCCCGGGCACGCGTCGAGCCGGACGTGCTGTACGTGGACGAGGACCCGGTGATCACCTCGGCCGGGACCGCGGCCGGTATCGACGCCTGTCTGCACATCGTGCGCAAGGAGCAGGGTCCCCAGGTCGCCAACCGGATCGCCCGGCGGATGGTGGTGCCTCCGCACCGGGACGGCGGGCAGGCGCAGTACATCGAGCGGCCCCTGCCCGCGTCCCCCTGCGACACGGTCGGCGAGGTGCTGGCCTGGATGGAGGAGCATCTCGACCAGGAGATCACCGTCGAGCAGCTCGCGGCCCGCGCGCACATGTCCCCGCGGACCTTCGCCCGCCGCTTCCAGCAGGAGACCGGCACGACCCCGTACCGCTGGCTCCTGCGTCAACGTGTGCTGCTGGCACAGGAGTTGCTGGAAGCGACGGACGAGACGATGGATGCGATCGCGAGCCGGACGGGGTTCGGGACGGCGGCGGCGCTGCGGCACCAGTTCGTCCGCACGCTGGGCACCACCCCGAACGCCTACCGGCGCACGTTCAGGGGCCCGCGGGCCGCCTGAACGCACATGGTCCCGCCCGCGTCACCTCGGCACCGGCCGCACCAGCAGCTTCCGCGGGCGCAGGGTGATGCCGATCTGCGGGGAGGCGTCCGACCCGGCGACCCGCTCCAGACGGAACCGTGTCGCCACCTCCGCCGCGAAGAGGGTCAGCAGCGCCATGGAGAAGTGGTCGGCGGGGCACTTCCGGTTGCCCACGCTGAAGGGGACCATGGCGTATTTCGGCACTTCCTTGGCCCGCTCCGGAAGCCAGCGGTCGGGATCGAACGTCAGGTGGTCCGCGTACGAGCGCGGATCGCGCTGGATGGCGTACGGGCTGTAGATGATGTCCGCCCCGGCCGGAATGCGCCATCCGCCGAGTTCCGTGTCGGTGACCGCCCGCCGCGTCAAAACCCATACGGATGGCCGTAAACGCATCGTCTCCACGACGACGTTGTTGGTGTGCGTGAGACTGCGGACGTCGCCGAATGTCACGGGTTTGCCGCCCGTCACGGATTCAACTTCCGCGTGGATCCGCTCCGCGTGTTCCGGGTGATTCACGAGCGTATGGAGCAGCCACATGATCGTGGCGCCCACCGATTCACCGCCGGCGGTGAGTATCGCGACCACCTGGTCGTGGATCTCCTGCTCCCCGATGGGCTCGCCGTCGTCGTCCTTCGCCGCCAGCAATATCGTCAGCAAATCGTCCGGTTTTCGCCCCGACGCCCGCCGTTCGGCGATGACCTCGTCGACGAGAAGATGCATATCGGCCAATGCCCGGTTGAATGCGCGATTGGCCGGAAGCGGCAGCCGGTACAGCGGCCCGAGCGGCAGGACCATCCTCCGGTAGGTGCCGCGGAAGACGGTGGTGAGCGCTCCGCACAGCCGCTCGGCCCATGCGTCCGTGTACTGGCCGCTCAGCAGGCAGCGGGCCGCGGTGCGCACGGCGACCCGGAAGGCCTCCACGGTGCAGTCGACCGGCCGGCCGGTGCTCCAGCGCTCGGTCAGCGCATGCACCTCCTCCTCCATGACCGGGCCGTATCCGGGGATGGCGTCGAGCCGGAAGGCGGGCTGGATGGTGCGGCGCTGGCGGCGGTGCAGGGCGCCGTTGGAGGTGGCCACGCCCTCCTTGCCGAGCAGTTCCTCCAGGGACTCCCACAGCGGGCCGGAGATGATGTAGTCGGGGCTGAGGGCCACCGCTCCGGTGAGGGCGGGGGTGGTGACGGCGTACACCGTCTTGGGACCGAGCCTGAGGCGGACGACGTCGCCGTGGTCGCGCAGCCGGCTCATGAAGGCCAGGGGGTCGCGGACCAGGGCCGGGCCGTGGCCGAGAAGCGGTACCGCCCCCGCGGCCAGCGGCGGCTCCTGCGCTTCTGCGGAATTCTGCCGGTGTCGGGGGTTCGCCGATTCGACGGTCATTTCTCACCTGCCGCTTCATCGCTGACGTACGGGGGCGTGGACCGGTCTTCCCAGCTGTCGACCATGTACCGGCCGGACTCGTGATGGAACCAGTAGACGGAACTGAACCAGTTCCGCATGTTGCCGATGCAGTCCCGTACGGCGGCACTCAATTCCTTTCCCCGCACCGTGCCGTCCGCGAGGCCGTCGGCGAAACGTAATCCCTCCTGTTCGGCGACAAGAAACTCGGAAATGCAGTCCTCGATGCGCCGGCGGATTTCCTTCATCGCCTCCTCGAGGGTCAGCCCCTCATGCCTGATGAGACTGATCCCGAGATTGTGCACCTCGTTGCCCGCCAATTCCTTGGGCAGCGAGCACAGGTCGTTGTACCACGCGGCGAATTCCTGGCTGAGCAGTGCCGGGCGCCGATAGGCGGGGTTCTTCCTGACCGCGTCCGGGAGTTCGCAGCCGGCGCTCGGCTCCAGCAGATCGGTCCAGATCCAGTGCGCGAAGGTGAGCCGGCGCAGGGCGAGGTACTCCTCGACCGTGGGCACCACGCCCTCGGTGCGGTTGTGGAACTCCTGGTCGTACGCCTCGATCACCGCGTGGAAGTGCCGGGCGAACCGGGCGTTCCAGGCCGGTGACAGGAACGAGTAGAGACGCAGCACGCTGTCCGCGAAGCCCGCGACCAGGGTGTCCCGGTGGTGCAGATGCTCCCGGGGGGAGTCCAGAGCCGTGTGCAGCGCACTGCGCAGTCGCCGCCAGGCGGCGGACCGGCCGTGGACGATGTCGCGGTCGTGGCGGTCGTCCCAGACGAAGAACCACGTGCTGTAGTCCGCTATCGCCTGGAGCACCTCGTCGGGGGCGCCGATGTAGTACCCCGCCATGAGATCGGTGTAGCGCAGGCCGTCGATGTGTTCCTCGACCTTGTCGGCCGGCATGAGCCGCTTTTGCAGCAGCCAACTGCGGGTCCTCTCCTGGAGCTGAGGCCAATAGGTGTGCAGTTGCCGGGGAAAAGCGGCCTCGATCACCGGGAGAGCGAGTCGGGGCGGTACGGCGACCGCCTTGTGTATGGATGTCGCGGTGGTGCTGTTCGGGAAAGCTGGCACGGACAACCCCTCTCAGCCACTGGTGGCGTACACCCCTTCCGTTGGTGCCGAGCGCACGCCGTTGCGTATCCCCCTACCCCGATTCAGCACCGCAACTGACCGTTCTGGGAACGGATTTGACTTGCCTTCCATTCCGGGATGCCGCGAATATCCCCTTGTGTGACCGATTATGAGGACGAGAAGCGCACAAAGGATCGAATGGCCAACGCGTCTGCACGGCCTGTGCGACGGCATACGAACGGCGCCCGGCCGGCTTTTCCTGCCGGCCGGGCGCCGTTCGGACGGATCGTTCCCGTCCCGGCTGCCGCGGGAGGTGTCAGTCGTTGGGGACGATGGGGTAGCGCGGCTCGTTCTCGGCCATCTGCCGCAGCGCCTCCTTGCGCTCGCGCTTGGAGAGCCGGTCGATGTAGAGGTGGCCGTAGAGGTGATCGGTCTCGTGCTGCAGGCACCGCGCGAAGTACCCGGTGCCGCGCACCTTGATCGGGTTGCCCCGCTCGTCCTGGCCGATCACCTCGGCGTAGTCCGGACGGGCGAGCGACGCATAGGCGGTGGGCACGGACAGACAGCCCTCGTTGCTGTCGTCCAGACGGCGGCGGTCGGCGGGCAGCTCGACCAGCTTGGGGTTGCAGACGACACCGACGTGCCGGACGCCCTCGTCGTCGGGGCAGTCGTAGACGAAGACCTTCAGGTCCACCCCGATCTGGTTGGCGGCCAGGCCCACGCCCTCGGCGGTGCGCTGGCTGGCGAACATGTCCGCGATCAGCTGCTGGAGCTCCTCGCCGAAGTCGGTGACGTCCTTGCACTCCCTGTGCAGCACCGGGTTGCCGACGACCGTGATGGGCCGGGAGGTGCCTCGCTCGCGCCAGGCCGTCTCGCGCTCCTCGCAGTTCTCCGTGTCGATGACATACCCCTCGTCGTCGACGGGGAGCACGCCCGCGTGCTGCTGATCGGTGTCCTGCTGCGCCATGACCGCCCTGTGCCTGCCTTCCTGAAACGACTGATGCTGTTCAAGAGTACGGTGACCGTGCTCAGCAGACCTCTTCCAGGTCCCGCCAGTCCCGGGAGTCCGGGCTGTCGGCGACCCATCCGTCCAGCAGCCCCCTCACCAGCGAGGCGGGCGCGGCCACCCCGCACTCCCGCTCCGGCACCCACAGATGTCCGTCGGTGCGGTGGCCGAGGGGGCCGGGCTGCCCCGGTTCGCTGTGGTCGTGCGGATCGAGGTGCTCGCCGTCGCCCTCGTCGGCCGGCATCCGCGACTCCGAGCACATCCGGCACAGCAGCCGTACGGAGGACGACCAGTCCTCGGCGGCGAAGCCGGCGTCGGCGGCCAGCTGCTCCAGGGCGTCCCGGTCGGCCTCGGTGGCCGCCTCGATGAGGACCACCCAGGTGGGCACGGGCGAGGGCGCCCACAGTTCGATCTCGTCGAAGACGGGGTAGGTGTCGCCGGCCGCGGTGGTCCGCTCGCCGTGGGGCACGCCGTCGTGCAGCACGACCTCGCCCCAGCGCCGCCCCGAGGAGGGCAGCGGAATGGACAGCACCTCGATCCGGGCCGGGTCCAGGCGGCGGCCCCAGACCACCTCGGCCTCGCCCTCCGGCGACAGCCGCACGGCCGCGCTGCCCAGCTCCATGCCCACCGGCTCCCCGGCGGCGGCCGTGCCTCCGGGCACCTTCAGGCCGTACGCCTGCCAGGCCCGCCGGGCCAGCGGCCAGTCCTGCAGGGCGGTGGCGGCGATGCCGACGTTCCACCAGTCGGGCGCCCCGGTCTCCTTCTCCAGCAGGGCCACGGCCCGCAGCCCCGCCGCCCTGGCCTGCTCCCAGTCGTGGCGGAACTTGTGCAGCAGGGCGAGGTTGAACCAGGACTCGGACAGCCAGGGCTCCAGGTCGGCGGCGCGCGTCAGCAGCCGGCCCGCGTCCTCGTACCGCCCGTCGCCGATCAGGGTGAACGCGCGGTCGGTGGCCTGCCGCCAGGAGGCGGAGGGCCGGTGCCGTGCCTTGCCGAAGATCCTCACGATTCCCGCCTGCCAGTTCCGTTCAGTGGGCTGGCCTCTGCCCCCGGACACCCTCTTTCCCGCATCCAACCATGTGCGGCTGGAAGGGCGCTCCTTACCCGTGGGTTACCCCACGGGGGGCGACGCCGGACCGTCGCGTGAGAGTACACGGGCCAGCGCCTCCACCACATCGGGGGCGTGCTCGGCTGCCAGCCGCAGCTCCTCCAGGGCCTTGAGGGAGCCGCCGGGACCCGCGCCGTGCACCTTCTCCTCGTAGGCGTTGACGGTCCGCACGATCCGTGCGGGCAGCGGCTGTTCCGGGCAGGGGTCGGCCTGGCGCTCCACCACGACCGCGACCCGTGCGTCGACCCCGGTCTGCCGGACGACGGCCCCGCCGAGCAGCGCGATGCGCCGCTGCTGCTCGGCGGGCAGGCCGGCGGTGGCGCCCGCGGGAACCGGGTCGACCAGGCTGAGCTGGCCGATGTCGTGCATGAGCGCCGCGTGCTCCAGCACGGTCAGCTCCGGCTCCGTCATCCCCAGCTCCCGGCCCACGGCCCGGCTGAGCGCGGCCACGCGCCGGGCGTGTCCCGGCGGGGTGTACCCGGCGACCTCGGTGGCCCGGGCCAGGGAGGCGATGGTCTGGCGGTAGGTGCTCCGCACGGCCGCGTACCGTCTCAGGGACAGCTGGGTGAGCAGCAACGGCAGCGAGAACACGGGCAGCGCCCACAGCCCGGCCACGGCGACCGCGAGGGCCATGACCGCGCCGGTCGCGCACACCGCCGAGCCGATCCCGAGCAGCCCGCGCAGCTCCTCGCGCAGCAGCGGGCCGAACGGCCACCCGGTGCGGCAGTGCGCCGACACGGCGGACAGCACGGCGCCGCACAGCGCGGTGAGCACCAGCAGCGCGAGCAGCAGCAGGGCGTAGGCCGGGCCGATCCAGTCCCGGAACACCCCCGCGCCGTAGAGCGGTTGGAAGCAGACGGCCGCGAAGGCGACGGTGAGGATCCGCCGGGTCAGATGGTCGAGGGCCTGCTCCTCCCCGCGTGCGAGGCGCGGCACGCTGCCGAGCAGGCACGCCCCGAGCACCACGGCGACGGTCTGGAAGACGCCGTGGTGACTGGCCCGCCCGGCGTCCTCGCCCAGCAGGGCGTACGACAGCGCTCCGGCGGCGCCCAGGGGCGCGGCCTCCCGGGCGTCGGTGCCGCTCCACCGCGCGAGCTCGCCGACCAGCACGAGCACCCCGAAGGCGAGGGCGGCCCCGCGCTCCTGCACACCGGTCCACAGGGTGACGCCGAGGGACAGCAGGGCGACAAGGGCGGCCGAGCCACGGATGAGGACCAGCAGCACGGACCGGCTCATCGGCGTGCTTCCTCACGGCCGGACGCGGACGACAGCGGCGGGGAGGAGGAGGCGGCGGCGGACGCCCCGTCCTCGGCCGTGACCGCCGGGTGCCAGCCGTACCGGTCCAAGGCCCGCGCCAGCGCCGCGACCATCCGCGGGTCGAACTGGGCACCGGCGCAGCGTTTCAGCTCCTCCAGGGCGGCGTCGACCGGGCGGGCCCGCCGGTAGGAGCGGGTGGAGGTCATCGCGTCGAAGGCGTCCGCGACGGCCACCACCCGCGCGGACTCGGGGATCTGGGTGCCCCTCAGCCCGTACGGATAGCCGCTGCCGTCCAGGCGTTCGTGGTGGTGCAGGATCGCCGAGCGGGCCTCGCCGAGGAAGGAGATGCCGCGCACCATCTCGTGCCCGTACTCGGGGTGCAGCTCGATCACCCGGCGCTCCTCGGGGGTCAGCGGCCCGTCCTTGCGCAGCAGCCGGGTGGGCACGCCCAGCTTTCCCACGTCGTGCAGGATGCCGGCGAACCGCAGCACCTCGACGCGCTCGTCGTCCATGCCGAGCTCGCGCGCGATCATCATGGAGGCCCGGCCGACCCGCTCGCTGTGCCCGCGCGTGTACCCGTCCTTGAGGTCGACGGCCTGCACCAGCGCGCGGATGGTGGACTGGTGGGCGGCCCGCTCCCGGTGGTACTGGGCGTACGCCCACCACGACACGCACATCGGCAGCAGCACCAGCAGCGCGGCGACCGGGCCGTAGGGGCTGCACCACAGCACGGCCATCATCAGTCCCGCGAGTCCGTGCACCCCGATCGGCGCCAGCGAGCGGGTGAACATCCCCGGCCACGCCCGATGCACCGGCATGCGCTCGGCGAGCCCGCGGATTCCGCCGTCCAGTGCCGTCAGCACCAGGCAGAAGGCGAGCACGGCGGCCCCGGCGGGGACGAGGGCGTAGGGGAAGTCGGAGGCGACGACGGCCTCCCGGCCGCCCAGTGCCCGGTGCGCCCGGGAGGCGGCCCCCACCGCGAGGACGAGCTGGGCGGCCTGCCAGATCCGGCGCAGCGCCTCGGGCCGCTGCCCGGCACGGGCGAGCAGGACCCCCGGCAGGGGAACCAGCGCGGCGGCGGCCGGCGGCAGCAGGAAGGCCGCCGCCAGCAGGACCGGGTAGAAGGGGCCGGCAAGGGTGCGCCGGGCGAAGTACCGGCAGCCGGCGTACACCACGGCGAGCAGGGCGACCGTCCACCAGGGGGTCCGGGTCACCGACAGCGGCAGCAGGCAGACCAGGGCCGCGAGAACCACACAGGCGACATACGCGCGGGCCCGCGGTGGAACCGCCTCCATGACGCTCCTCCCCGGTCACGCCTGTCCACGCTGGGAGCGTAGGGCGGGCAGGGGGGAGGTCACGGGGCAAAGCCCCGTGGATTAGCACGTTCGGGTGAACACCTGGGCGGATGTCCCGGGATGTGGGGTCAGGAGGTCAGGACTCCTGCGGAGCCGGCGGTGTCGTCCCCGGCTTCGCCGGCTTCGCCGTCGGCGCCGATGCCGTCTGTGTCGTCGGTTTCGCCGATGCCGTTTTCGTCGACGCCGTCGGTGCCGCGGTCACGTCGCCCTCGGGAACCAACTGGCCGGAGCGGATCAGCTCGATCCTCCCCATGACCTTGGCACGCAGGTCGGCGGGGACCTCGTCATGTCCGCAGCACCGCTTGACCAGCTTCTTCACGGCCTGCTCCAGGCCGTACTTCTCAAGGCACGGCGAGCATTCCTCGAAGTGGTGCTCGAACTTGGTGCGATCGACTTCCGGCATCTCACTGTCGAGGAACTCGTAGAGATGCTCGAGTACCTCACTGCAGTCCGTCTCGTGCGGCTCTCCGCAGCTCATGAGCCCGAGCCTTTCGCTTCGTTCGACTCTCCGACACCGGCCGGGACCAGTCCGCGCTCACGGGCGTAGTCCTCGAGCATGCCGCGCAGCTGGCGGCGCCCCCGGTGCAGCCGGGACATCACCGTACCGATGGGTGTCCCCATGATGTCCGCGATCTCCTTGTAGGCAAAGCCCTCCACATCCGCGAGGTAGACGGCGATGCGGAACTCCTCGGGGATCGCCTGCAGCGCCTCCTTCACGTCCGAGTCGGGCAGGTGGTCCAGCGCCTGCGACTCGGCGGAGCGCAGTCCCGTCGACATGTGCGACTCGGCCCGCGCCAGCTGCCAGTCCTCGATCTCCTCGGCCGCGCTGCGCTGGGGCTCGCGCTGCTTCTTGCGGTAGGAGTTGATGAACGTGTTGGTGAGGATCCGGTACAGCCACGCCTTGAGGTTGGTGCCCTCGCGGAACTGGTGGAAGGACCCGTACGCCTTGGCGTAGGTCTCCTGCACCAGGTCCTCGGCGTCGGCCGGGTTGCGCGTCATGCGCAGCGCGGCCGAGTACATCTGGTCGAGGAACTCGAGCGCGTCCCGCTCGAAGCGCGCATTGCGCTCGGCACTCGATTCCGCGGACGCCTCCACGCGCGCGTCCCGGCCCTCGGGCTGCTCCGCCTGGCCGTTGTCGGCCCCTGCGTCGGTACCGGGAACCGGACCCACCTCCTCAAGCGACGTCGCGGGACCGATGACGGCCCCACTCGAATCGGAGGATAGACGACGATCCGGTCCACCCGCCGCCCGAACGGGGACGGTCCCGGCAGCATGCAGCACCGTCCAGTCCAGGGCGGCACGACTGCTGCGACTCGGGCAGAAGGTCGAACCCATGGGGCGGACTTCCTCTCCTCTGGCACGGCTGCCGGTGACCGGCACTTCCGTCCGCCTCAACAGCGCCCGGGGACCGGACATTCCCGGGAGGTCACCCGAGTGACGCGATCCACTGGGCGACGCCCCCGGTGACGATCTCCAGCGCCTGCTCCTGCGTGATGTCCGCCCGCTTCGGGACGGCGAAGCCGTGATCGGCGCGGGGCACCTCGACGAGTTCGTACGGCCCCGGCGGGAACTCCCCGGGCCTGCCGAACGCGTCGTTGCCGCCCTGCACGACGAGGGTGGGCAGTCCGGATGCGAGCAGCTCCTCCGCACGGGACTTCTCCGGCCTGCCCGGCGGGTGCAGCGGAAAACCGAGCGCCAGGACGGCGTGCGCGCCCAGCCCGGCCGCGGTGCGGCAGGCGACGCGCGCGCCCGCGCTGCGCCCGCCGGAGATCACCGGCAGTCCGGGCGCGGTGAGCGCCGGCCAGAGCCCGCGCCAGCCGGTGTCCAGGGTCTTCGGCGCGGGCGCGACCTTCTTTCCGGCCACCCGCCAGGGCTGCTCGACGAGCGCGACGGTCACACCGTGCCCGGGGAGGGTCCGGGCCAGCGCCTGCAGGTCGCGGGCCTCGATGCCGCCGCCGGCGCCGTGCCCCACGGCGAGGACGAGCCGCGCGTCCTTCGCCCGGTGCCAGGTGATGCGGGCCCGGCCCGCATCCGTCTCGACCGTCTCGACCGCCCCGGCGCTCTTCGCGCCCTCGGTCTCTTCCACCCCTGGTGCTCTTTCCGTGTTCACGGTGCTCCCGGTGTTCCCGGTGTTCTCGCTCACGCCCACCAAAGGCCTCCGGGAACGGCCCCGCTCCGGCCGGGGGCGGACGACGTCGCCCGCACGGCGAGATGCGCCGGCTGCCGTGCGGCATGAGGGTCGCGCACGCATGACTCCTTGTTCCTCGCCTGCCCGGACGGCCCGGGCAGGAGCCCTCCCGCTGCGGCCGGAAGAGGCCCGCGTCAGAAGAGTGTGCCCTCCTCCGGGGCGGGCAGCTCCCTGAGCAGCTCCGGGCCGTTGTTGCGGACACTGCTCACGGCCGTCGAGACGGGATAGGCGCGCATCAGACCGGGCGGCGGGGGCTCCAGCAGGGCGCGCAGGCCGTCCACGTCCGTACGGGTCGGATCCAGCCAGGCGTCCCACCGGTCGGGGGTCAGCATCAGCGGCATCCGGGGATGGATGTCGTACAGCGAGCGCGGCCCCTCGGCCGGGGCGACCGCCAGCGGGGTCCGCTCGGCCTCCGTGGTGATCACCGCGCAGGTCACCCACCAGGCCTGCGGGTGGTCGTCGGGCAGCGTACGGTCCCGCCAGAACTCGTAGAGCCCCGCCATCGCGAGCACCGAGCCGTCCGCCGGGGTGACGAAGTACGGCTGCTTGCGGGGCCGCTTGCGCTTGCCCTCGACCTCCAGCTCGCGCTCCTGGGGGCCGGTGACCCACTCGTAGTAGCCGTCGGCGGGCAGGATGCAGCGCCGGGAGGCGAAGGCACGGCGGTACGACGGCTTCTCGTGCACGGTCTCCGCACGTGCGTTGATCATCCGGGCGGCGCCCTCGGGGGACTTAGCCCAGGAGGGGACGAGCCCCCACCGCAGCTTCCGCAGCTGCCGGACCGGACGCCCCGCGGCGGAGGGACCGGCCGCCGCGGCGTCGGCGCCCTTCAGGGGGCGGTCCAGGACGACGGGGACCTCCTTGGTCGGGGCCACGTTGTAGTCGGGTGTCAGGACCTCCTCCGGATCCCATTTCTCGATCCCGAAGATTTTCGCGAGATCCTCGGCCCCACGACTCGCTGCATACCGTCCGCACATACGTGCAACACTGCCAGGCCCACCCGTCACCCGACCACCACCCCACAACGACGGCGCTGCGCGCCGACTCTTATCGATCGACCCGTCACCCGACCACCACCCCACAACGACGGCGCTGCGCGCCGACTCTTATCGATCGACCCGTCACCCGACCACCGCCCCACAACGACAGCGCTGCGCGCCGACTCTTATCGATCGACCCGTCACCCGACCACCACCCCGCAACGACAGCGCTGCGCGCCGACTCTTATCGATCGACCCGTCACCGTCTTACTGATCGACCCGTCACCCGATCACCGTCTCTCACCGCGAGGACACTGCGAGGACAGGGAGCCCCTGGGAACCATGGCCAGCACCGCCGCCACCGCGCTGCCCGACCTCTGGGACCGGTTGACCGGGACCCAGCCCGACCCCGACCCGTGGGTGGTGATCGCCACGGCGGTCGCCGCGCTCGCCGCGGTCGTCCCGCACCGTCTGTGGCGCCTCTCCCGCAACGCGATCACCATCGCGCACGAGGGCGGCCACGGGCTGGTGGCGCTGCTCACCGGCCGCACGCTGACCGGGATACGCCTGCACTCCGACACCAGCGGTCTGACCGTCAGCCGCGGCAAGCCGTACGGCATCGGCATGATCCTCACCGCGGCCTCCGGCTACACCGCGCCCCCGCTGCTGGGCCTGGGCGGTGCGGCCCTGCTCGACGCCGGGCACATCACGCTGCTGCTGTGGGTGGCCACGGCGCTGCTGCTGGCGATGCTGGTGATGATCCGCAACGCGTACGGGGCGCTCACCGTGCTCCTCACCAGCGGCACGTTCCTGCTGGTGTCCTGGCTGGCCGGGCCCCAGGTGCAGGCGGCGTTCGCGTACGCCGTGGTGTGGTTCCTGCTGTTCGGCGGGGTGCGTCCGGCCTTCGAGCTGCAGGCCAAGCGGTCCCGCGGGGGCGCCGGGGACTCGGACGCGGACCAGCTGTCGCGGCTGACGCACGTACCGGCGGGACTGTGGCTGTTCCTGTTCCACGCGGTGTCGCTGTGCTCGCTGATCGGCGGCGGCCGCTGGCTGCTGGAGATGTGACCAGCCGTCCGGTCGGCCGGCGGGCGGTCCGGCCGCCTCCTTATAGAGTGGGGCCATGCTTCCGAACCCCGCGCCTTCCGCCCTTTGGCCCGCCCCGCACGCGAGCGGAGCCGTCGATGCGACGGTCCACGTGCCGGGGTCCAAGTCCGTCACCAACCGTGCCCTGGTCCTCGCCGCCCTCGCCTCCGAGCCGGGCTGGCTGCGCCGCCCGCTGCGCTCCCGGGACACGCTGCTGATGGCGGGCGGCCTGCGGGCGATGGGCGTGGGCATCGAGGAGGGCGTCGGTCCGGACGGCACCGGAGAGGCCTGGCGGGTGATCCCCGCGGGTCTGCACGGCCCGGCCACGGTCGACGTCGGCAACGCGGGCACCGTGATGCGTTTCCTGCCGCCGGTCGCCGCGCTGGCCGACGGCCCCGTCCGCTTCGACGGCGACCCGCGGTCGCACGAGCGTCCGCTGCACGGGGTCATCGACGCGCTGCGCGCCCTGGGCGCCCGGATCGACGACGGCGGCCGGGGAGCGCTGCCGATGACCGTGCACGGCAACGGCGCGCTGGACGGCGGCCCGGTGGAGATCGACGCCTCCTCCTCGTCCCAGTTCGTCAGCGCCCTGCTGCTGTCCGCGCCCCGCTTCAACCAGGGCGTGGAGGTCCGGCACGTCGGTTCGACGCTGCCGTCGATGCCGCACATCCGGATGACGGTGGACATGCTGCGCGCGGTCGGCGCCCAGGTGGACACCCCCGAGTCGGGCGGCGAGCCGAACGTGTGGCGGGTCACCCCGGGCGCCCTGCTGGGCCGGGACCTGACCGTGGAGCCGGACCTGTCCAACGCCCAGCCCTTCCTCGCGGCGGCGCTGGTGACCGGCGGCAGGGTCGTCATCCCCGACTGGCCGGCGCGGACGACCCAGCCGGGCGACCGGCTGCGGGAGATCTTCACCGAGATGGGCGGTTCCTGCGAGCTCACCGACCACGGTCTGGTGTTCACCGGTTCGGGTGCCGTGCACGGCATCGACGTCGACCTGAGCGAGGTCGGCGAGCTGACCCCGGGCATCGCGGCCGTCGCCGCCCTCGCGGACTCGCCCTCGACCCTGCGCGGCGTGGCCCATCTGCGGCTGCACGAGACCGACCGGCTGGCCGCGCTGACCAAGGAGATCAACGCGCTCGGCGGCGATGTGACCGAGACGGCCGACGGGCTGCACATCCGTCCGCGTCCGCTGCACGGCGGGATCTTCCACACCTACGAGGACCACCGCATGGCAACCGCCGGTGCGATCATCGGCCTGGTCGTGAAGGGCGTACAGATCGAGAACGTGGCGACCACGTCGAAGACCATGCCGGACTTCCCCGACCTGTGGACCGGGATGCTCGGGCTGTAAGGGCGGGGGACACGCCATGCGGCGCTACGGCAAGCACACCGACGAGGACGACATCCGCATCCGCCCGGACCGCCGGGGCAGCCGACCGCGCACGAACATCCGTCCGAAACACGAAAACGCGGTCGAGGGCATGGTGCTCACCGTCGACCGGGGCCGTCTGACCTGCCTTGTCGACGGCCGTACGGTCGTCGCGATGAAGGCCCGCGAACTGGGCCGCAAGGCCGCCGTCGTGGGCGACCGGGTCGCCCTGGTCGGCGACCTGTCCGGGCGGAAGGGCACCCTCGCACGCATCGTCCGCATCGAGGAGCGCACCTCCGTCCTGCGCCGTACGGCGGACGACGACGACCCGTACGAGCGCGTGGTCGTGGCCAACGCCGACCAGCTGGCCATCGTCACCGCGCTCGCCGACCCCGAGCCGCGCCCCCGCCTGATCGACCGGTGCCTGGTGGCGGCGTACGACGGCGGTCTGGACCCGCTCCTGGTCATGACCAAGTCGGACCTGGCCCCGCCGGACAAGCTCCTGGAGCTGTACGGCGCGCTGGACATCCCCCATGTCGTCGTCAACCGCGAGGAACTGGAGAAGGGGGACGCGGCGGACCGGGTGCGCGCGCACCTGGAGGGGAGGATCACGGCGTTCGTCGGCCATTCCGGCGTCGGCAAGACCACGCTCGTCAACGCGCTGGTCGCCGAGGAACGGCGGCGGGAGACGGGCCGGGTGAACGCGGTGACCGGCCGCGGCCGGCACACCACGACCTCGGCGCTCGCGCTGCCGCTGAAGGGGGCGTCCGGCTGGGTCGTCGACACGCCGGGCGTGCGGTCGTTCGGCCTCGCCCATGTCGACCCGTCCCGGGTCATCCACGCCTTTCCCGATCTGGAGCCCGGCACGGAGGGCTGCCCGCGCGCCTGCAGTCACGACGAGCCGGACTGCGCGCTGGACGAGTGGGTCGCCGAGGGCCACGCGGACCCGGCGCGTCTGCACTCGCTGCGCCGGCTGCTGGCCTCGCGGGAGCGCAAGGAGGGCGACTGACCTGCCCGGGCTTTCGCGTTGTTTGCACGGGCGTGGTCCGACACGTGCATAATCGCTCGGAGCCGGACGGGGGACCTGCCCCGAACGCGATCGAGCGGTCACGGCACGCGGACCCACGGGAGGACAGCACATGGCGTGGCTGCTGGTCATTGTGGCCGGGTTGCTCGAGACGGGCTTCGCCGTGTGTCTGAAGCTGTCGCACGGTTTCACCCGGCTCTGGCCCACCATCGGCTTCTGCGTCTTCGCACTGGGCAGTTTCGGGCTGCTCACCCTGTCGCTGAAGAAGCTCGACGTGGGACCGGCGTACGCGGTGTGGACCGGCATCGGTGCGACGGGCACCGCGATCTACGGCATGGTCTTCCTCGGCGACCTGGTCTCCACCTTGAAGATCGTCTCGATCAGTCTGGTCATCATCGGCGTGATCGGACTGCAGCTGTCCGGCTCCGCGCACTGAGGGCCCGGGCGGCTCAGGCGGGCCGGTGGTGCAGGGCGCCGCGGACGAGTGCGGCGACCCCGCCCTCGCCCGGTGGCACCATCACGCACGACAGGGCGAGCCGGAGGACCAGTTCGCAGGTGCGGGCCAGATCGGCGGTCTCCGCCCCGGAGGCGCCGGGCGGGGACAGCAGGGCCACGGCACGGTCGCGGACGGCCGCCGCCAGGTCCTGGGGCGACGGCAGCGGGCCGTCCGCCCGGCGCTGCGCCGGCACCACGGAGGAGGACGGCACCGCCGAGAGCGTGGGCGCGGGCAGCCGTTCGCTCCAGCAGCCGGTGAGCATCGCCCTCGTCAGCGCGTTGTCCCGGGCGGCCGACACGGTCCACTCGGCGACGGCGACGAGCCGCTCGCACGGGCCCCCCTGGGCGGCCAGGGCGCGGTCCACACCGGCGAGATAGCCGTCCGCCTCCCTTCGGACGAGCGCGCGGGCGAGCCCCTCCTTGCTGCCGAACTCGTTGTAGAGCGTCTGCCGGGAGACTCCGGCCGCCGCGGCCACGTCCACCATCCGTACGGCGGACCACGGCCGGCGCAGCAGCGCCGCGCGGGCGGCGTCCAGCAGGGACTCCCGGGCTGCAGGCATCATCGCCTCCCTGGGGCGGGGCAACTCTGGGCCCAGATTTGACGTGCGGGAACACAGTGTCAAGGGTGTGTGACGGGTTGTGGAGGAGCACCCTCCGGCGGCCGGCGCCCCGCCCCCGAACCGCCCCTTGCTCCACTCACGTGCACTGCCGCACCCCCACCCCCGGTAGCCCCGCACCCGCGGGGCGGATACCGTGCCTTACATGCCCGACTACCTCGATGACCTGCGTCTGGCCCACGTCCTCGCCGACGCCGCCGACGCCGCGACCATGGAACGCTTCAAGGCCCTCGACCTCGAGGTCGAGACGAAGCCGGACATGACCCCCGTCAGCGAGGCGGACAAGGCGGCGGAGGAACTCATCCGCAGCCAGCTGCAGCGCGCCCGTCCCCGCGACGCGATCCTCGGCGAGGAGTACGGCATCGAGGGCACCGGACCCCGCCGCTGGGTCGTCGACCCGATCGACGGCACCAAGAACTACGTCCGCGGTGTGCCCGTCTGGGCGACGCTCATCGCGCTGATGGAGGCCTCCGAGGGCGGCTACCAGCCCGTCGTCGGCGTGGTCTCCGCGCCCGCGCTCGGCCGCCGCTGGTGGGCCGCGCAGGGCCACGGCGCCTTCACCGGCCGCAGCCTGACGAAGGCGAGCAGGCTGCGGGTCTCGCGCGTGGCGAAGCTCGAGGACGCCTCCTTCGCGTACTCCTCGCTCAGCGGCTGGGAGGAGCAGGGCCGCCTGGACGGCTTCCTGGACCTGACCCGTGCGGTGTGGCGCACCCGCGCGTACGGCGACTTCTGGCCGTACATGATGGTCGCCGAGGGGTCGGTCGACCTCTGCGCCGAACCCGAGCTGTCCCTGTGGGACATGGCCGCCAACGCGATCATCGTCACCGAGGCCGGCGGCACCTTCACCGGGCTGGACGGCCGTCCCGGCCCGCACAGCGGCAATGCGGCGGCGTCCAACGGGCTGCTGCACGACGAGATGCTGGAGTATCTCAACCGGCGCCGCTGAAAGGCGCCGCCTGCCCCGCGTGCTCCCCGACGGGCCGCCCGTGCCCCCTTGTTGGCGCCCGGTTTGCCTGCGACTCTGAGAGTCCCCCCACTTGTGAATTTGTGAATCCGTGAACTATCCGGATTCCTCCGAGGAGGTGGCTCCAGCCATGCTCGTCCGTGACGCCATGAGCACCGTGGTTCTCACCATCGGCCCCGCCCACACCCTCCGCCAGGCGGCGGCCCTGATGTCCGCGCGCCGCGTCGGCGCCGCCGTGGTCTACGACCCCGACGCCGGGGGCATCGGCATCCTCACCGAACGCGACATCCTCAACTCCGTCGGCCTGGGCCAGGACCCGGACACCGAGCACGTGCACGACCACACCACCACCGACGTGGTGTTCGCCGCCCCGACGTGGACCCTGGAGGAAGCGGCCCGGGCCATGGCGCACGGCGGCTTCCGGCATCTGATCGTCCTGGACGGCGGCGAGCCGACGGGGATCGTCTCCGTCCGTGACATCATCCGCTGCTGGGTGACGGCCCGGCAGCAGGCGACACGGATACCGGCCTGACGGTTCCCGCGGGCACGACTCCCGCAGACCCCGACGGTTCCTGCGGACACCACGGCGGGCCGGCCCCGAAGGACCCCGGCCTGCCCGCCACGGCAGACGGTCCGGCTCCTGGCCGAATGTCCGGCCGTCTCTCTTGACCGACGCCGGGATCGACCTCACGCTGGACGGCGTCAAAGTCAAGCAAAACTCCAAAGTCACACCCATTCGGGGGGCTATTCCCCTGCTGTTAGGCTGGTCCGCATGAGTGACCTTCTGGAACGGCTGCGTGGACGCGGGTGGCGCATGACCGCGCAGCGGCGCGTCGTGGCCGAGGTACTCGACGGTGAGCACGTTCATCTGACGGCCGACGAGGTTCATGCGCGGGCCGTCGCGAAGCTGCCCGAGATCTCTCGCGCAACCGTCTACAACACGCTGGGCGAGCTGGTCTCCCTCGGCGAGGTCCTCGAGGTGACCACGGACAAGCGCGCCAAGCGGTACGACCCCAACGCTCACCGGCCGCACCACCATCTGATCTGCTCCGGCTGCGGCACGATCCGTGACGTCCACCCGAACGGCAATCCGCTGGCCGACCTGCCCGACTCGGAGCGCTTCGGCTTCACCGTCTCGGACGTCGAGGTGACCTACCGCGGTCTGTGCCCGAACTGCGCGGCGTCCTGACCGCGACGACGCCTTCCAGACGCCTTCCAGGGTTTGCCAGGCCCCCGGCACCGGCGAGGTGCCGGGGGCCTGGTGCGAGACGTACGGCCGTGCCGGAGGGCCGCGCCGGAAACGCCGAGGGCCGGAATCCTCGATCGGATTCCGGCCCTCGGACCTCAGTAGCGGGGACAGGATTTGAACCTGCGACCTCTGGGTTATGAGCCCAGCGAGCTACCGAGCTGCTCCACCCCGCGTCGACGACTGCAACATTACGTGAACGACGGGGAAAGAAGCAAATCACCTGGGCCGTGCGCGGCGCGATGTACGTCACATCCCGTACATCCGCCCCGCGCACCCGCCCCCGGCGGCGCATTCCGCGGACCAAGGCGTCCCGTACCTCGCCCCCGCGGCATGCTCCGCGACGCCCTGCCGCGGAGCATGCCCCGCACCTCACGCCGACAGCTCCTCGCGCAGGGCGTCCCGCAGCCGCGCCGCCCGCTCGGCGACCGCCGCCGGTCCCAGCTCCACGGCCCGGTCGGCCCACCGCTGGCCCTCGGACAGCTCGCCCCGGCGCGCATGGACCAGGGCGAGCCGGAGCGCCGCCCTGCCGTGCCCGGCGTCGGCGGCGCGCTGCCACCACACGGCGGCCTCGGGCTCGCTGCCCTCCCGGGCGAGCAGCAGCCCCAGGTTGAACGCGCCGTTGCTGGAGCCGGCCTCCGCCGCCGTCCGGTACCAGCGCGCCGCCTCCACCACGTCCCCGCGGGCCGCGGCCAGCATCCCGACCCGCACCTGCGCACGCCGGTGCCCCTGGGAGGCCGCCCGCTCGTACCACTCCTCGCACTCGGTCTTGTCGGGGAACGCGGGCTCGCCGAGCTCGTGCGCGGGTGCCGGCGGCCGGCGGGCGTCGAGCAGGGTGGCCAGCCGGTACGCGGCCTCCGCGCTGCCGCCGCCGGCCGCGCACCGCAGGTACCGCTCGGCCTCCTGCTCGTCCCCCGCGCGCAGCCGAGCGATCCCCACCTGCAGCGCCGCCTCCGTGTGCCCGGCGGCCGCCGCCCGCTCGTACCAGCGCAGGGCCTCGGGCTCCAGCTCCCGCCCCGCGTAGAGGATTCCCAGGTTGAACGCGGCGTCGACGCTGCCGGCCTCGGCCGCCTTGGAGAACCACGGCTCGGCACCGCCGGTGTCGCCGCTCTGCATCAGCAGCACGGCGAGGGCGTTCGCCGCCTCCCGGTGCCCGGCGTAGGCCGCGCGCCGGTACCACTGCTCGGCCTGGGTGATCCGGCCCTGCTCGGCGCAGAGCAGCCCGAGGTTGTAGGCGCCGTTGACGTCGCCCGCGTCCATCGCCGCCCGGTACCACCGCTCGGCGGTCTGGGTCTCGCCGCGTTCGGCGTACAGGGCGCCCAGCGCGTTGGCCGCGTTGCCGTCGCCGTTCTGCGCGGCCCGCAGCCACCATGCGGCGGCGCCCTCGAGGTCGCCGGCGTCCCGCAGCAGGAAGCCGAGTGCGCAGGCGGCCCGCACCTCGCCGTCCTTGGCGGCGGTCAGGTACCAGCGGCCGGCCTCCTCGATCTCGCCGCGCTTCTCCAGGATCGCGCCGAGGTGCAGTGCGGCCCGGCGGTGCCCGCGCGCGGCGGCCTGCCGGTACCACTGTTCGGCCTCCTGCCTGAGGGCGACCACGTCGTCGCCGGCGGCCCTTCGCGCGGCCCGCCGCTCCAGTGTCCGGGCCAGCCGGTACCCGGCCTCCCGGTGGCCCCGCTCGGCGGCGGCCCGCATCCAGCGCTCGGCCTCGGCGTCCCCGCGGTGCTCCAGCAGGTCGGCGAGCGCGTAGGCGCCGAGGACGTGTCCCTGCTCGGCGGACTGGCGCAGCCAGTACTCGGCGGCGGGCTCGTCGCCGCGCTCGCGGTGGTGGCGTCCGAGCGCGTGCGCGGCCGCCGCGGATCCGGCGACGGCGGCGATCCGCCACCATCCGGCGGCCTCGTCGGGGTATCCCCGCTGGTGGAGAAGGACTCCCAGATTGTTGGCGGCGGCGCGGTCACCGGCCGCGGTGGCGGCCCGCAGATGGGGTTCGGCTCCGTCGAGATCGCCGCGGCGCAGCAGCATGGCCCCCAGGACGCTCATGGCCTCGACGTCCCCCGACTCCGCAGCGAGGCGACGACGTGCCAGTTCCGCGACCTCCTCGGCGGCCACCCCGGTCTCGTCCCGGTCGTCGCTTCCGGCCTCCTCGGAGTCGGAAGCCCGTACAAATCGCCCCGTCTCGTGCAGAGTTGCCTTGTCCCCCATAACGTCCATCGTCGCACCACCTGCAACCTGGGTACACCTGGTATACCGCAGTCAGTGAGGTCAGTTCAGCGTTTTGTCGACATGCCCACAGAGAGACAAGTCAAACACAGACGGCTCAACTCCCCACGGTGGCGCGGCCGCAGAACATGTCGGCACATGCGTTCGTACACCGCGAAGGGCCCGGATCCGCGGCACGGATCCGGGCCCTTCGGCTCGGCCGGAGCGATCAGCTGTCGGCTGCGCCGGGATCGGCGCCCGAACTCTGCTCCGGTTCGGGCGGGTTGGCGCCGCCTCCGTCGGCGTTCTTGTCACCGCCGCCGGACTTCTCCGCCTGCGCCTGCGCCTCCGCGGCCCGCTTCAGTGCGTCCTGAAGATCCTTCTGCGCCTGGCCGTAGGCCTGCCAGTCGCCCTTCTTCAGGGCCTCCTGCCCGGCGTCGAAGGCCTTCTGCGCGTCCTTCAGCGCCTGCTGGACCGTCGGGTTGCCGCTCGTCGGGGGCGGCGGCGAGGTCTCGCCGGAGCCGGTGTCGCCGGTCCCGGTGTCCCCGGAGGGCGGAGGTGCCGAACCCGAGGTGCCGAAGACCTTGTCGAGGGCCTCGTCGAGGGTGTTCTCGAACGCGGTGACGCCGTCGTAGGTCACCAGCACCTTCCGCATCAGCGGGTACTTCAGCTGTCCACCGCGCACATAGACCGGCTCCACGTAGAGCAGTCCGCCGTCCAGCGGGACGGTCAGCAGGTTGCCGTACTCGATCTCCGAGTCACCGCCCCGGATGAGCCGGACGAACTCGGCGATGTTCTGCTGCGAGTTGGAGTTGAACTGGCTCTGCACCTGCTTGGGGCCGCCGACCGTGGTGCTCGCCGGCAGCTTCAGGATCCTGATCTGGCCGTAGCCGGGCGTGCCCGCCTCGGCGTCGACCGCCATGAAGGCGCTCAGGTTGTCCCGGCCCGTCGGCGTGAACGTCGTCGTCAGCGAGAACGCCTGGGACTCCTGGTCGGGCATCTTCATGGTCAGGTAGTACGGCGGCACCGCGTTGCCCGACTTGGTGGTCGGGTCGTCCGGCACCTGCCACACCTCGCTGCCGCTGAGGAAGGTCTGCGCGTCCTGCACGTGGTAGCGGGTGAGCAGCTCACGCTGGACCTTGAACAGGTCCTGCGGGTAGCGCAGGTGCTCCATCAGCGCCGGCGAGATGTTCTCCCTGGGCTCGACCGTGCCGGGGAACGCCTTCATCCAGGTCTTCAGGACCGGGTCCTCGGTGTCCCACTCGTACAGCCTGACCTCGCCGCTGTAGGCGTCGACGGTCGCCTTCACCGAGTTGCGGATGTAGTTGACCTGGTTCTGCTGGGCCACCACCGCGCGCTGGTCGTTGTTGAAGGTCAGCGAGTCGGCCGTGGTGTCCCCCAGCGTCGTGCGGGAGGAGTACGGGTAGCCGTTCGTCGTCGTGTAGGCGTCGACGATCCACTGGATGCGGCCGTCGACCACCGCCGGGTAGGCGTCGCCGTCGATGGTCAGCCAGGGCGCCACCGCCTCGACGCGCTCCTTGGGCGTGCGGTTGTACAGGATCCGCGAGCCCTCGCCGATCGCGCCGGAGTAGAGGATCTGCGGCTCGCCGAACGCCACCGCGTACGCGGCCCGGTTGACCGGGTTGGAGAGGCTGACGCCGCTGTTGCCCTGGTAGCGGGTGGTCTTCTCACCGCTGTCGTCGGAGTAGTCGACCTCCTCCTGGGGGCCGCCGACGATCGAGTAGGTGGTGGTCTTCTCGCCGTAGTAGATCCGCTGCTCGTACTTGCCCAGCTCGCCCCTGGAGGGCAGGTCGGACTCGATGAAGGACGGCTGGCCGTTGTCGTTGGCCTCGGCGCCCTTGGCCGCGACGACGCCGTAGCCGTGGGTGTAGCGGAAGTGGTTGTTGATCCAGTTCTTCTTCGGGATGCCGTCGAGGTTCAGCTCGCGCAGACCGATGACGGTGTCCTGGCTCTTGCCGTCCTTGGTGGTGTAGCGGTCGACGTCCAGATTGGCCGGGAAGCCGTAGAAGTTCCGGATCTGCTGGAGCTGCTGGAACGTCGGTGAGACGACGTTCGGGTCGAGTATGCGGATGCTCACGGTCTTCTCGACCTCGTCGCGCAGCTTCGTCTTGTCCGTGGTCTGGCTCTTGCCCGCGTACTCGGAGACCTTGGCGTTGTCGATGCCGTACGCCTCACGCGTCGCCTTGATGTTCTTCGCGACGTAGGGCGCCTCCTTGGCCTGCTCGTTGGGCTGGACCTGGAACTTCTGCACGATCGCCGGGTACAGGCCGCCGATGAGGATGGCCGAGAACACCATCAGGCCGAAGCCGATGACCGGCAGCTGCCAGGTGCGCCGCCACAGGGTGGCGAAGAACAGCAGCGCGCAGATGACCGCGATGCAGAACAGGATCGTCTTGGCCGGCAGATAGGCGTGGGCGTCGACGTACCGCAGACCCGTCCAGTTGCCGGCCGCCTTGAAGTCGCTGGACTTCACCGCCAGCCCGTAGCGGTCCAGCCAGTACGCCACCGCCTTCAGCGTCACGAAGACGCCGAGCAGCACCGACAGGTGCCCGGTCGCCGCGGCCGTGGCCCGCGCGCCGGGGCTGGTGACGCGCAGCCCGCCGTACAGGTAGTGGGTGAGCGCCGCGGCGATCAGGGACAGGATCGTGGCGGCGAAGCCGAAGCCCAGCAGGAACCGGTACCAGGGCAGGTCGAAGGCGTAGAAGGAGACGTCCAGGTTGAACTGCGGGTCACGCTTGCCGAACGGCACGCCGTTGACCCACATCAGCCAGGTCCGCCACTGGCTCGCGGCGGAGGCTCCGGCGATCAGGCCGACCAGCGCCGTGATGCCGAACAACAGCCACTTCTTGTACGGAGCGATGCCCATCCGGTAGCGGTCCAGGCTCTGCTGCTCCAGCGACATCGCGCTCAGCGGCGGCCGCAGCCGGTGCGCGAGCCAGATGTTGAGTCCGACCACGCCCGCCATCAGCAGACCGAAGACGAAGAAGAGGCCGATCTTGGTCCACAGCGTGGTGGTGAACACGGACGAATAACGCACCGACCGGTACCACAGCCAGTCCGTCCAGAAGCCCGCGAACATGGCGAAGGCCATGCCGAGGCCGGCAAGGACGCCCAGCGTCATGAGCAGGGTCCTGGCACGCCGGGACGGGCGGCCCACTCTCATCCGCGGCCCTGTCGGGCCTCCGCCGCGGTCCGGCATCTGGAAAGCCAAGGGTGTGCACCTCGAAGTTCGCTGTTGGATTGGGTCTCGTTTGCGTCAGGCCCTGTCCGTGGACCGTACGGTGCGCCCCCGCGAACGTGGGCCCACACTTATGCAACTTACTCATCCTTTACTCAGTTCCCGGTTCCGGCCGAGAACGAGGCAGGATTGTGACCATGTCCAACACTCCCATGGCAGCGAGCCCGCTCACCCGGGCCGTGCTCGAGATCGACGAGTACGCCTCCGGCCTCGGCTGGGATCAGCCCGCTCGTCTCTTCGCGCTCGTAGACACCGCACGACTGCGGGCCCAGGAACCCGCCCTCGCGGCCCGGCTCGGCCTGGGGGACGAGCAGGGGGCCGCCGGTTTCACCCCGATCGAGCAGGACGAGGTCCCGACGGACCGGCCGCTCGACGAGTTCCTGGGCACGATCGCCTGGCCCGAGACGGTGACCGGCTGCGCGCTGACCGTGGAGCGCCTGATGCTGCCGCCGTCCGCCGAGGAGCAGATCCCCGAGGGACTGACCGAGGCGGAGCTGGCCAAGTGGGTGGCCGACCATCCCGAGCGCCAGGAGGTCCGCATGACGGTGGCGGTCCTGCGCGACGGCAGCCGGGAGTCGGCCCTGCGGCTGCGGGAGAAGGACTCCCCGACGGAGGTCCTCACGGGCGCGAACCTGGTGCCGGGGCTGGCGGAGGCGCTGGCGGCGACGTTCGAGGCGTGAGGGTGCCCGGCCGCCGGCGGGGACCGCCGGCGGCCGGGCGCGCCGCCCGTCAGCTCTTGCCGGGCCTTGTCAGGTCTTGTCGACCCCTGTCGGCCCTTGTTCCTGCCGGTTCCTGTCAGCTCTTGGCCGTGCACTTCGGCAGGTCGGCGGTGTTGCCGCTGCGGATGTCCTTCAGGGCGGCGAGGGCGTCGCGCAGGGTGTTCACCTTCACCAGGGTGATCCCCGAAGGCGTGTCCTTGACGGCGGACGCGCAGTTGTCGGCGGGGGTCAGGAAGAACCGGGCGCCCTTGTCGCGCGCGCCGACGATCTTCATCTCGACCCCGCCGATCGGGCCGACCTTGCCGTTGTTGTCGATCGTCCCGGTGCCGGCCACGAACTCGCCGCCGGTCAGGCTGCCCGGGGTGAGCTTGTCGTAGATGCCCAGGGCGAACATCAGCCCGGCGCTCGGTCCGCCGACGTCGGCGAGCTTGATGTCGATCTTGAACGGGAAGGTGTGATCGGTCCCGGCGGAGATCCCGACGATGGCGCGCTTGGCGCCGGCGTCGTCGGACTGCGCCGTGGTGATGGTCACGTCCTTGGTGACGGTTGCCGTCCTGCGCTGCTTCTCGGCGGCGGCCTGCTCCTTGGCGGGCACGATCGTGAAGACGACGTCCTGCCCGGGCTTGTGCCTGGTGACCAGCTTGGCGACGTCGGAGGGCTGCTTGACCTCCGTGCCGTCGACGGCCTTGATGACATCGCCCGCGTGCAGCTTGCCCTCGGCGGGGGTGCCCTTGACCACCGTGGAGACGATCACCCAGGACCGCACCGGGAGGCCGAGCTCCTTCAGCGCGGCGACCTTGGCGCTCTCCTGGGACTGGGTGAACTCCTCGGCGTTCTCCTGCGTCGACTGCTCTTCCGTCTTGCCGTCGGGGTAGAGCGTGTCGTGCGGGACGACCTTGTTGTTGCGCGCCAGCCAGCCGTAGATGGCCTCGACGAGGTTCATCCGGTAGTCGGCGCTGGTGACCCGGACGGTGGTCATGTTGAGATGGCCGTCCGTCGGGTAGGTCTTGTGCCCCGAGATCTGCAGCACCGGCTCACCGTTGTGCTCACCGAGGGTGTTGACCGTCGGTCCCGGAGACATCTCCGAGTACGGCACGGGAAGGAAGACCCCCGCGCACAGGAGCACGATCAGCATCAGCGTGGAGGCGAGCATCGTCGCGGTGCGGCGTGGCATGACTCGACAGTACGGGACGCGCCTGTCAGAGCACCGTCAGGGCAGCCTCACTCATGTACGGGAGTGCGTCCTCTCCATGGCCTCGCGGAATCGCGCGTATCCGTCCAGCTCGGGGCCGTCGCTGCGTGCCTTGCGGGTTCGGTTCGCCCAGCTCCCCCAGAGTCCTGCGCCTATCGCGGCCACAAACGGAATCAGCAACCAGGCGAGAGCCGCCATGCCGACCTCCCAACCCGACCGAGTGAGGGCAACTGACTGATCAGCAGATTAACCATCCGCAGTGACAACGCTCACGTCCAGGGTGCGGTTACGCAACCGGAACTACGCCGAAGGAGTGCGGGTCCGGTGGACGCATGGGCCGGCGGATACGTACGGGGCGGCAGACACGCATGAGTCAGCGGACACGTGTGGGCCGACGGACACGCAGGGCCGGCGGAGGCGCACGGGACAGCGGACACGCACGGGCCGGCCGGTGCGCATCCGCCGGCATGTGCGCGGCGCCGGCGGATGCCGGCGGGTCAGCAGGCGCCCACCCACTCCTCGGTGCCGTCGGAGAACCTCTGGTGCTTCCAGATCGGCACCTGGTGCTTGAGGTCGTCGATCAGTTTCCGGCAGGCCTCGAACGCCTCGGCCCGGTGCGGGCACGACACCCCGACCACGACGGCCAGGTCCCCCACCTTCAGCTCCCCCACGCGGTGCACCGCCGCCAGCGCCCGTACCGGGTACTCGGCGACGACCTTCTCGGCGACCCGCCGCATCTCCGCCTCCGCGCTGGGATGGCAGGAGTACGCGAGTTCCTCGACGCCGGCGCCCCCGTCGTGGTTCCGCACGGTTCCCACGAACAGCGCGGTCCCGCCGGCGGCGTCGTCCCCCACGGCCCCGAAGACCTCGTCCACGGAGAGCGGGGTCTCCCTGATGCCGATCAGCTTGATGGGCTCGTCGGCGGCGTACTCGCCGGGGTGGTCACAGGTGGCTGCCATGGTTCCATCGTGCCGCACACCCTGCCGGCCCCCGTCCTCGGATCCGCCCGCGGGCCTCAGATCCGCCTGCGGGCCTTCCGGGCCCGCCGTACGACCGCCGCCGCACCGAGCAGCGCGACCGTCGCCCCCGCGGCTCCCGCGGCCGTCGCGTCCTTCCGTCCCAGCCGCCGCCCGGCGACCGTGTGCCGTCCGGCCACCTCCTCCAGCAGCGCCGCGAGGACCTCCTCGTTCGTCCACTTCGGCCGCCACCCGGCATCGTGCAGGCGGCTCCCGCTCACCACCCACGGGTACATCGTGTACGCCAGGTCCCCCGCCGGCGACGGGGTGAGCCCGATCCGGTGCAGCCGGGCCGCCGCCCCCAGCGCGATCGCCGACGGCAGCTCCATCCGCCGGATCCCGCTGAGCTCCTCGACCTCCTCCTGCTCCAGCCAGCCGTCGCACCCCACGGCCAGCTCCCCCTCGACCTTCTCCAGCACGGCGTACTCCAGCGCGCTGCACAGGTCCTCGACGTGGCAGAACTGCCACGCGGGCCGCGACCCGGCCACGACCAGCAGCCGGGGCGACTCGAAGTACCTGGTCAGCGCGGTGTCCGTGCCTCCGACCAGCACGGCCGGCCGGACGACGGTGACGTTCAGCCCCGGATGGGCCCGCGGTGCGCGGCGCGCCAGCCGTTCGATCTCCAGCAGGTCCCCGACCCCGGTCGCCTCGGCGGTCGCCCTCAGCTCCGCGTCCTCCGACAGCGGCAGCTCGTTGTCCGGCAGGGCCCCGTAGACCATCGCGGAGGTGCAGAGCACCACACGGCGCACCCCGGCCGCCGCGGCCGCGGTCAGCACGGTCTGCGTTCCCCGGACGTTGTAGGCCGTACGGGCGGCGGCGTCGGTCCCCAGGTCGAGGTCGAGCGCCAGGTGCACCACGACGTCCACGCCGCTCAGCCTGTCCGCGATCGCCGGGTCCCGCACGTCGAGGATGTGCCACTGCGCCGCCGCGCACTCCCCGCGCCGCTCGTCGATGGCGACGACCTTCCGGATCTCGCCGGACGCGGCCAGCCGCTCGGTGAGCAGCGCGCCCACTCCGCGCGCGGCTCCGGTGACCGCGACGACGGGCCCTCGGGCGGCGGGAGTGCTTTCATGGTTTCGCGCTGCGCGAACCTGCGGATCTGGGGAACTCACCGGGCGTCTCCAGAGGTTGTGTTCCATACGGGCGCGAAGGACGCGTACGTACCAGGTGGCATCCATCCTGCCGCAGGCGTTCTGTCGGCGGAGCACCGAGGCTCGAACGGTTCTCGGTGTCTACGCTGGGTGGTGTTGTCGGGCAGCCGCGCCGCCGGAGAGAACCGGTGGCCCTACCAGCCGAGGAACCCCGTGAGTGACACCCCATTCGGATTCGGCCTTCCGCCGGAGGAGCCGGACGACGGCGACGAGGGCAAGAAGAAGGACCAGCAGAGCGGTGGTGGGCAGGGACCGGCCAATCCGTTCGGTTTCGGGCTGCCCGGTGCCGGAGGCTTCGGCGGCCCCGGGGCCGACAACCCGTTCGCAGCCGTGTTCGGCTCACTGAACCCCAGCGACCTGGGCGCCGCGTTCCAGCAGCTCGGCCAGATGCTCTCCTACGAGGGCGGGCCGGTGAACTGGGACATGGCCAAGCAGATCGCCCGCCACACGGTCTCCCAGGGCACTCCGGACGGCACCAAGGACGCGAGCGTCGGCCCGGCCGAGCGCACCGCGGTCCAGGACGCCGTCCGCCTGGCCGACCTGTGGCTGGACGACGTGACGTCCCTGCCCTCGGGCGCCGCCTCCGCGGTGGCGTGGTCCCGCGCGGAGTGGGTCGAGGCGACCCTGCCGGCCTGGCAGGAGCTCGTCGACCCGGTCGCCGAGCGCGTGGGCAACGCCATGGCCGACGTGCTGCCGGAGGAGATGCAGGCCATGGCCGGCCCGCTGATCGGCATGATGCGCTCCATGGGCGGCGCCATGTTCGGCACGCAGATCGGGCAGGCCGTCGGCGTGCTGGCGGGCGAGGTCGTCGGCTCCACCGACATCGGCCTGCCGCTCGGCCCGGCCGGCAGGGCCGCGCTGCTGCCGGTGAACATCGAGGTGTTCGGCAAGGACCTGGGCGTGCCCAAGGAGGAGGTGCGGCTGTACCTCGCCCTGCGCGAGGCCGCCCACCAGCGTCTGTTCGCGCATGTGCCGTGGCTGCGCTCGCACCTGTTCGGCGCGGTCGAGGGGTATGCGCGCGGGATCAAGGTCGACACCGCGAGGCTGGAGGACGTGGTCGGCCAGTTCGACCCGCAGAACCCCGAGCAGCTGCAGGACGCCCTGCAGCAGGGCATGTTCCAGCCGCAGGACACCCCCGAGCAGAAGGCCGCCCTGGCCCGGCTGGAGACCGCTCTGGCGCTCGTGGAGGGCTGGGTGGACGCGGTGGTGCACGCGGCCGCGAAGCCGCGTCTGACGTCCGCGGACGCGCTGCGCGAGACGCTGCGCCGGCGCCGTGCCTCGGGCGGCCCGGCCGAGCAGACGTTCGCCACGCTGATCGGTCTGGAGCTGCGTCCGCGCCGGCTGCGCGACGCCTCCCGTCTGTGGGCCTCGCTCACCGACGCGCGCGGGATCGACGGCCGTGACGCCCTGTGGGCCCACCCGGACATGCTGCCGACGGCCGCCGACCTGGACGACCCCGACGGCTTCGTCCACCGGGAGCAGATGGACTTCTCCGAGCTGGACAAGATGCTCGGCGAGGCCGCGAGCGGCTCCGCGCCCGGCCCGGACCCGCGGAAGAAGGACGCAGAGGGCGGGGAGGAAGCACCGGAGGCGAGGGCCGGGGACGCCGAGGACGCCGGGAAGGACGGCGGAGGCGAGGAGAAGGGCCGGGAGAGCAAGGAGAACGGGAAGGGCCAAAAGGACCGGGGAGCCGAGGGCGACGGGGGCGACGGCACCGAGTGAGCCTCCACGACGACGCGGTCCTCGTCCTGAAGGAGTACCGGGAGCACGGGGACCAGCCCGAGCTGTGCCAGGTCTACCTGGACCATCTGGCGGCGCACCCGGACGGTGTGTGGAAGGCCTGCCACGCGGGCCACATCACCGCGAGCGCCCTGGTGATCGACCCCGAGCACGAGCGGGTGCTGCTGACGCTGCACCGGAAGCTGCGGATGTGGCTGCAGATGGGCGGCCACTGCGAACCCGGCGACACCGCGCTGGAGGCCGCCGCCCTGCGGGAGGCCACGGAGGAGTCGGGCATCGTCGGCCTGGTGCCGCTGCCCGGCGGACCGGTGCGGCTGGACCGCCATCCGATCCCGCCGCCGTGCCACTGGCACCTCGACGTCCAGTACGCCGTCCTGGCCCCGTCCGGCGCGGTCCAGAAGATCAGCGACGAGTCCCTGGACCTGCGCTGGTTCGCCTACAACGAGGTGGCCGGCGTGGCCGACGAGTCGGTCGTACGGCTGCTGGAGGCGACACACGCCAGGCTCCGGGAACTCTGAGGGCCTCGGCAGAACGAGGGGCGGCCGTCGTGACGGCCGCCCCTCGTGCCGTGCTCCGGCTCAGCTCCAGACGTTGCCCGGGTTCTGTCCCCGGGCCCCCTGCATGCCCATGCCGAACTGGGCGGCAAGCCCATGTCCGGTCATCGCGTTCTGCGGCGGCAGCAGCTCGCTGGGCTGGACGAGCGCGTATCCGCTGCCCATGAAGCTGATCTCCCAGCCCTCGCCGGTGCTGCCGCGGCGCCGCCACACCCCGGAGGAGTGCGTCTGGGCCTGCATCTGCACCCGCAGACCGGTGGACCAGGCGACGATCGCGTCGGCGTCGCAGCTGACGTACTTGTCGGGGGTCACCTGCATCATCAGCGGCGCGCCCGAGGTCATCAGGGCGACCTTGCCGTGGCCGGTGATGTTCAGCTGGTACTTCCCCGAGCCGGAGATGCCGTACAGGCTGTCGACGGCGACGACCTCGTGGTGCAGCGAGGAGTCCATCGCCAGCACATAGTTGCTGTCGACGGTCAGCCCCTCCGAGTCGACCTCCATGATGTGCACGTGCTGGGCGAGGTTGGCGAAGTAGACCGTGCCCTGCCCGTGACAGCGCATCAGGTCCAGGCCCTCGCCGGTGTAGGCGTGGGCGCGCACCTGGGACTCGCTCCGGTACTCGGCGTCGAACTCGACCATGCCCTGGTAGGCGACCATCGTGCCCTTGCGGGCGAGGACGTCGTCGTGTCCCTGCAGCAGGACGCGCAGCATCTGCTCGTTCTGCAGGCTCCAGCGCTCCTGGGTCTGGACTTCGTTGAAGGCGAAAAGCGGGCTCTGCATGGTGTTCTGTCTCCCCCTCAGCCGCGGAACCGGAGGCGGTCGGTGCTGTCCTCGCTGGGCTGGACGACGACGATTCCCCGGCCGGAGAAGGCGAGCTGGAAGGCCTCGCCGCTGCCCCGGCCGATCAGGGACTGCGCCTTGAAGCTGCGCTTGCCCCTCACCTTCAGGTTCGGCGACCAGGCGACGAGCGCGTCCGGGTCGACATGGGTCTCGTCCTCCCCGTCGCCGCAGTCGACGACGATCGGTTCGCCCCGGGAGGTCAGCGCGACCCAGCCCTGACCGGAGATCGTGGTGTTCCACAGGCCCTGCCCGGCGAACTTCGCCAGTCCCTTGACCCGTTCGACGCCCCAGGTCAGATGGGCGTCGAAGGCCAGCAGGTTGGTGGCGTTGACGGAGATGGCGTCACCGGCCAGGTTGATGACGACGACGTCGGCCCCGTAGTCGGCGAGGTAGAGCAGTCCGTCGCCGGAGCACCTCATCAGCGGGGCGCCCTCGCCGGTGATCCAGTCGCGTGCGATCTGGCGCACGGCGGCCGGGTTGGGCTCGTACTGGATGAAGCCCTCGTAGGCGACCATCGACCCCGCGCGCGCGAAGAGGTCGTTTCCGGTCTGCATGGCGACCTTCAGCATGTGGCTGCCGTGGTTCTCCATGCGGGCGGTGACAGGTGCGGGGGCGTAGCCCGCGGGCGGCTGGTTCATGACGGGCTCCCTATCAGACCTCGTAGGGCTGGACGACGACGAAGTTGCCGGGGGCGGCCCGGAACTGGAGGTTGACGCCCTCTCCGGTGGCGCCGGGGTAGGCGCCGCGGCGCATGCGCACCTGGCTGGAGACGATCACCTGGGCGGCGGCCGACCAGGCGACGACGGCGTTGGAGTCGACGAACGTCGTCGGTGTCACGGGCAGGACGACGGGCTTGCCGTGCGTCTTGACGACGATCGTGCCGGTGCCCTGGAACTGCATGGTGAACAGGGCACCG
>NZ_MUME01000201.1 GCF_002155915.1 Streptomyces thermovulgaris | reverse complement strand
ACGTCCCCGGCTCCGGCCAGGGCCTGATCGGCCTGACCCAGCGTGCCGTCCTGGCCGGCGGCACCCTGGAGCACGGCCCGACGCCCGACGGGGGCTTCGAGGTGCGGGGGCGGCTTCCCTGGGGGTGACCGCGGAGCAGTCCGCGGCCCGCACCGCCGACGTGTCATGTGCGCCCGAGGGGCGGTGGGCGGTTCAGGGGCGCAGCACCACGCGCCGGCCGTGCAGTTCCCCCTGCTCCATGCGGCGGTGCACCCGGGCCGTCGCACTCAGGGGCCGGTACTCGACCAAGCGGGGACGCAGTGCGCCGGCCGCCAGGAGATCGTTGACAGCGCGGGCCGCGTCGGCCAGTTCCGCGGTGGTGGCGTTGGAGAGGGCGAAGCCGCGCACGGAGCCGTCCTTCATGTAGAGGGCGCCGACCGGGAGAGTCGGTGTGTCCCGGGCGCCGGACATGACGACGATCCGGCCGCGGTGGGCGAGGAGACCGACCGCGGTGCCGAGATCGTTGCGGCCGGAGGTGTCGATGTGCACATCGACACCGTCCGGGGCGAGGGCCGACAGCCGCGCTGCGAGATCGTCGGCGTGGTAGTCCACGACATGGGCCGCGCCCAGGGAGCGGACATGGGCATGGGCGCGCGGTGCTGCGGTGGCGAGCACGCGCGCGTGTGCGTGGACCGCGAACTCCACCAGGGCGCCGCCCACGTTGCCGCCCGCGCCGCCGACCAGGACCGTCTCGCCGGGCCGCAGCCCGCCGTGGGTGAAGAGAGCCAGGTGAGCGGTCGCGGCCGGATGGAACACGGCCACCGCCTCCCCCGGGTCCACGCCCGGCGGCAGCCGGTAGAGACGGTCGGCCGGCACCACGGCCCGTTCGGCGGCGGCGCCCTGCCGTCCGTCGTGGCCGAGGCTGTTGCACCACACCGTCTCGCCCGCGGCGAAACCGGATCCCGGAGCGGCCACCGTGCCCACGAGGTCGCGTCCGACCACGAACGGGAAGGGCAGCGGCGTACGGAACACCCCGGAGCGGACCAGGGTGTCCACCGGGTCGACCGCGGTGGCCAGCACATCCACCAGCACCTCGCCCGGACCCGGCACGGGATCGGGCAGCTCGCCGTAGCGGATGAGGCCGGGCGGACCCAGCCGTTCGACATAAGCGGCGCGCATGCACAGTGATTGTCCCACCGGACCGCTCCCCGCGCGCGTGCACGCGGCGGTCCCTCGACGGTCCTGCCGCCGGAATCCGGGGCACGGCCCGGCTGCCGCACAGCGATGGCGCCGGAGGCAGTCATGTCACCGGGGCAGCGAGGAGCGGCGGGACGGTGCGCCGTCCGCCGTGCCCCCCGTCACCGGTGCGCCGGGCGCCGGTCAGTAGCCGCCGAAACCGCCGAAGCCGCTGAAGCCACCGAAGCCACCGGAGCCGTCGAAGCCACCGGCGGAGCCACTGGAGGTGTCGATGTAGGTGCCCGATCCCGACCCTCCGACGCCACCGCCCCGGGACGAGCCGGACGCTCTGGACGCCCTGGACGACCGGAACGGGGCGGACAGGGAGGGCTGAGGGCCCCGACGGGTGCTCTTCCAGGCGCCCCTTGCCACCGCGCGCCACCACTCCGAGAAGGAGACGGCGACGTCCTGCGCACGGCACTCGCGCTCCACCTCGGCCTGCGCCGCCCGGTCCCACCGGATCTCGACGGGACCGTCGCTGTCGCGCGCCAGCCTCAGAAGGTGCTCCTCGAGCCGACGTGCCGTCAGGCCGCCCTCGGGGGAGGACTCGGCCGGGGAGTCCGGCAGTGCGAGGGCAGCCGGTACGTCGGCCCGGTGGACGAACACGGGTGAGCCGGCCTCGGCCACCGTGAACAGCCACACCCGCTGGGCGGCGACCGTGTGCAGCACGGAGCGCCTGCGCTCCGCCTCCTTGCGGCGCGCGAGCTCCCGCGCCTCCTGTTCCGCCCGGTGCTCGGCCAGCCGCCGCGCGATCTCCTCCCGGACCGGCCGGTACTCCTCCTCCGCCCGCTGCACGGCAGCGGCGAAAGCGCGCTGGGCCTGCTCCGACCGCTTCGCCATCCGCTTTCGCCACCCCGGCCAGGGGAACGGCGGGGCGAGGACCCTCCAGCTCCGACTGCCCGCACGCAAGTCCACCGTGCACTTCCGGCCGCCATGGGCCCGGTACAGGTCCTCCAGGGCACGGGAGAGGGAGTCGAGGCAGGTGCGCGCGGCTGCGTCCCACCTCTCGGAATCCGCCTGAGAACAGGGGAGGGCATCGCCCCATCCGCCCTTCGGCCTCACCCGGTACACCGTGACGCTTCTGGGGCACTGGACGGAGACCGCCGGAACGAACCGCTTCTCGCAGAGCTTCTCCACGTCGAACCGGATGTCGTCCCGGCTCACCCTGCAGTACGTCATGCTGCTCCCCCTCCCGCCCGCTCGACGGTGCCGCGTCCGACTGCGCGCACCGGGCGGCCAGCACGCCACGGTCGACTGCTCAGCGTAACCGTGCGCATGCTTTTCCGCATCCGAAAAATCCGGAAAACACGACTGGTGGCTGAGGGGTCACCGGCATCGGTCCGGGCCCCGACGACTCACCGGCAGTACGCCTTCGGCGGCGGCACACCTCCGGAATCAGCGGTTCCCTCCGTACGGGTCCCCCTGCGCGACCGACCCGGGGTGGTCGACGGGGCCCGGGCTTTGGTTGGGTGGGTCCATGAGCACGATCCGACTGCTTCTCGTCGACGACGACCCGCTGGTGAGAGCAGGGCTGTCCCTCATGCTGGGCGGCGCCGACGACATCGAGATCGTCGGCGAGGCGGCCGACGGCAGCGAGGTGCAGGACCTGGTCGACCGCACGCGGCCGGACGTCGTCCTGATGGACGTGCGGATGCCGGGCGTGGACGGTCTGACGGCGACGGAGCAGCTGCGCGGACGCCCCGAGGCGCCCCAGGTCGTCGTCCTCACCACCTTCCACGCCGACGAGCAGGTCCTGCGCGCCCTGCGTGCGGGCGCCGCCGGGTTCGTCCTCAAGGACACCCCGCCGGCCGAGATCGTGCAGGCGGTACGCCGGGTCGCGGCCGGCGACCCGGTGCTCTCGCCCGCCGTGACCCGCCAGCTGATACGGCACGCCGCCGGTGCCGCCGCCGACGACCGGCGCGCCCGCGCGCGGGAACGGCTCGCCCCGCTCAACGACCGCGAGCGCGAGGTCGCCGTGCGCATCGGCCGGGGACTGGCCAACGCCCAGATCGCGGCCGAACTGTTCATGAGCGTGGCCACCGTCAAGACCCATGTCTCCCGCATCCTCGCCCGGCTCGGCCTC
This sequence comes from Streptomyces thermovulgaris, assembly GCF_002155915.1. Classification (GTDB taxonomy): domain Bacteria; phylum Actinomycetota; class Actinomycetes; order Streptomycetales; family Streptomycetaceae; genus Streptomyces; species Streptomyces thermovulgaris. The sequence goes on along the minus strand of NZ_MUME01000201.1, from coordinate 9,335 downwards.
AACAACCGCGTGCAGATCGCCCTGCTCGTCCACGACGCGGGACTTCTCGAACAGGACATTCCCTGAAAGGCGCCGAGAGGACCTGAAGGCCCTGAAGGCGGGTTCCGGCGGTGCGGCGCTCCGCGGCGGTCCGGCACTTTGCGGATCCCCCGTGCGTTGACCGGTCACCGGGAGTCTTTCCGCACTCCGGAGGGAGTGGTGATGGCAGACGTGATCGACCTGAACGAGTACGGGGCGAAGCTCCGGGAGGATCCGCATTCCGTCTACGCCGAACTGCGCGCACTCGGCCCGGTGCACCGGGTGCGGCTGCCACCGCCCGCGAACTACGACAGCTGGCTCGTCGTCGGGTACGAGGAGGCACGCGCCGCGCTCGCCGACCCCCGCCTGGCCAAGGACGTCAGCGCGATCGACACGCCCCTCGCCGGCCGACGGGTGTTCGGCAGGAATCTGCTGGCCGTCGACCCGCCGCAGCACACGCGCTTACGCGCGCTGGTCGCGCGGGCGTTCACCGCGCGCCGGGTGAAGGAACTGGAGCCGCGGATCCAGCAGATCACCGACGACCTGCTGGACGCGATGCTGCCGCACGGACGCGCGGACCTGGTGGAGGCGTTCGCGTATCCGCTGCCGATCACGGTCATCTGCGAACTGCTGGGCGTGCCGGAGATCGACCGGGCCGCGTTCCGGGAGATGTCCAACGAGATGGTCGCCCCCACCAGCGAGGAGGCGCAGCAGCGGGCGGTGGACCGGCTCCTCGTGTACCTCGCCGATCTGATCGAGGACAAGCGCTGCGCCGGACCGGCCGACGATCTGCTCAGTGCCCTGATCCGCACCACGGCCGAGGACGGCGACCGGCTCTCCGCCGAGGAACTGCGCGACATGGCCTTCCTGCTGCTCATCGCCGGCCATGAGACGACGGTCAACCTCATCGTCAACGGCGTGCACACCCTGCTGACCCACCCGGAGCAGCTGGCGGAGCTGCGCACGGACCCGGATCTGATCGACGACGCCGTCGAGGAGATGCTGCGGTACGAAGGTCCCGTGGAGACCGCCACGTTCCGGTACGCCGCCCAGCCCCTGGAGATCGCGGGCATCGCCATCGAGCGGGGCGAGCCGGTGCTGATCGGCCTCTCCGCCGCCAACCGGGACGCCGGACGCTATGCGGCCCCCGACCGGTTCGACATCCATCGCGACGCCCGTGGCCACCTCGCCTTCGGCCATGGCATCCACTACTGCCTGGGCGCCTCTCTGGCCCGTCTGGAAACCCGCACGGCCCTGCGCACCCTTCTCCGGCGCGCTCCCGCCCTGGCGCTCGACGGGCCGCCCGGCGAATGGTTCCCGGGCATGCTGATCCGCGGCCGGCGGAGCCTGCCGGTGCGCTGGTAGCGCCGTCCGGATCCCCTCCCGTCCGGCCCGGCCCGACGCGGGGGCGCCTGTTTCCCTCGCATCGACCGCCCGGTGCGCATCAGGGCCCGGCCGAAATGCCCGGTCGGCCGTCCGTGAGGGGCGGCAGTCCGGTGAGGGACGGCCGTCCGGCGAGGGCCGGCCGCCGGATGCGCACCGGCCGTCAGGTGTGGGCCGGCCGCCGGATGCGGCTCGGTCGGCCCGGGGCGCGGATCGCCCAACCCAAGTGCGAGGCGGTCGACTTGTGCCCGTACGGAGCGTGTTCCAGGCGCACAGGACACAAGTCGGCCGCCCCGCAAGGCTGTTGGACACGCAGGCGTCGGCGGGGCGGCTGTGGGGCCGTCGCACGGCTGTGGGCTTGTCAGCGGAGCGCCGTCCGGCGGGGCCCGCCCGGGATCCCCGGGATCTCCGCCAGGTACACCGGGCGGCGCTCGCGGCGGGACATCTCGCAGGCCTCGGCGATGCGCAGGGCCTGCAGGGCCTCGCGGCCGTCGCACGGGTTGGGCCGTTCACCGCGCACGACCTCGACGAAGGCACGCAGTTCGGCCTCGTAGGAGGGGCCGAAGCGCTCCAGGAAGTCGGACCAGGGCTTGTCCGCGGCCGGCGGCCCGGTCGGCTCGGTGGACGCGATCGGCGTACGGTCGTCGAGACCGACCACGATCTGGTCCAGCTCCCCGGCCAGTTCCATGCGGACGTCGTACCCCGCGCCGTTGAGCCGGGTCGCGGTGACCGTGGCGAGGGTGCCGTCGTCCAGCGTGAGCAGCGCCGCACCGGTGTCGACGTCACCGGCCTCGCGGAACATCGCGGGACCGGCGTCGGACCCGACCGCGTACACATGCGAGACCTCACGCCCCGTCACCCAGCGCAGGATGTCGAAGTCGTGGATCATCGTGTCCCGGAACAGCCCGCCGGACAGCGGCAGCCACTCCGCGGGCGGCGGAGCCTGGTCGGAGGTGAGCGCGCGGACCGTGTGCAGACGGCCGAGCCGCCCCGAACGCACCGCCTCGCGGGCGCCGGTGTAACCGGTGTCGAAACGGCGCTGGAAGCCCATCTGGAGGATCGTCCCCGCCGCCTCCACCTCTTCGATCGCGTGCACCGTGCCCGGCAGGTCCAGCGCGATCGGCTTCTCGCAGAACACCGGCAGCCCCGACCGCGCCGCCCGGCTGATCAGTTCGGCGTGGGCGGAGGTCGCCGTGGTGATCACCACGGCGTCCACACCCCACTTGAAGACCTCGTCCACGCTCGGCGCCACCGTCTCGCCCAGCCGGTGGGCCAGCTCCTGCGCCCGCGCCGTATCGGCGTCCGTGAGGATCAGTGATCCGACCTCGTAATGACGGCTGAGCGTAATTGCATGAACAGTTCCAATGCGGCCCGTACCGATGACCCCGATGCGCATGGAAACAAAGTGGAGGTGGAGCCCGCACGCTGTCAATCAGTATGTCAGGACAATCGAACCAGGCGGCTTCCCGTCCACCAGTGGTGGGATTACGCTCGGGCCGTGCCGAAACCAGAAGTGGACCCTACTGCCTCGCTCGAGCTCAGTGTGGACCGGAGCTCCCCGGTGCCGCTGTACTTCCAGCTGGCTCAGCAGCTCGAGTCCGCGATCGAGCAGGGCACTCTTCCTCCCGGCAGCCTGCTGGGCAACGAGATCGAGCTCGCCGCGCGGCTCGGCCTGTCCCGGCCCACCGTCCGCCAGGCCATCCAGTCGCTCGTCGACAAGGGACTCCTGGTGCGCCGCCGCGGCGTCGGCACGCAGGTCGTGCACAGCAAGGTCCGGCGCCCGCTCGAACTGAGCAGTCTCTACGACGACTTGGAGGCCGCGGGGCAGCGTCCGACGACCAGGGTCCTGGTCAACACGATCGTCCCCGCCTCCGGCGAGGTCGCCGCCGCCCTCGGGGTGGCCGAGGGCGAGGAGGTGCACCACATCGAGCGGCTGCGCCTCGCGCACGGCGAGCCGATGGCGTACCTCGCCAACTACCTTCCGCTCGGTCTGCTCGACCTGGACACCGGGCAGCTGGAGGCCACCGGTCTGTACCGGCTGATGCGTGCCGCCGGGATCACCCTGCACAGCGCCCGTCAGTCCATCGGCGCCCGTGCCGCCACTCCCGTCGAGGCCGAGCGGCTCGGCGAGGCGAAGGGCGCACCGCTGCTCACCATGCAGCGCGTCACCTTCGACGACACCGGTCGTGCGGTGGAGTTCGGCACCCACACCTACCGGCCGTCGCGCTACTCCTTCGAGTTCCAGCTGCTCGTGCGGTCCTGACCTGCCAGCTGCTCGTGCGGTCCTGACCGCGTGATCATGCGATCGCGGTCATGTGATCGCGGTCATGTGATCGTGCCGGGGCGGAGGGCGGCCGCCGGGAGGGCGGTCGTCGCATGTCCGTGACGGCTGGCGCGCGTCCGCGGCGGGTGCCACGTGGCCAGGAGGGGGCTCCCCCTGTCCGGAGCGGCGCGGCCCGTCGTGACTCCCGGTCGTGGAGCCGTGGAGCCAGGTGTCCGGCAACAGGGTGACCGCCGGTCGGCGGAACCCTCGCCGCTCTCGAATCCGTGTCCGAATGCCGCTGTGGAGGGGCAAAGCCGCTGTGAGGGCGCCCGGCCCCCGGAGAGTGCGGCGGTGGCGCGGAGGCGGAGCCCTGGTGCGGCGGAGTCCGGGGGCCGTCCTGGTCACCCGCGACCCGCAGGGACGCGGACCGGGCGAGGGGGGAGAGAGGCAGCCCCCTGCTCCCGCGCGCTCTCGTTGCGCTTTCGTTTCGTTTTCGTCCTGCTTCAGTCCCGGTTCGGTTCCGGTTCCGTCTCACCGGAACGGGGCACAGCGGACCGCGGATCCGCGTACGACGGGAGGTTTCCGAAGGGCCGACCCGGCGGGCGACAGGCGGTGACAGGCCCGACGACCTGCGTCACCCGCCATCGGGGAGAGCGGCCCGCAGACGCCGGGAACCGGTGCCCACCCCTCCGCTCCCCCGTACAGTACCGTTATCGGCCGTGCGGCAGAATCTGCCCCGATGAGCACCTATCGCGACCTCACCGCCCCCATCGGCTCCCGTCGTGCCCCCGTACTGCGGACTGTGGGCACCCGGGAACGTCGCTCCCACCTGACCGCACCCCGGGTGCCCACGGTGGGCATCGACATCGGCGGCACCAAGGTGATGGCGGGCGTCGTCGACGCCGACGGCAACATCCTGGAGAGGCTCCGCACGGAGACCCCGGACAAGTCCAAGAGCCCGAAGGTCGTCGAGGACACCATCGTCGAACTGGTCCTGGACCTGTCCGACCGGCACGACGTGCACGCGGTCGGCATCGGTGCGGCCGGCTGGGTCGACGCCGACCGCAACCGCATCCTGTTCGCGCCCCACCTGTCCTGGCGCAACGAGCCGCTGCGCGACCGTCTCTCCGACCGTCTGTCCGTGCCGGTCCTGGTCGACAACGACGCCAACGCCGCCGCCTGGGCCGAGTGGCGCTTCGGCGCGGGCCGGGGCGAGGACCACCTCGTCATGATCACGCTGGGCACCGGCATCGGCGGCGCCATCCTGGAAGGCGGCCAGGTCAAGCGCGGCAAGTACGGCGTCGCCGGTGAGTTCGGCCACATGCAGGTCGTGCCCGGCGGCCACCGCTGCCCGTGCGGCAACCGGGGCTGCTGGGAGCAGTACAGCTCCGGCAACGCCCTGGTGCGCGAGGCACGCGAGCTGGCCGCGGCCGACTCCCCGGTCGCCTACGGGATCATCGAGCGCGTCAAGGGGGACATCTCCGCCATCACCGGCCCGGTGATCACCGAGCTGGCCCGCGAGGGCGACGCCATGTGCGTCGAGCTGCTCGAGGACATCGGCCAGTGGCTCGGTGTCGGCATCGCCAACCTCGCCGCCGCCCTCGACCCGTCCTGCTTCGTCATCGGCGGCGGTGTCTCCGCGGCCGACGACCTGCTGATCGCCCCCGCCCGGGACGCCTTCAGGCGTCACCTCACCGGCCGCGGCTACCGGCCCGAGGCCCGTATCACCCGTGCCCAGCTGGGCCCCGAGGCCGGCATGGTCGGCGCCGCCGACCTCGCCCGGCTGGTCGCCCGCCGCTTCCGGCGCGCCAAGCGGCGCCGGGTCGAGCGGTACGAGCGCTACGAGCGGTACGCGGAGGCCCGACGGGCGGCCAAGGAGGCCCTGTGACGACGTCGCTGCCCCGTCAGACGGCGTCTCCGGGCGTACCGCCGCCTCCGCCCGTCGAGGACCGCTTCCACCGGATCCGCCGCAGGGCCCTCACCCTGCTGATCATCGTGCTGCTGATCGGCATCCCCGCCGGGTACCTGGTGATCTCGGCCAACCAGAGCCGCGACAGCGGCAAGGACAAGGAGGCCAAGTACTCGGCGACCGGCCTCACCCCCACCTATCCGGCCAGGGTCCAGCGCCGTCTCTACCAGGTGCCGATACCGCACCCGGCGGACCGGGTCGCCTCGTACGAGACGAACAACTGGAAGACCAGCCGCCTCTACGTCCAGTTCCGGACCACCCAGGCCGGCCTGGACACCTTCCTCGAGGCCATGGGGGTCAACCGGGGCGACCTCAAGAAGGACGACATCACCATCAACGCCCGTGACCAGAGGATCACCGGCTGGAAATTCACGGGCCTGGGTCCCTGGTGGGGGCTCACGCACGAGCAGAAGAACCCCGCTCCCACCCAGGACGTCGTCGTCGACATGTCCGACCCGGACCTGCCGATGGTCTACGTCGTCTCCCAGACGGTGCCCTGACGCACGGACCGTGCTCGAAGCAGCGGACCCGCCCCGGCGGACGGACCGCGCCCTGCGGGCGGGACCGTGCCGCGCCCTGACGGACGGACCGCGTCCCGCCGGCCAGATGTGCTCCGACGGGCATGCTCGGCGTGCTCTGCGGGCCCGGCCGAGGAGGACCGGCCGTCGCCGGGACCGGTTGTCGGACCCCGCCCGTATTGTCGAGGGCGGCCGACTCGACGGACGCGACCGGTGGGCGGGAGGCGACAGGACGGATGGGCGACACGGCCGTGGCGCGCACGGACCGGGCGGACGGGACGGCGGACGGCCTGCCCGTGCGGCTCGCCGCCGTGTTCCTGCCCGCGCCCCTGCCGCGCGAGGGACGCCTCGCCCTCTGGGACCCGGACGGCACGGTGTGGCCGGCCGACGGCCCCGCCGGGCACCGTCCCACGCACACGGAGCTGACCGTCGTACGGCGCCACGGGGCGGGCGTCCGCCGCGGAAGCGTTCCCGCGCTGTCGCTGCCGGTCGAGGAGGCGCTGCCCCACCTCGTACGGGCCCGGCACGACCCGGCGGCCCATCCCGCCACCGTCTGCTGGGGCGCCGCCGCCCTGCACGCCCTGCGGCTCGTCGCCCGCGGACGGCTGCTGCCCGGCCTGACCGCCACCGCGCACGACGCCTGGCGGGCGGGTCCCCTCGACCCGGACGACATCGCCCATCTGCGTGCGATCGCCGCCGCCCTGCCGTACGAGGGCCACGCGGTCCCCCTGCCCGGCCCGGGCCCCCTCCGGCTGCCCGAGCCGGAGGCCCTGCTGCGCGCCTTCCTCGACGCGGTCGCCGACACCCTGCCCCGCACCCCGGCCGCACCCCACACCTGCGGAAAGCCCTTCGCCGACCGCCGGCCGCAGCATCTGCCGCACGCCCACGACTGGGCCGCCGAGGTCGCCGCCGGCATGGACGCGGGCGTACGGATCTCCCTGCGGCTGGACCTGTCGGCGTACGACCTCTTCGACAGCCGGGACGACCAGGACAGGCAGGACAGCCGGGACGGCCAGGACGGCGGCGGAGGCGCGGTGCGCGCCGCCGGAGCGGCGGTCGTCCAGGTGCACAGCCTCGCCGACCCCACTCTCGTGACCGACGCGGCAGCCCTGTGGGCGGGGGAGGCCGACGCGGTGTTCGGCCCCCGCGCACGTGTGGACGCCGCCCTGGCCCTGCGGCGCGCGGCCCGCGTCTGGCCGCCGCTGGACCGGCTCTGCGCGCAGGACGTGCCCGATGTGCTCGCCCTGTCCGAGGACGAGGTGGGCGAACTGCTCGGCGAGGCCGCGCCCCGGCTCGCCGCGGCCGGGGTCGCCGTGCACTGGCCGCGCGACCTGGCGCAGGACCTCACCGCGACCGCGGTGGTGCGGCCCGCGCCCGGCTCCGCGGCCGACGGCACGGACTTCCTCGCGAGCGAGAACCTGCTGCGGTTCCAGTGGCAGCTGGCGCTCGGCGACGACCCGCTCACCGACGCCGAGATGGACGCCCTCGCCGAGGCGCACCGCCCGGTGGTGCGGCTGCGGGACCGCTGGGTGCTCGTCGACCCCGCCCTCGTCCGCAAGGCCCGCAGACGCGACCTGGGTCTGCTCGACCCGGTCGACGCGCTGTCCGTCGCCCTCACCGGCACCGCGGAGGTCGACGGCGAGACGGTGGAGGCGGTGCCGGCCGGCGCGCTGGCGGCCCTGCGGGACCGGATCACCGCCGGCGTACGGCCCGCCGAGCCGCCGCCGGGCCTCGCCGCCACCCTGCGCGACTACCAGCTGCGCGGCCTGGCCTGGCTCGACCTCATGACCTCCCTCGGCCTCGGCGGCTGCCTCGCCGACGACATGGGCCTGGGCAAGACGGTCACCGTCATCGCCCTGCACCTGAAGCGGGCGCGCAGCGAACCGACCCTGGTGGTCTGCCCCGCCTCCCTGCTGGGCAACTGGCAGCGGGAGATCAACCGGTTCGCGCCCGGCGTCCCCGTCCGCCGCTTCCACGGACCGGGCCGCACCCTGGACGGCCTCGACGGCGGCTTCGTGCTCACCACGTACGGCACCATGCGGTCGACGGCACCCCTGCTGGCCGGACAGCCCTGGGGCATGGTCGTCGCCGACGAGGCCCAGCACATCAAGAACCCCTGTTCGGCGACCGCCAGGGCGCTGCGCACGATCCCGTCCCCCGCGCGCGTGGCCCTCACCGGCACCCCCGTGGAGAACAACCTCTCCGAGCTGTGGGCCCTCCTCGACTGGACCACCCCCGGACTCCTCGGCCCGCTGAAGTCCTTCCGCGCCCGGTACGCACGCGCCGCGGAGGCCGGCACGGCCGCCGGGAACGACGAGACCGCCCGGCGCCTGGCCCGGCTGGTGCGCCCGTTCCTGCTGCGCCGCCGCAAGTCCGACCCCGGCATCGTCCCCGAACTCCCGCCCAGGACCGAGACCGACCACCCGGTGCCGCTCACCCGGGAACAGGCCGCGCTGTACGAGGCGGTGGTGCGCGAGTCGATGCACGCCATCGAGGCGGCCGAGGGCATGGCCCGGCGCGGACTGGTCCTGAAACTGCTCACCTCGCTGAAGCAGATCTGCGACCACCCGGCCCTGTACCTCAAGGAGGAGCCCCCGCCGGGCGGCGGCGACCGCCTGGCGGCCCGCTCCGGCAAACTCGCCCTGCTGGACGAGCTGCTGGACACCGTGCTCGCCGAGGACGGCTCGGTCCTGGTCTTCACCCAGTACGTCGCCATGGCCCGCCTGATCACCTCCCACCTCGGCGCCCGCGCGATCCCCGTCGACCTCCTCCACGGCGGCACGCCCGTCCCGGAGCGCGAGCGCATGGTGGACCGCTTCCAGAGCGGCGCCACCCCGGTCCTCGTCCTCTCCCTGAAGGCGGCCGGCACCGGCCTGAACCTCACCCGCGCGGGCCATGTCGTCCACTTCGACCGCTGGTGGAACCCGGCGGTCGAGGAACAGGCCACCGACCGCGCCCACCGCATCGGCCAGACCCAGCCGGTCCAGGTCCACCGTCTGATCGCCGAGGGCACCGTCGAGGACCGCATCGCCGAGATGCTCGCCGCCAAGCGCGCCCTGGCCGACGCGATCCTCGGCTCCGGCGAGTCGGCCCTCACCGAACTGACCGACCGCGAGCTGTCCGACCTGGTCTCGCTGCGAAGGGAGACCTGATGGACAAGAGTCCCGAGCGCCCCGAGCGCCCC
>NZ_MUME01000200.1 GCF_002155915.1 Streptomyces thermovulgaris | reverse complement strand
CGCCCAGGAGGCCAGCGCTCGCTCCACACCAGCAGCCGCCGCGGCCGGCCGGAGGCGAGCGCGGCCTCCTGGGCGAGCGCGGCCAGTTCGGCGCCCTGCGCGGTGGCCCGGGCACGCAGCTCCGAGGCGCCCAGCGTCATCCGGTGGTCGTCGAGCACCTCCAGTCCGCGCCGGCACGCCTCCAGCACACCCCGCACCGAGCCGGCCGCCCGCGCCCGCAGCGCCTGCGCCGCCCACCCCGTGATCCGGGCGAGCGGCGGCCCGCTGCGGCGGCCGCGCGCGGCGGCCGACAGATGCCTCTCGGCGTCCGCCCGCCGGCCCAGGGCGAGCGCGATCCGCCCCGCCAGCAGCGACGCCTCCGGCGCGGACGGCGAGCCGAAGCCGGCCAGCCGCTCGGCCAGCGCGGCCGCGTCCGCCACCAGCCGCCCCGAGCGGCGCCCGGTGGCCGCCCGCGCCTCGAGCAGCACCAGCCGGGCGTGCGCCTCCCACCAGGCGCGCTGCTGACCGGCGAACAGCCGTACGGCCGCCGCGGCGCGCGTGATCGCGGTGTGCGGGTCGCCCGCCAGCCGCGCGGCACGCGCCGCGGCCAGCAGCAGCTCCGCCCTGCGGGTCGGCTGGCCGCCGATGCCGTCCAGTTCGGCGAGCGCCGCGTCCGCCTCGGCCAGCGCCTCCGGGGCGAGCCCGGCGGCCATCAGGACCTCGCAGCGCCGGATGGTGAGCATGAAGGTGGGCGTGCCGAGCGCGGCGTACCGTTCGGCGGCCTCGTCGAGCAGCCGCAGGGCCGCCGGGATGTCGCCCTCCCGGAACGCGGCCAGGCCCCGGCTCTCCACGGCGTCGGCCTTGTCGTGCTCCTGGCCGGTGGTGTCCCACAGCGCCTGCGCCGCGGCGAAGTCGGCGTTCGCCCGCTCCACCGCGCCCAGCGCCAGGTGCACGGTGGCCCGCAGCGTCAGCGCCCGCGCCGTCCAGATCACGTCGCCGGCCTGCCGCAGCACGGGAATCGCCCGCCGTACGTCCTCCAGTGCCTCGCGGTGCCGGCCCAGCACCCACCACACGTACGCCCGCCGGTACAGCACTCGCGCCCGGGTGTGCCCCGTCCCGCGCGCGACCCCGCGCTCGAACGCCGCCAGCCCCTGCCGAGTGCGCCCCGCGTGCACCAGTGCGACCCCGAGCGTGGCCAGGACGTCGGCCTCCCGCTCGGCCGAGTCCGCCTGCGCCGCCAGGTCCCGGGCACGCCGCAGATGCCGCAGGGCCAGACGCAGATCGCCGAAGTCCCGCTGCCAGATGCCGATCACCTGGTGGGCGACGGAGGCGTGCAGCGGCGGCGGATCGGTGTCGAGCAGCTGCCGGGCCCGCGCCAGGGCCTCGTTGGGAGCGGCGAACACCATGGGCAGCAGGTCCAGGACCGAGGCGCTTCCGGCTGTCACGCGTCGGATGGTAGTGGCCCGGTGGCGGCCCTGTAACCGCGCCGAGCGGTCCTGACGATGTATCAAAGCCGATCCGCGCGGCTCTGATTGTCGAACCACCGCACCCTTGGGAGGACACGCCGTGGCGCCCCAGCGATTCCGTGAGCAGTTCGACCAGATCCAGCGCTCGATGCCGGACGTGCCGCTGGCGATGGGGCCGGACGACTCGGCCGAGTTCCTCTACGAGAAGGGCGTCGTCCTCGCCCGGGACGGCGAGGAGGCCCGCCTCGTCGAGGACACCGTCCGTGCGCACTTCACCGGGGTGGCCGGGCTGCCGGCCGACCGCGTGCGCCGGGCGAGCCCCGAGACCAACCGCACCGGTGTCACCCGGATCCGGGTCGGCGACCCGGGCGAGGGCGGCCGCGACGGCGACCGCGCCGTCACCCAGGCGCTGCGCGCCCTGCGCGCGCACGAGGACCGGGCCGGACGGAAGCTGGTCGGCCGCAACCACGTGGTGTCCATCGCGGTCAACGCCTGCCCCGGCGACGAGCCCGTGCCCGCCCCGCGCACCCGGGGCACCAACCCGGCGCCCGCCGGCACCGCCTACGACGCGGACACCGCCGTCGGCGTCCTCGTCGTCGACACCGGCCTCACGCACGACCACCGCTCGGTCCCCCTGCTGTCCCGCGTCCGGGGCGACGCCGAGGCGCGGGAGACCGACGACGCCGGAGTCCTGCGGCAGTACGTCGGCCACGGCACGTTCATCGCGGGACTCGTCGCGGCCGTCGCCCCCAACACCGACATCACCGTGCGCGGCACCCTCAGCAACGCCGGCGCCGTCCTGGAGCACGAGTTCGGCAACAAGCTCTTCGAGGCCGTCGACACCGACGGCTGGCCCGACATCATCAGCCTGTCCGCCGGCACCTCCAACGGCCGCACCGACGGCCTGCTCGGCGTCGACGCCTTCATGCGGGAACTGCGCGCCCGGGGCACCCTTCTGGTGGCGGCCGCCGGCAACAACGGCAGCGCCACGCCGTTCTGGCCCGCCGCCTACGCCGGTCTGCCCGAGTACGCCGACTGCGTCCTGTCCGTCGGCGCCCTGCGCAGCGACGGCGAACACGGCGCCTGCTTCAGCAACCACGGCCCCTGGGTGAGGGCGTACGCCCCCGGCGAGCGGCTGACCAGCACCCTCACCGGTTTCGAGACGCCCGTGCCGTACGTCTACCAGCACTCCACCTACGACGCCTGCCGGTACGGCTCCGGCTACGCCTGCACCTGCCAGTTCCCGCGCCACACCGGTGTGCTCAGCGAGGAGCGGGAGGCCACCTTTGCCAAGCCGGACCAGGTGATGTTCGACGGGTACGCGCAGTGGAGCGGGACCTCCTTCGCCACCCCCGTCGCCGCCGGCATGATCGCCGCCCACATGACGGCGCACAAGGAGCGCGACCCGCGTGCGGCCCGCCGTCAACTGCTCGAGGCCACCACCGAGTACGTCGACGTGCGCGGGGCGCGTGTGCCGGCACTGCGCCCGCCCACCTGGCGCCCCGTCCCCGTCACGCGTCCCGCTCCGGCGTCATGAGGGCCGGAACCCTCCCCTCCGCGGCGTACCATGACATGCCGTATCCGAGGGGTGAGGTCGTGGACCGTGCAGATGTCGGCGCGCTTGTCCGATCCGCCGTCGACGGTGACGCGGCGGCCTGGAAGGCGCTGGTGGAGGGGCTCAGCCCGCTGGTGTGGTCCGTCGTGCGCGCACACCGGCTCTCCGACGCCGACGGGCACGAGGTGTACCAGACCGTCTGGTTCCGCTTCGCCCAGCATCTCGGGCGGATCCGGGAACCCGACAAGGTGGGCTCGTGGCTGGCGAGCACCGCGCGCAACGAGTGCCTGAAGACGCTGCGGAGCCTGAGCCGGCTGACGGTGACGGACGATCCGCAGCTGCTGGACCGGGTGAGCGAGGAGGGCACCCCGGAGCAGTCGCTGCTCGACTCCGAGGAGGCCGCCGCCCAGAGCGAGCGGATCCGCAGGCTGTGGCAGGAGTTCGAGAAACTCGGCGACCGCTGCCGCCAGTTGCTGCGTGTGCTGATCGCCTCGCCGCCGCCCAGCTACCAGGAGGTGTCCGCCGCACTGGGAATCGCCGTGGGCAGTATCGGACCTCTGCGCCAGCGCTGTCTGCGGCGCCTGCGCGCACGACTCGACGCACGGGGGGCGACATGAACGACCGCGGGAACTGCCGGGAGAACCCCTGCCCCGACGAGCCGGGCGGGGGACCGTGGGACGAGGACCCGCTGGAGCAGGAGCTGCGGCAGGCCGCGGCCGTCCTCGACCCCGTCCCGGACCATCTGCTCCAACTGGCCGTCGACGCCTACGCGTTGCACGACCTGGACGCCCGTGTCGCCGAGCTGACCTTCGACTCGCTCGTCGACGCCCTGCCGGTCCGGGGCGCGACGGACACCCCGCGGATGCTGACCTTCCAGGCCGGTGAGCTGACCGTGGACGTCGAGGTCACCGGGGAGGGCCTGACGGGACAGGTGCTGCCGCCCCAGCCGGCCCGCATCGAGGTGCTGGGCGGCCCGCAGCCGGGGACCTCGCTCACCGCCGACGAGCTGGGGCGCTTTCTGACCGGCACACCGCCCGCCGGCCCGTTCGCGCTGCGGCTGCACACCGGCGGGGAGGTCGTGGTCACGGAGTGGCTGCGGGCCTGACCGCACCGCCGGGGCAGCGGTCGGCGACCGGTTCCTCCGGCCGGGGCCGGGGTCAGCGGCTCAGGCCGTCGACGAGGGCGGCCAGCGCCTCCCCGAGCCGGTCCAGCCCGGGGCCCGCGGGACCGCCCGGTTCGGTCATGTACAGGTCCCGGCGGATCTCCACCATCAGGGCGTGGACACGGGCGTCGCTCCCGTAGAACCTCAGCGGGACGTACGTTCCGCTGAACGGGCTGTTCAGCCCCGTCCCCCCGCACGGCTCGAACGCCTTGCGGGCCAGCCCGGTCAGCTCCGGCGGCGTGTGGAAGGCGTCGGTGCCCAGGCACACGGGCGGCCGGGGCCCCTCGCCGTGCAGCTCGTAGGGCAGCGCGGCGCTCGGGTAGGAGTGCACGTCGACGACCACGGCCCGGCCGGTCGCGGCCAGCCGGCCGGCCACCGCCTCCGTCATGGCCTCGGCGTACGGCCGGAAGTACCGCTCGAGCAGCGGTTCGGGATCGGTGTCCGCCGGCCGCAGCACCTGCCGGTGCGTGGTCCGCGTGTACACCGCGCCCATCCCGACGGCGAGCATCTCCTCCCGCTCGTCCGGGAACCGCTCCGGATCCACCACCAGCCGCGACAGCCGGTTCACGAACCGCCACGGGGTGACGGCCGCAAGACCGGCCGCCACCTCGGCGATCCGCGCGGTGTGCGCATCGGTGATGTGGTCCAGCTCCCGCTCCAGCGCCGCGTCGTCCAGCACGATCCCCGCCCGCACATCGGCCGGTATCTCCCGCGCCGAGTGCGGCACATGCAGGATCACGGGAGAGTCGTCGGCACCCGGCAGCAGCTCGAAGGACGGTGCGACGGCGGACATGGGGCTGCTCCTCGCTCTTTCTCCGCGCGCTCCTCGCGCCGGCGCCGGCCGGGCCGTTCCCCGGCCGGCACCGCGTTCTCCTCGCGCTCTTCTCGCGTCTTCCGGCAATCGCCCGGCGTGCTCCTCGCGCCGCCCCGTGCCGGCACGAGGAGCACGCCGTCATGGCCCCTCGATCCTGCCGCACACCACTGACATCGCGGCTCAGCCCGCCCCCAGCAGCTCCCGGACCAGCCGTCCCACCTGCTCCGTCTCCAGGAGGAAGCCGTCGTGGCCGTACGGCGACTCGATCACCCGCAGACGGTCGGCGCCCGGGATGCCCGCGGCCAGCTCCTCCTGCTGGGAGAGCGGGTAGAGACGGTCGGAGTCGACTCCGGCCACCAGCGCGGGAGCGCTCACCCGGCGCAGGGCGGCGCGCACCCCGCCCCGGCCGCGCCCCACGTCGTGGGCGTTCATCGCCTCGGTCAGCACCACATAGCTGGCCGCGTCGAACCGGCGTATCAGCTTGTCCGCGTGATGGTCGAGATAGGACTCCACCTGGTAGCGGCCGCCGTACCACGGGTGCTCCGTGCCCTGCGGGACACGGCCGAAGCGGAGCTGGAGCTCGGCCTCGCTGCGGTAGGTGACATGGGCCAGACGGCGGGCCAGCCCCAGGCCGGCGTGCGGCCCGGAGCCGGTGTCGTGGTAGTCGCCGCCGCGCCAGTGCGGGTCGCTGCGGATGGCGTGCAGCTGAATGCTCGCCCAGGCGATCTGCTCCGCGCTCGCCGCCGCCGTCGTGGCGAGCAGCAGCAGGGCACCCGTGCGCTCCGGGTACGACACCGCCCACTCCAGGGCCCGCATCCCGCCCATCGAGCCGCCGACCACCAGGGCCCACTTCTCGATGCCCAGCGCGTCCGCCAGGTCCCGCTCGGCCGCCACCTGATCCCGCTGGGTGAGGAACGGGAAGGACCCGCCCCAGCGCCTCGTTCCGTCGGGCCGCAGCGAGGCCGGTCCCGTACTGCCCTGGCAGCCGCCCAGCACGTTCGGGGCGACGACGAACCACCGGTCGGTGTCCAGCGCCCGGCCCGGCCCGACCAGCCCGTCCCACCAGCCCGGGGTGGGATGGCCGGGCCCGGCCATCCCACCCCGG
>NZ_MUME01000020.1 GCF_002155915.1 Streptomyces thermovulgaris | reverse complement strand
GGCCCGCCCCGCCGAGGAGCACCGTCCCGCAGGCGTCGTCCCCGGCACACGCCTCCCGCTCCTGCGCCTCGACCACGGCCGGGCCGGGAACCCGCCCTCCTCCACGGCCGGCACCCGGCACACTGTCTCCCGCCTCGTCGCCAACGCCTGCCCCGACCGCGACGACCTTCTGGTACCGGCCCTCGTCGTCCGCGACGCGCACGGAAACCCCACCGGATGCCGCGCCCTGGCCCGCGGCCTCTCCGCCCCTCCCGGACCCGCCCCGGAAGCCTGATGCCCTCACGCTGGACCCTCACCCTCGCCGCGGAACGCCCCGAGACCGCAGGTCCCGTCTCCCCCGCCCATCTGCACGCGGCCACCGCCGCCCTCGTCGAACCGGCCGACGGCGACCACCACGCCCAGACCAAGCCCTACAGCGTCACCCCCCTGATGGACCTGGGCCACGGCCGGGCCCTGCTCCGCATCGGCTGGCTCACCGACACCGACCGCCCCCGGCTCGACCGGCGCATCGGCGACCGTCTCCGCTTCGGCTCCCAGTTCTTCCACCTCGTCGACGCCCGCGAAGACCTCGTCCCCTACCCCGCCCTGCGTCATCTGCCACCGGCCCGCCGCGCCCTGATCGCCTTCCGCTCCCCCACCTACTTCGCCCGCACCGGCCGCTGGTACCCCCTGCCCGACCCGACGCTGCTCTACAACGGCCTGATCCGCCGTTGGAACACCTACGCCCCGGCTCCCACGCACTTCACCGAGTCCGAGCAGAAACTCCTCCTGGACACCGTGTCCATCGCCTCGATCGACATCCAGTCGGGCACCCACCGGCTCGCCCCCGACAGAAGCCCACGCATCACCTTCACCGGCCACGTCGAATACACGCTCACCGGCACGCACCGCACCGAAGCGGCCCCGCTGTTCACGGCCCTCACCGTCTACGCGGACCTCGCGGGAGTGGGCGCCCAGACCACCCACGGCCTCGGCACGGTGGAAACCGAACTGGCGGAGTGACGGGACATTCCCGAAGGCGCGGGGCGCCCGATTCCGGTGCCGGTTCCGGAAATCCTCCGGGCATTGAGTTTCCTGCGGCTCCCCTCGCGATGGTGCACTGCACGGGACTCCGCGCAGTGCACCGGAGAAGCCTTTCACGCTCTGCGGACGCGAACCCCGACGGAACAGGCGATCCAGGCGAGCGCTCGGACAGCAGGGGTCGGACATTCATGCCCTGCAGGCGTGAATTCCAGGAAAGCGGCCCTTTGCCCCTCCACCGCTCGACAAGCGGCTCCGTCCTGTTCCCCTGCGCATGAGCGCCGGACGGGTCGGCCATACGACGGCTTGTCACAGTCCTGCCCTTCGTCGGGCGCGGCTGCCTGAGGGCGGACCGCACCGCACAAGGTCGCCCGGCCGGCTGCCACCGTTGTGGGGATGAGACTCCGGGTGATGCATGTCAACGATCTTCGCGTCGATGACCTGCACAAGCGATCAAAAGAGAACACCCATGGCGCCTGACTGGACGACACATGTGGCGATGTCTCAGGTTGCGGGACTGACGGACTGTCGGTTGCCTCATAAGCGGAACACAGCAGAGGCGCCGCGCAAAGGGGCCGGACATTGTTCCGCTGGAGGAATCACATGCGTTGTACACACATGGGCGCGGGCATCGTCCTGGCTCTCGGCGCCCTCGGACTGCACACTCCGGTCGCTGCCGCGGCGGACGGCCCGGACATCTGGATCGACCCGGGAAATGCCTCCCCGGGTTCCACGGTGACGGTCGTCACCGGAGCCTGTGACCCTGACGCGGATTACGGCAAGGGCTGGTCGGAGGTGGGCGGAGAATTCCACCTCTTCGGCGACCGGAAAGGGCTGCTCACCGGCCGGTTCAAGATTCCGGAAGGGACCAAGCCGGGCAATGACACCATCACTTTGAAGTGTCCGCCGCGCACCAAGGTCACGGAAACGTATCGAGTCGTCGGTCGCCCCCCGTACGGCTCGGTCAGGGCCGGCTTCGGACCGGCCGACGACACGGACATGAGCACGAAGCTCGCCCTGAGCGGTGGACTGCTCGCCACGGCCGCCGCCGGGAGCATGGTCTGGATGCGCCGTCGCCCGCACGGCAACCGCGCCTGACCGCCCGGACTCCCCCTGACCGCCCCGGCCCGGCCGGGCATGCAACCGACCTCGAAAACGAAAAGGCATCCGGCGGCCACGGAGCCTGCCCGTCCCGAGGACCGCACACCGCCCGTTGCAACGCACCCGCCGTGGAGCAAAGGCCCCCGCGATGGCTCTCAGAGACTTCACCAGCGCTTTTCGGCGTCCGTCCTTCCCGGCTGTGCTGCTGCTGATCTGCGCGGTAGCGGCAGGTGCAGTGCTGCTGCTCGGCGGAGAACAGAACGAGAAGCCACCGCGCCCCTCGGCGGCCCAGGCCCTCCTCCCCTCCGTCCATCCCACCACCCGTGGACTGCCTCCAGCGGATCCGGTCCGGATCCGGATCGCCGCCATCGGCGTGGACGCCCCGATGACACCCCTGGGTCTGGATGCGGCGGGAACGCTCCAGACTCCGCCCCGCGACAAGGCCGACGTCGCCGGCTGGTACGGCGACGGCACGACTCCCGGCTCGGCAGGCACCGCCATCGTCGCCGGACACGTGGACACCCCCACCGGCGCCCCCGGCGTCTTCTACAACCTCGGCGCCCTGACCAAGGGCGCCACCATCGAGATCAGCCGGGTGGACCGGAAGACAGCGGTGTTCACCGTCCGCGCCGTCGAGCTCTACGAGAGGGAGAAGTTCCCCAGCAAGAAGGTCTACGGCAGCACCGGCCGGCCCGAACTGCGGTTGATCACCTGCGGCGGCGACTACGTCAAGGGCACCGGCTACCTGGGCAACATCGTGGTCTACGCGGCATTGACCGCAGTGACGTGAGCAGTCGAGCGAGCACCGGCCACTGAGGACGCTGCCCGGTCTTTGGCTCCAGGTCATCCCCGCATGTGCGGGGAGCAGGAAACCGCCACAAACCACACGCCGCCGATCGTGGGGCCATCCCCGCGTGTGCGGGGAGCAGCTGCTGCGCTGGACGCCGCAGGACGAAGAAGGGGGGCCATCCCCACGTGTGCGGGGAGCAGGCTCTGGTACGCGGACATCAGCCTGCCGGACGGGGGCCATCCCCGCGTGTGCGGGGAGCAGCCCACACCGGTCGGTGTGGGCCCCTCGTGGTGGGGGCCATCCCCGCGTGTGCGGGGAGCAGAGCCTCCTAACACTCCATCACACTGAGGAAGCGGGGCCATCCCCGCGTGTGCGGGGAGCAGTTGCCCCGTGGCCTGTCCGTTGCCGGAGGTGAGGGGCCATCCCCGCGTGTGCGGGGAGCAGGACTCGCCTGAGGCGATCACCCTCAGCTGGGAGGGGCCATCCCCGCGTGTGCGGGGAGCAGTCACCCTGTCCGATCCCAAGACGGGAACCGTAGGGGCCATCCCCGCGTGTGCGGGGAGCAGATCCGCGACGAGACCGTGTGGCTCAAGGAGCAGGGGCCATCCCCGCGTGTGCGGGGAGCAGGTTGGCGTTGTGCGCGAAAATGTTCCCGCCTGAGGGCCATCCCCGCGTGTGCGGGGAGCAGCCCGCAGTCCTGGTTGCGGATCAGCTACGGCGTGGGGCCATCCCCGCGTGTGCGGGGAGCAGCTCTCCGAGCCCTCCGCGAGGATCGCCCGCGCCGAGCCATCCCCGCGTGTGCGGGGAGCAGCTGAGCGGCCCCGGCCGTCCCCGGCCGGGGCCGGGGCCATCCCCGCGTGTGCGGGGAGCAGTGCGCCTGGCTGCGCCCGGGTACTGCGCCTGGGGGGCCATCCCCGCGTGTGCGGGGAGCAGGTGCTGGTACTCCTTGGCGGAGTAAGTGCCGTGGGGCCATCCCCGCGTGTGCGGGGAGCAGGCGCGGCCCGCGTGCGGGCCGCCTTGATGAAAGGGGCCATCCCCGCGTGTGCGGGGAGCAGGCTATGTGACCTGCGATTTTATCGTGCAGGGGCCTTGGTTTTCGCTAGTTTCGCCGAATCCGGCAGGTGGGACATATCGCCCCTCCGGGCACCTCGCCGCCCCGTCACCCACAACGGCGGAGTCACCGGCGCCGGCGAACCCCCGCCCCAGGCCGGGTCAGTAACCCCCCACCGCGTCCCGTTCGACCGGGCAGCTCATGCAGCGGGGGCCGCCTCGGCCGCGGCCCAGCTCGCTGCCGGGGATCTCGATGACCTCGATGCCCTGTTTGCGCAGGTGGGTGTTGGTGGTGGCGTTGCGTTCGTAGGCGATGACGACGCCGGGCTCGACGGCGAGGACGTTGCAGCCGTCGTCCCACTGCTCGCGCTCGGCCGAGTGCACGTCCTGGGTGGCGGTGAGGACCCGGATCTCGCTCAGTCCGAGGGCGGCGGCGATCGCGCGGTGCATGTGCTCCGGCGGGTGGTCGGTGACCTTCAGGTCCTTGTCGCCGACGCCCGGTTCGATGGTGTAGGAGCGGAGCATGCCGAGCCCGGCGTACTGGGTGAAGGTGTCGCCGTCGATCATGGTCATCACGGTGTCGAGGTGCATGACGGCGCGCCGCTTGGGCATGTCGAGCGCGACGATCGTGCGGGCCGATCCGGCGGCGAACAGCTTGTACGCGAGCATCTCCACGGCCTGCGGGGTGGTCCGCTCGCTCATGCCGATGAGCACGGCGCCGTTGCCGATCACCAGGACGTCGCCGCCCTCGATGGTCGACGGGTAGTCGGACTGCCCCTCGGACCAGATGTGGAACTTCTCATTCCGGAAGAGGGGGTGGTAGCGGTAGATCGCCTCGAAGTGCACGGTCTCCCGCTGCCGGGCGGGCCAGCGCATCGCGTTGATGGACACGCCGTCGTAGATCCAGGCGGAGGTGTCGCGGGTGAAGAGGTGGTTGGGCAGCGGGGGGATCAGGAAGTCGTCCAGGTCCATGACGTGGAACCGCACGGACGTCGGCTCGGAGTGGGCCTCGAGGAACTCCCGCTTGGTCATGCCGCCGACCAGGACCTCGACCAGCTCGCGGGAGGGCAGGGGTTCGAACGTGGCCCGGAGGTGGTCGGTGGCGAGCGGCCCGTACTCCTTCTCGTCGAAGACGCGGTCCAGGACGAGCGACCGGGCCGAGGGGTTCTCCAGCGTCTCGGCCAGCAGGTCGCCGAAGAGGTGCACGACGACCCCGCGATCGCGCAGCACATCGGCGAACCCGTCGTGCTCGGCACGTGCCCGGCGCACCCACAGCACGTCGTCGAAGAGCAGCTCGTCCTTGTTGCTGGGGGTGAGCCTTTTGAGCTCGAGATCGGGCCGGTGCAGGATGACACGGCGGAGCCGCCCGGCCTCGGAGTCGACATGGAATCCCATGTCTCCATCCTGGCCACCGGCGGCCCCCTTCACCCTCCGGTCTCCGGATTCCACGCCTCCTTTTTCGTCACCCCGGCGAGATTCGTCCCCTTGATCCCTCAAGGGGATCCGTCCCCCACGAGTTGCTTCCGGGGGTGGATGCCCCCGATGGGGTGCCTCCTGTCGGCGGGGAGCCGGCCGCCCCCTCGGAGAGGACCCCGAGCCGTTCCTCGAAGGGCACCCCCGAAAAGGGCCTCCGAAGGGAACCCCGAAAGGGGCCCCGAAGGGGACCGTCCCTGGAAACGGACCGGTCCCCTTCTCGTCACAGCCGGATCCCGCAACCGGATCCCACGGCCGGATCTCGCAGCCGGAGTCTCACAGCCGGGGGTCCACCGGCTCCGACTCCAGGGCGAGGACGCCGAACACCGCCTCGTGCACCCGCCACAGCGGTTCGCCGTCGGCCAGCCGGGCCAGGGCCTCCAGGCCGAGGGCGTACTCGCGGATCGCGAGGGAGCGCTTGTGCTGGAGGAAGCGCTGCCGCAGGCGGGCGAGGTTGTCCGGGCGGGTGTACTCGGGACCGTAGATGATCCGCAGGTACTCGCGGCCGCGGCACTTGATGCCGGGCTGCACCAGACGGCCCCGCTCGGTGCGCACCAGCGCCTCCAGCGGCTTGACGACCATGCCCTCGCCGCCGCGCCCGGTCAGCTCCAGCCACCAGTCGACACCGGCCCGCACCGACTCCGGGTCGGTGGTGTCGACGTACAGACGGCGGGTGGTCTGCAGCAGCCCGGTGCCGTCGTGCTCGACGAGGCGGTCGATCAGGGCCAGCTGCTCGTCGTGCGGCAGCCCGGCGAGGCTGCGGCCCCGGACCGCCAGGAGCTGGAACGGTGCCAGGCGGACGCCGTCCAGGCCCTCGGTGGTCCAGCAGTAGCGGCGGTAGGCGGCCGTGAACGCGGCGGCGTCGGCGGCCCGTCCGCGCTGGCGGTCGAGCAGTCCGGTGACGTCGACGCCCCGGGCCGCGGCGCCCTCCAGTGCGGCCAGCACGTCCGGGAACACCGCGCCGGAGGCCGCGCCGACCGCCGCGTACTGGGTGCGCAGCAGCCCGGAGGCCTTCAGCGACCAGGGCATCAGCTCGGCGTCGAGCAGCAGCCAGTCCGTGTCCAGCTCCGTCCACAGGCCGGCCGCGGTGATCGCCGTGCGCAGACGGTCCAGGATCTCCTCCGTGACGGCCGGGTCGTCGAAGAAGGGGCGGCCGGTGCGGGTGTAGAGGGAGCCCGTGGGACCGTCCACTCCGAACCGCTCGCGTGCCGTCTTCGCGTCCCGGCAGACCAGGGCCACCGCCCGCGAGCCCATGTGCTTCTCCTCGCACACGACCCGTGCGACCCCGTCCTCCCGGTACTGGGCGAACGCCTCCTCGGGGTGCTCCAGGTAGCCGTCGGCCCTGGCGGTCGCCGTCGGCGCCATGGTGGGCGGCAGGTACGGCAGCAGCCGCGGGTCGACGGCGAAGCGGCTCATGACCTCCAGGGCCGCCGCCGCGTTCTCCTCGCGGATGGAGATCCGGCCCGCCTCCCGGGTCTCGACGCCCCGGCGGCCGTGCACGTCGCCGAGGTCCAGCGGGCGTCCGTCGTGCCCGCCGGGCGCCTCGGTGCGCAGCGGTTTCACCGGCTCGTACCAGACCCGCTCGGCGGGGACGTCGACCAGTTCCCGCTCCGGCCAGCGCAGCGCGGTCAGCCTGCCGCCGAAGACGACGCCGGTGTCCAGGCAGATGGTGTTGTTCAGCCAGGTGGCCCGCGGGACGGGGGTGTGGCCGTAGACCACGGCCGCCCGGCCTCGGTACTCCTCCGCCCACGGGTGGCGCACCGGCAGGCCGAACTCGTCCGTCTCCCCGGTGGTGTCGCCGTAGAGCGCGTGCGCGCGGACCCGGCCCGAGGTGCGGCCGTGGTACTTCTCCGGCAGACCGGCGTGGCTGACGACCAGCCGGCCGCCGTCGAGCACGTAGTGGCTGACGAGCCCGTCGATGAACTCCCGTACCTCCTGCCGGAACTCCTCGCTCTCCTTCTCCATCTGCGCGATGGTCTCGGCCAGGCCGTGCGTGTGCCGGACCTTGCGGCCCCTGAGGTGGCGCCCGTACTTGTTCTCGTGGTTGCCCGGTACGCACAGCGCGTTCCCGGACTTCACCATGGACATCACCCGGCGCAGCACGCCCGGGGTGTCGGGGCCGCGGTCGACCAGGTCGCCGACGAAGACCGCCTTACGGCCCTCGGGGTGGACGCCGTCGACGTAGCCCAGCTTGCCGAGCAGGGTCTCCAGTTCCGCGGAGCAGCCGTGGACGTCGCCGATGATGTCGAACGGGCCGGTGAGGTGGGTGAGGTCGTTGAGGCGCTTCTCGGTGACGACCGAGGCGTTCTCGATCTCCTCCGCGCCGCGCAGGACGTGCACCTTGCGGAAGCCCTCGCGCTCCAGGTGCCGCAGGGAGCGGCGCAGTTCGCGGGTGTGCCGGCGGATCACCCGGCGCGGCGCGCCGGCCCGGTCGGTGCGGGCCGCGTTGCGCTCGGCGCACACCTCCTCCGGCACGTCCAGCACGATGGCGATGGGCAGCACGTCGTGCTGCTTCGCCAGCTCGATCAGCGGGCGGCGGGCGTCCTGCTGCACGCTGGTGGCGTCGACGACGGTGCGGCGGCCGGCCGCCAGGCGCTTGCCGGCGATGTAGTGCAGCACGTCGAAGGCGTCACGGGTGGCGCTCTGGTCGTTCTCGTCGTCGGAGACCAGACCCCGGCAGAAGTCGGAGGAGAGCACCTCGGTGGGCTTGAAGTGGCGGCGGGCGAAGGTGGACTTGCCCGAGCCGGAGGCACCGATGAGGACGACGAGGGAGAGGTCGGTGACGGGCAGGACACGGCCCTGCCGCATGGGGGTCGAAGTCTCGGTCATGCCGCTGTCGCCTCCTTCTCGTCCTCGTCCCCGCACTCGTCCCTGCGCTTGTCGTTCCTGGTGTTCCTGCTCTCGTGCCCGCTCGCGCCCTCGCCCCGGGTGGCCCTGAGCGTGAACACGGCCATCTGGGTGGGCGGTCCGACCTCGGGGTCGTCGGGACCCACGGGACGGAACCCGACGTCGTAGCCGTGGCGTTCGGCCACGGAGTGCGCCCACTGCCCGAACTGGGCGCGGGTCCACTCGAAGCGGTGGTCGCGGTGCCGGACGTGTCCCGCGGGGAGGGTCTCCCAGCGGACGTTGTACTCGGCGTTCGGGGTGGTCACGAGCACCGTGCGGGGGCGGGCCGTGCCGAACACCGCGTACTCCAGGGCGGGCAGCCGGGGCAGGTCCAGGTGTTCGATCACCTCGCTGAGCACGGCGGCGTCGTAGCCCTTGAGCTGCTTGTCGGTGTAGACGAGCGAGCCCTGCCGGAGCGTGACGCGGGCGGCCTGCCGCTCCCCCATCCGGTCCAGCTTCAGCCGCCGGGCGGCGATGGTGAGAGCCCGCACGGACACGTCGACGCCGACGATCTCGGTGAAGCGCGTGTCCTTCAGCAGCTCCTGCACCAACTGGCCCTCGCCGCACCCGAGGTCGAGCACCCGGGCGGCGCCGGACTCCCGCAGGGCCGTGACGATCGCGTCCCGGCGCTGCGCGGCGAGCGACACCGGCTTCCCCTCGGCCCCGTCCCCGGTCCCGGCGGCTCCGGCCTCGGCGCCGGCCTCGGCGCCGGCCTCGGTCTCGGCCTCGGGCGCCACGGCGTTGTCCAGCTCGTCGACCTCGCTGTCGTCGGCCTCGGCCAGCCGCACCAGCTCCAGGCGCTCCTTCGCCTGCCGGGTCAGCGACCAGCGGCGTGCGAGATATCGGCTGGTGATCAGGTTCTGCTCGGGGTGCCCGGACAGCCAGCCCTCGCCGGCCCGCAGCAGCTTGTCGACCTCCTCGGAGGTGACCCAGTAGTGCTTGGCGTCGTCGAGGACGGGAAGCAGGACGTAGAGGTGGCGCAGGGCCTCGGCGAGGGTCAACGAATCGGACTCCAGTTCGAGTCGCACGTACCGTGAGTCGCCCCACTCGGGGAACTCCTCGTCCAGCGGCACCGGTTCGGCGGTGACCGTCCAGCCGAGCGGCTCGAACAGACGCCGTACGAGGCCGGGTCCGCCGCGGGCGGGGAGGGCCGGTACCGCGATGCGCAACGGGCTTGCCTGGCCCGGGAGTTCGGGCCGGGCGTGGCACACCCCGCGCAGGGCGCTGGAGAACACGCTGCTCAGCGCCACGGCGAGCAGCGAGGAGGCGGCGTACGGCCGGTCGTTGACGTACTGCGCGAGCGCCGCGTCGGGTGCGCCGCCGCGCCCCTTGCCCTTGCCCCGCCTGACCAGGGCCACCGGGTCGACCTCCAGCAGCAGCGCCGCCGTGCATCGCTGGTCGTCCGCCTCGGGATAGAGGACGTGCGCGGTGCCGCAGGAGGTGGAGAACGCCTGGGCCTTGTCCGGGTGCTTGTGCAGCAGGAAGCCGAGATCGGTGGCCGGGCGTTCGGCGGTGCCGGTGGTGGTGATGGTCAGGAACATGCGGAGAACCTCTCCGGCTGAGGGATGACTGGGATGCCGTGCATGAAGACGGCCGAGGAATGTCCGGGATGCCGTACACGGCGAAGGCCCTGGGAACGCGGTCCCGGGGCTCGGCAGGACGCCGCCCTCACCTTGACACAGGAGAGCGGACCGGCGCCTGCCAATATTTGCGGCCCATATGTGCGGCCACTTCCCCCGGGCGGCGGCGTCGTTGTCAGGGAGAAGGAGCAACAGCCGGACGTCGGGGAGGCGATGAGTGGTGGAGTGGATGCCACGCGAGGAGTGGGTGAGGACGCAGCCGCAGGCGCTCCTCGCCGCGTGCGTGGTGATGCTGGACGGCGAGGGCCGCCTGCTGCTGCTGCGGTACGGCCCCGGCCAGCCGGGCGCCGGCCAGTGGTGGCTGCCCGGGGGGATGCTCGACCACGGTGAGGACCCCTGGACGGCGGCCCGGCGGGAGATGCGCGAGGAGACGGGCATCGAGCTCGGGCCCGTGCCCGTGCTGATCGGTGTGGACCACCGCGCGGACGTGCTGGGCACGGGTCCCGTCCTCGACTGCTTCTTCCACGGCGGCACGCTCGCCGACGCTGCGCGAACGACCGTCCGGCTCAGTTCCGAGCACGACCGGTACGGCTGGTTCGCCCCGGCCGATCTGCTCGATCTGCCGCTGGCCGCCCCTGTGCGGACCCTCACCGCTCTGCACGAGGCGGCGCTGCGCACCACGCCGGTGTGTCTCCGGGAGGGCACGCCGTGGACGTGACCCGGAGGGAGCCGCGGCCGGCCGTCCGCCTCTGCGGCCGGGGCGGCCGCGAACGGATCGACCGCGGACGAGTCGGCTGCGGCCGGGGCGGCTGCGGCGAAGCCGACCGCGGCCGGGGCGGCCGTGACTAGGACAGCTGCGACTGGACCTGGGAGGCGATCAGCTCCAGGTGGTCCAGGTCGGACAGGTCGAGGACCTGGAGGTAGATCCGGCGTGAGCCGATCTCGGCGTAGCGGCCGATCTTGTCGACGACCTCGGCCGGGGAGCCCGCCAGACCGTTGGTCTTCAACTCGTCGACCTCGCGGCCGATCGCCGCGGCACGGCGGGCGACCTCCTGGTCGTCCCGGCCCACGCAGACGACGAGGGCGTTGGAGTAGATCAGGTCGTCGGGGTTGCGGCCGATCGCCTCCGCGGCGGCCCGCACCCGGCCGAACTGCCGCTCGCTGTCCTCGACCGAGGCGAAGGGGATGTTGAACTCGTCGGCGTACTGGGCGGCCAGACGCGGTGTGCGGGTCGTGCCGTGGCCGCCGATGAGCACCGGGATCTTCGCCTGCGCCGGCTTGGGCAGCGCGGGCGAGCCGGTGAGCTCGTAGTACGTGCCGCGGAAGTCGAAGGTCTTGCCGACCTCCGTCGCCCACAGGCCCGTGATGATGGCCAGCTGCTCCTCCAGGCGGGCGAACTTCTCCTTGGGGAAGGGGATGCCGTACGCCTTGTGCTCCTCCTCGAACCAGCCTGCTCCCAGGCCGAGTTCGATCCGTCCGCCGGACATCTGGTCGACCTGGGCGACCTGGATGGCGAGCACACCGGGCAGCCGGAAGGTGGCGGCCGTCATCAGCGTGCCGAGGCGGATGCGCTTGGTCTCACGGGCCAGCCCGGCGAGGGTGATCCAGGCGTCGGTGGGGCCGGGCAGACCGTCCACATGGCCCATGTGGAGGTAGTGGTCGGAGCGGAAGAAACCGTCGAAGCCCAGCTCCTCGGTGGCCTTGGCCACGGTGAGCAGGGTGTCGTAGGTCGCCCCCTGCTGGGGCTCGGTGAAGATGCGAAGATCCATGTCTCCATCCTGCACGCCGGCCGGCGCACGGGCGGACGGGCCCCACCGGTGGCCGTCGTCCTTCCGGCCACCGGTCGGGTGACATGTGGTCAGCCCGCCTCCCGCTCCGGCAGTGCCGCCTCCCGCGCCGCCAGCTTCCGCAGCATCTCGCGGACCCGGTCCCTCGACTCGTCGGCGGCGTCGATCGCCTCCATGCACTGCCAGTACGTCGTCTCGTCGGGAGCCGCGCTCGCGACGGCGACGAGGGCGATGCCGGCCTCGCCGAGCAGCACGTCCAGGCACCGCAGCGTCTGACGGGCGTCGTCCAGTCGGGTGAGCCGGGCCGCCCTCAGCTCCCCGGGGTCGAGATCCAGGACGTTCAGCACTCCGCAGCCCCGGCCCGCCAGCTCCATCAGCCCCACTGCCTCGCTGCGCAGTTCGGGCGGTCCGTGGACCGCCAGCCGGCTGCCGATCGCCTGCGCCAGGGCCTGCGCCTGCCACACCTCGGCCAGGGCGACGGAGATCTCACCGCTCCCCGCCAGGGCACGTCTGCTCGCCCGGATGAGCCGCACCGCGTCCATGCGCCGCCCCGCCTCTCGACGCGCTTGCTCGCACGTCCGTCCGAACCCCCTCGTTCACTACCCAGAGTGAAGCCATGTGGGACAAAAAGCTAGAGGAAGACGGAAATCTGCGGACAACAAATCGGTTTCCATCCCGTAAACAGCTACGGAGCGTAGCGATGGAGGATGTCATTCCCCTGCCGGGAACCGCTGTTCGTTCCGGTCGATCTTCTCCTCCAGTGCCGTCAGCGGGTCCACTCCGAGCACCTCGCACAGTTGCAGCAGATACGCGAGGACGTCCGCGATCTCGTCGCGCACGCGGTGGGCGGTCCCGGGATCGGCCATGACACGGGCCGACTCCTCCGGGGTCAGCCACTGGAAGATCTCGAGGAGTTCGGACGCCTCCACGCTGAGCGCGGCGGCCAGGTTCTTCGGGGTGTGGTACGGCTGCCAGCGGCGGGCCGCGGCGAACTCGGCCAGACGCCGCTGCAGCGCGGCCAGGCCGGGACGCCCGGAGCGCTCGGACGGCTCGGACTGCTCGGGTTGCTCAGGCCGCTTGGGCTGCTCGGAGGACTCGGTCACGGCACCAGGTCTATCACCGGTGCCCGGTGCGCGGTTCACCCTCCGCCGACCGCCGCGCTCTCCACGAGCCCGCTCACCTCGGTGCCGGGCGGGGTGAGCAGGAACACATTGCGGTCGACGCGGTGCATCCCGCTGTTCAGGCCGAAGACGACTCCGGTGCTGAAGTCCAGGACGCGCTTGGCCACTTCGTTCTCCGCACCGGTGAGGTCGAGCAGGACCGGGACGCCCGCCATCAGGGTCTCGGCGACCTCACGGGCGTCCGCGAACACGTTCACCCTGAGGACGACGAAGCGGCGGCGCATCTCCGTCTCCGCCTCCGGCAGCGCGCGATGGTCCGCGGAGGACGGCCAGGCGTCGCGGCCCCGCAACGGAACGACCTGGGCGAGCCCTTCCCACTGCTCGTCGGTGACGTCGCGACTGCTCACCGGCTCCCCCTGTCCTGACTCGCGCTTCTCGCCTGCATCAGCCAATTCTTACGCAACGTCACCCGTTCGGCCCAGCAACGACACGGTGCGCGACGACCGGGGCCGAACTTGTCCGAAACGCTGCGCGAAACACTGCACGAGGCACCGACCGGAACACTGCACGCAACACCGCAGGAACACCGCGGACGGTGCCGCGGGAGACACTGTTCGGGGCGCCGCAGGGAACGCGGCACGAAGCGCTGCCCGGCGCACCGCCCGGATTCCTTCCCCGCACCGGTGCGGGGAAACGGCCGTGGCGCGACCGTCACGGACAGCCGCGCCACGGACGGGCTTCGCATCGCAGGAGTGCTCCGGGCGGCTCCGCCCCCCGAAGTCGCCCGGAGCCGCCCGGAAGCCCCCTGAGCCGGTCCCGGAGCTGCTCGGGGACTGCTCCGGGGCCGGCCCGCCCTGCTAACTGGTGCTGCAGGAGACCGTGGGCCAGGTCCAGTTGCCGTTGGTCTGGATGGTCACGCCCCAGTTGTTGCCGTTGCCGTTGGGCCTGGCGACCAGCACCTGGGAGCTGGGATAGCTCGCGCTGACGTTCCAGGTGGCGATGATCCTCGCCGGGTACGGCACGTTCATCGTCACCGTCCAGTTGTTGGAGCCGCTGACCGAGACATTGAGGTTGTAGCGGTCGCTCCACTGCTGACCGGCCGACAGCGTCGCCGTGCAGCCCTGCGGACCGCCGCCGTCGTCGCCACCGTCGTCGCCGCCGTCAGGGGCGACCGCGCGACCGGTCTGCGGGGAGATCATGCCGGTGCACAGACCCTTGGCGGCCAGCGTCTGAGCGATGCGCGGGATCGCGGCGAGGGTGTTGGCGGGCCACTCGTGCAGGAGGATGATCTGGCCGTCGCCGAGCCGGGAGACCGCCTGCACGATGGCGTCGGTGCTGGCGCCGTTCCAGTCCTGCGAGTCGACGTCCCAGAGGACCTCGGTCAGACCGTACTTGGCCGCGGCCGCCTTCACCGTCGCATTGGTCTCGCCGTAGGGCGGGCGGAACAGCTTCGGTGTGCCTCCTCCCGCGTTCGCGATGGCCTGCTGGGTCCGGGAGATCTCGGAGTCGATCTGCGACGGACTCTGCTGGGTCAGGTGGGGGTGGGTGTAGCTGTGGTTGCCGACCCACATGCCCGCGTCGACCTGTGCCTTGACCTGGGCCGGGTAGGCGGCGGCGTACTGGCCCTGATTGAACATCGTGGCCCGCAGCCCGTGCTGTTTGAGGGCGTTGAGCAGGGCCGGTGTGCGGTCGTTGGACGGGCCGTCGTCGAAGGTGAGTCCGACGTAGCCGTTGCAGGTGGCCGCCTGCGCGGGGGCCGCGTCGACGATGAGGGTGCCGGCGACGGCCAGCGCGGCGGCGACCAGTGTCGTGACCAGGGACCGCAAGGACGAAAGTGGTTTCCTTCTCACGTGAGGTGACCTTTCGTTGGCCTCTCAGGGGTGTGGAGGGCGGTCAGCTCGTACTGCAGGAGACCGTGGGCCAGGTCCAGTTGCCGTTGGTCTGGATGGTCACGCCCCAGTTGTTGCCGTTGCCGTTGGGCCTGGCGACCAGCACCTGGGAGCTGGGATAGCTCGCGCTGACGTTCCAGGTGGCGATGATCCTCGCCGGGGACGGCACGTTCATCGTCACCGTCCAGTTGCTGGAGCCGCTGACCGAGACATTGAGGTTGTAACGGTCGCTCCACTGCTGACCGGCCGACAGCGTCGCCGTGCAGCCCTGCGAGCCGCCGCCGTCGTTGCCGCCGTCCGAACCGGAGCTGCCCACGGTGATGTTGGAGCTTCCGCTGCTCTGGTAGCCCTCGGTCGCGAGGATCATGTAGTTGAAGGTGCCGAGGTTCATGCCGTGGCGGGCCCAGGCGTCGAAGTGGTTGCCGGTGGTGATGGTGCCGCCGGTCCGCTTGGACTGCCGGACGCTCCAGTACTGCTTGAAGGTCCTGATGCCCTCGATGGAGGGGGCGTCGTACCGCATCGTCTCGTAGATGTCGTAGGTGCCGCCGTCACTGGTGACCGTGCCCTTGTACGTTCCCGTGGGCCGGTAGGTGCCCCAGTTGTCGACGATGTAGTACTCGACGAGCGGGTTGGTCGACCATCCGTAGAGGGCCAGGTAGGCGTTGCCGGACGGGTTGAAGGTGCCCGAGTAGGTGACCGTGCGGCGTCCGCCGGTGCTCCATCCCTTGCCGGCGACGAAGTTCCCGGTGTTTCTCCAGGAGGTGCTGTAGCTGCCGCCGGAGCCCATGTTCATGGAGACGGTGCCCTGGCTGTCGGTCCAGAACGAGTAGAAGTAGCCGTTGTGGGTGCCGGTCTGGTTCGTGTCGACGTAGGTGTCGGCCCTGGCCGTGCCGGGCAGCATCGCCGCCGCGAGGGCGGCCAGTGCGATGACGCAGACACTCCTGATGAGGAACGCGAGGCGGCCGCTTCCACGGCCCCTCGCCTGGACGAGCGCATTCATGTTCGTACGTCCTCCTCGTGGGGGGTGATGGGGTGCGGACAGCACGACGGAACCCCGCGGGCTCGACGCCGCGCATCGCTGGCAATTTTGATTTGCCCACGTCAACTGTCAATGGTTTCGGTAGAAGTTTCGAAACATTCGCCTTACCCGAAGATTCTTGAGTGGGACGAATCCCCAGTTCAGAGTGCACCAAGCCTCGGCGAACACCAGTCACGCACCACGGGCATGGAGCGCAAGATCAAAAATCAGCCCGGCAA
Source organism: Streptomyces thermovulgaris (assembly GCF_002155915.1). Lineage (GTDB taxonomy): Bacteria > Actinomycetota > Actinomycetes > Streptomycetales > Streptomycetaceae > Streptomyces > Streptomyces thermovulgaris. Next base: position 50,576 of record NZ_MUME01000020.1, on the reverse strand, counting down.
TTTCGAAAGTTTCGAAGACAAGGCGGCCAGGGCCGAGCGGTTAAAGTCTTCCGGGTTCACTCTGAAACCCGATCGATGTCAGACATGTCAGACAGGGAGACCGTCATGGGGGCCGCCCGCATGAGCAGAACACCGCTACCCGGAATAGGAACACGCTATGACCTGACCACGCGGGAGCGGCGCCGTCTGTCGGTCGTGGCGCACCTGGACGGCTCGCGGACCCTCAACACGTACCGGGAGGACGACCCGGACGCCTGCGCCCTGTCGGTGCGGCTGACCTCGGGAGAGGCGGAGAGCCTCATCGACGCGCTGGCACCGGCGCACCACAGCCCCAACCTGCTGTCGACCACCGAGCTGGGCCTGGTGGCGGAGCGGATCGAGCTGGCTGCGACGTCCCACTGGAACGGACGGCTGCTGGGCGAGACCCGGATGCGCACGGAGACCGGTGTGTCGATCGTGGCCGTGCTCCGCCGGGCCGAGGCCATCCCCTCCCCCGGTCCGGACTTCCGCCTGGCGGGTGGTGACATCCTGATCGTCATCGGCACGCGCGAGGGCGTCGACGCCGCCGCCACGATCCTTGGGCGGGAGTGAGTCGATGCACTCTTCCGCGATCTTCCTGATCGAGTTCGGTGCGATCATCCTTGCGCTGGGACTGCTGGGCCGGGTCGCCGGACGGCTCCGGTTCTCGCCGATCCCGCTGTATCTGCTGGCCGGTCTGGCCTTCGGCAAGGGAGGCCTGCTGCCGCTCGGGGCCAGCGAGGAGTTCGTGGCGATCGGCGCCGAGATAGGCGTCATCCTGCTGCTGCTCATGCTCGGTCTGGAGTACACGGCCAGTGATCTGGTCTCCAACCTCAAGACCCAGTACCCGGCCGGCCTCGTGGACGCGGTGCTCAACGCGACACCCGGAGCCGTGCTGGCGCTGCTCATGGGCTGGGGGCCGGTCGCTGCCGTGGTGCTCGCCGGTGTGACCTGGGTCTCGTCCTCCGGTGTGATCGCCAAGGTGCTCAACGACCTGGGCCGGGTGGGCAACCGCGAGACGCCGGTCATCCTCAGCATCCTGGTGCTCGAGGACCTGTCGATGGCGGTCTACCTGCCGATCATCACCGCCCTGCTCGCCGGGGCCGGTCTCGCGGCGGGCAGCATCACCCTGGCCATCGCCCTCAGTGTCGCCGGGCTGGTCCTGCTGCTCGCCGTGCGCTTCGGCCGCCACATCTCCCGGTTCGTCTCCAGCGACGACCCCGAGAAGCTGCTGCTGGTGGTGCTGGGCCTGACCCTGCTGGTCGCCGGTGTCGCGCAGCAGCTCCAGGTCTCCGCCGCGGTCGGCGCCTTCCTGGTCGGCATCGCCCTGTCCGGCGAGGTCGCCGAGAGCACGCACCACCTGCTCACCCCCCTGCGGGACCTGTTCGCCGCGATGTTCTTCGTCTTCTTCGGCCTGCACACCAACGCCGCGGACATCCCGCCCGTGCTGCTGCCCGCCCTCGCCCTGGCGGTCGTCACCGCCCTGACGAAGATCGCCACCGGCTACTGGGCGGCGCGGCGCGCCGGGGTCTCGCCCAAGGGCAGCTGGCGGGCCGGCGGCACCCTCGTCGCCCGCGGCGAGTTCTCCATCGTCATCGCCGGTCTCGCCGTCACCGCGGGGGTCAATCCCGCCCTCGGCCCCCTGGCCACCGCGTACGTGCTGATCCTGGTCGTCCTCGGGCCGCTCACCGCCCGCTACACCGAGCCGATCGCCCGGCGCTTCACCAGCCGCCGGGAGGCCGTCCCCGTGTCCGCGACCGCGTCCCAGGACTCGACGGCCGCCACGGCGTCGGCCTCGGACACGGCGGCGGACGACCAGGCCCCGGCCGGCCGGTGACGACCGAAAGCGCCCGCCCGTCCGGGCACGGATCCCGCTCCTTACCGGGTCCGGCGGCGGGGGCCGCAGCAGCTCCGGTACCGCCGCGCAGAACGACGGCCCCGGGCGGCACGCCGCCCGGGGCCGCCGCCTGTACGGAGCCGTGCGCGCCGTTCACCCAGCCGCGTGCGCTGCTCCCCGGCAGGGTGCACGGCCCTGCGGCGGCCCCGTCGGCGACCGTCCCCCGCTGCGTCCCTCTCCCTGCCCGTCCCTTTGTGTCCCCCCGCGGCTGTGTCCCCCTGCGGCCCCGCGGGTCTCCCTGCGCACCTCCTGGCGCAGAAAGTCACGCGCTGCTGTCCTTGCCGTCCTTCCGACGCGGGTTGCGGGCGGCGAAGTCGTCCGCGATGTGGTCGAAAGTCGCCCAGCGGACGCCTTCGTGGGCGTTGATGCGGTCGATGAGCCGCTCCAGCATCAGCAGGACCTGGGGGCGGCCGGACACGTCGGGATGGATGGTCATGGTGAAGACGGCGTAGTCCATCTCCCGGTGCACCCAGTCGAACTGGTCGCGCCACATCTCCTCGATGTCACGGGGGTTGACGAAGCCGTGGCTGTTCGGGCTGGCCTTGACGAACATCATCGGAGGCAGGTCGTCGAGGTACCAGTTGGCCGGGATCTCGACGAGGTCCGTCTCGTGCCCCCGCGTCAGCGGCTTCATCCAGCTCGCCGGCCTGCCGTAGTCGATCCTGGTCCAGGAGTCGCCGACCCGGACGCAGTGCGGCTCGAAGTCCCGGTGCATCAGCGAGTGGTCGTACTTGATCCCCCGCTCCAGCAGCAGTTCGTCGGTGACCGGGCTGAACTCCCACCAGGGAGCCACGTATCCGGTGGGACGGCGGCCGGACCGGGTCTCGATCAGCTCGACGCAGCGGTCCAGGACCGCGGCCTCCTGCTCGCGGCTCATGGCGATCGGGTTCTCGTGGCTGTAGCCGTGGAGCCCGATCTCGTGGCCGGCGGCGACGCAGGCGTCGAACTCCTCCGGGAAGGTCTCGATGGAGTGGCCGGGCCAGAAGAAGGTCCGGGTCAGACCACGGCGCCGGAACAGTTCCAGCAGGCGCGGCACGCCGACCTCGCCCGCGAACAGGCCGCGGGAGATGTCGTCGGGCGAGTTCTCGCCGCCGTAGGAGCCGAGCCAGCCGCCGACGGCGTCCACGTCCACTCCGAAACCGACGAGGATTTCCTTGGGCATCGCAGCTCTCCTTGCCTGAGGGCACTGGGGGCACTGGGGGCACTGGGGGCACAGGGAGTACGGATCCGAGCGACATGTACCGCTCTGCACATATCCGCCTGGTTCTGCAACCATCTATTCCTTTTTGCGAAGAGCGGACCTGGCAGTGGGGGCGGGCCGCGGGGCGACGGCTCAGGAACCGTCCCCGGACAGCGGGTCCTGTCCGGCGAGCCAGGCACGGACGAGCTCCTGCGGCGACCGGCCGGGTACGGCACTCGCGGCGGCCAGGAGCAGCCGGGCCTGCCAGGGACTGAGGTCGCCGGCGAAGAGGGCACCGGCCCGCCGCAGCTCGGCGCCTGCGCTGGCGTAGAGGGGCACGACCGGGCCGGAGTGCACCCGTGAGCAGACGAGCACCGGGTGGCCCGCCGCGACCGCGTCGCCGACCGCTGCCACCAGCTCGGGGCCGGCGTTGCCCGCACCGGCCGCGGCCACCACGACTCCCGTGGCGCCCGCGTCCAGGCTGGCCCGGACGAACAGTCCGTCCGCGCCGGGGTAGACCGGCACCACGTCCACCCGGGGCAGCCGGGAAAGGCCGAGGTCGAGGGGGAGCCGCGGGCTGGGGCTCGGCCGCCACAGCGGCACCACGCGCCCGTCCACCACGCGGAGCGCCGGTCCGCGCCCCGGCGCGGTGAAGGCGTGCGCCGACAGGGTGTCGCTCTTGCGCACCCCGCGGGCGGGGAAGGCGAAGCCGTCGAAGACCAGCAGCGGGCCGTGCCCCCCGGGCCGTGTCGTCGGCGGCCACGGCCAGGGCGTCGCCGAGGTCGGCCGGGCCGTCGGCGGCACGGTCGTCGAACGGACGCTGGGCGCCGGTCAGCACGATCGGCCGCGGATCGTCGAAGGCGAGGTCGAGCAGGAAGGCGGTCTCCTCCATCGTGTCGGTGCCGTGGGTCATGACCACTCCGTCGGCGCCGTCGCGCAGTGCGTCACCCACCTCGCGGGCCGGCGCGAGCAGATCGCCGGTGTCGAAGGCGTAGCTGCCCCGGGTGCTCACGTCCCGGACGTCCACCTCCATGCCGTCGGGCAGTGGGCCGACCGACGCGACCAGTTCCTTCGCCTGCACGGCCGGCCGGCGGCCCTCCGCCTCGGACCGGCTCGCGATGGTGCCGCCGGTTGCCACGATCCGGATACGGCGCATGGGGCCCTCTCCTCGCAGTCGTCCGCTCCGGGGCCCGGGTACCGCGTACTGGTCCGGCCCAGACATTCACGGGCATGCACAAAGGTGCGCAGCACAGCGACATGGCGACGGCGATCGGCCATGTGCCCGAGGAAGAAGACCCGAAAGGGTGCCGGGCGCCCTTCTTCCCGGGGTGCCTCGCCCGGCGCGGTCCGGAGGATCCGCCCCGGACGGGCGGGATCGCGCGGCCATGCGGCCGACCGGCGCAGGTCTCGTACTCGGCGGCCTTCGGGATGCCGATCGACCCGGTGATCCCGAAGGTGATCTTCTTCAGTTGATCGATGACGATACGGAGCCGGTGGTGCCGGACGACGGCCGGAAAGTGCTCATGTCGCCGTCCCGGACGCTGCCGCAGCTCGTCCCGCGTGCCTGGCCGGAACCGTCGTGCACTCGGCCCACACCGTCTTGCCGGGACCGAGGCGGTCGCATACGCCCCAGTCGACGGCGAGCGCGTCGACGAGGAGCAGGCCACGGCCCCCGCCCTCGTCGGGACCGGGGGACGTGCGCGCAGGCAGGGCGGGGTGGGTGTCGGCCACCTCGATCCGGACGACGCGCCGATCGTCGTCGCAGCAGAGGAACAAGGCGAAGCCCCTACCCGGGACACGGCCGTGAAGGACGGCGTTCGCGGCGAGTTCGGCGACGACGAGGACGACGGTGTCATGCACCTCGGTCCCGCGAGGGTGACCCCACTCGGTGAGCTGATGCGCCGCGAGCAGCCGGGCGAGGCGGGCACCGCGCCGGGTGGCGGAGAAACGCTGGGTGAACGAACGGGCGTGGGCGGGACGTTGTGTGCGTGGTGCTGACATGCGGGCCACCCTGCCGGGAGCTGACGCCCCGTCGGCAGGTCCGGCACCGATACAGATCGCGTTGTACCGGTTCACGCAGTGGACCGGGACGGTCGCCGTACGTGAGCATGGACCGGTCTGGCGGGGCGCAGCGCGGACGGCGAACAGTACGGCACAAGGCCGGGCACGGCACGGGTACGGCCCAGTGGTACGGGGAAGGCGGCTGCGATGGTGTCGGACAACGGTGGCGCAGTGGGCGGGGGCTGCGAGCCGGAGCTCTCCGAGAGTCTGAGGACCTTCGGCGCGGTCCTCAAGGCCCTGCGGGAGGAAGCCGGCCTGACCCAGGAGCAGTTCGCGCCACTGGTGCGCTACTCCCCCGCGTACATCGCCAAGATCGAGCAGGGGAAGCGTTTCCCGCCGCGGGAGCTGCTGAAGCGGTCGGACGAGGTCCTGGGCGCGGTCGCGGCACGGGTGCTGGAGGCCGCGGCGAAGAGCCTGACACGGAAGGCCGGCCTGGCCTCCTGGTTCCGGCAGTGGGCGGGCATCGAGGAAGAAGCGATCTCGCTGTACGCGTACGAGTGCCGTGCCATTCCGGGACTGTTGCAGCCCGAGCCGTACATCAGGGCTGTCTTCGACCGAAGGCTTCCCCCTGTCACGGAGGAACAGCTCGACCGTGCCGTCGCCGCCCGTCTCGATCGCCAGCAGATCATCGTTCAGCGGCCCAACACCGCGTTCAGCTTCATCATCGAACAAGCCGTCCTGGAACGGCATCTCGGGGGAAGCCAGGTGACAAAGGCCGTCGTCGATCACCTGCTTGCCGTGAGCCGCCTGCGCAACGTCGAGATCCAGGTCATGCCGCTCAGGCAGGAGGATCACTGCGGAGTCGACGGCCACATGTACTTGGCCGAGACGCCTGATCATCGCTGGCTCGGCTACACCGAAGGCCAGCGGTCGAGCAACCTGATCAGCACGCCCAAGGATGTAAGTGTCCTGCTCCAGCGCTATGGAAAGCTGCGCTCGCAGGCCCATGATTGCAGGGCCACCGTGAGCCTGCTGGAACAGATGCGAGGAGCGCTATGAGCACCACTCAACAGGGCTGGTTCAAGAGCAGTTACAGCGGCAGTGAAGGCGACAACTGCATCGAGGTCGCCCTGCGCCCCGGCATCGTTCTCGTCCGGGACTCTAAGGACACCCGAAAGCAGCCCCTGACCGTCTCCCCCGACGCCTGGACGGCGTTCACAGCACTGGCCGCCAGCTCACGCGTCTGAACCTCCGGCGGGGCGGTGCCCACGCTGCCCCACCGACACCCCACGACTGCTTCGCGTCAGTCGAGATCCAGCTCATGCCGCTCGGTGCCGAGGCGCCTGATCATCGCTGGCTCGGCTACACCGAAGGCCAGCGGTCGAGCAACCTGATCAGCACGCCCAAGGATGTAAGTGTCCTGCTCCAGCGCTATGGAAAGCTGCGCTCGCAGGCCCATGATTGCAGGGCCACCGTGAGCCTGCTGGAACAGATGCGAGGAGCGCTATGAGCACCAGCGAGCCGGCCTGGTTCAAAAGCAGCTACAGCGGCGGCAGTGGCGACAACTGCATCGAGGTCGCCCTGCGCCCCGGCATCGTTCTCGTCCGGGACTCTAAGGACACCCGAAAGCAGCCCCTGACCGTCTCCCCCGACGCCTGGACGGCGTTCACAGCACTGGCCGCCAGCTCACGCGTCTGAACCTCCGGCGGGGTGGCGCTCGCGCTGCCCCACCGATACCTCACCGCTGCTTCGCGCCAAGCGCGGCTTGCTCGGTTCCTCACGTCGCTGCGTCTGTCTCCGCGAGGAGCCTCCGGAGCCACCGTGTACAGAAACAGCACGACGACCAGGAGAACGACCACGGTGAAAACGACGAGAGGCGGGCGCCCCGACGCGGTGGTCATGCGAGGCGTACACAGCCGGGAACAGCCGGCCTTCGCGCGGTCGTCCATCATCGCGAACGCCGTCGCACCAACCTCTCGGCAGGAACTCGCGACTTCCGGTCATTCAGAACCAGAGGGAACACCGCGTAACAGCTCGGCTGGCGACCAGCCCTCGGCATCGCTTCCGTGTGGGACATCCCGGCCATCGCTGGCAGATCGCCTCAGCTTCCTGAGCCAAGGCCTCCACTGACTGCGGCAGCTCGTACCCATCGGCTCACGAGGGGCGGCAATGCCGGGCAACATGCCCGGACGGCCACTCCGTGCGTCACCGTTCAGGGCAAGGCCGAGGGTGGTCCACACCCTTGACCTTGCTGCAGTTTCCTGACGCTCAGTGAGCGCGGCACCTTCGAGATCCGTCCCGTGGCTTCCGGGAGGACGACGGGCAGGACGACCATGATGCCGACCCAGTGCGAGGCGGCCCCAACGGCCGGCTGAGCCTTGCGGAAGCACGAAAGGAACTTCCATGCTCCGGGAGCTTGCGACGAGCGATGCATCCCGTTCGTACGCGCTCCCCTGCCGGACGGGCATCCCACGGTCTGACATCACCAGCCGACAACAACGCCATCGAACGACCGCGGATCCCGGCAACCGGAACCGAACCGCGGACCACCCGGTGGGCACGAACCGGGTCGCCCTGCGACTGAGGAGCCGGACTTCCCGCGTCGGAGCAGGAGCACGATGCAGAGCACGGTCAACAGGACGGCACGACGGCGACGGCTTCAAGTGCGGCCCGGCCCTCGGCCCGGCCTGCGCCCTGTCCGCGCCCTGTCCGCGCCCCGCTCCAGCCCGGCCGGCGCCTGTGCCGCGCGCACAGCAATCAGCCGCCCGACGCCGTCGATGACACGACCGCAGGCCAGAGCCCTGGCCCCTCACTCTTCGGCCGCCGTTCGCCGGGTTCATGTGCGAGCCCGGCGAACGCCGGTGCGTGCGATCAGCCTGCTGCCGTCCTCGGTGAGAAACAGCATGAACGTCCGGGAGCCGTCGGCAGCTCTGATCCGCCCCAGGCGGACCGGCCGCCGGTACCGGCCGAGCAGCTCCACGGCGTGTACCAGGTTCGTGGTCTCGATGCCCCGAAGGCGCGTGTGCCGCAGTCGGCGTCCGTAGATCAGGGCGAGCTGCTCGGCAGGCGCAGTCCCGTCCCAGACCACGTGGGAACCGCCGCGGCGGAGCGCAGCCAGAGCGGCCACGGACGCCTCGTCGTCACCGGCCAGCAGCCGTTCGAACAGTTCCCGCTCCATGCCACCACCCCCACCAGGGGATCCTGCTGCCCAGCAGCTGGATGCAGCAACCGCCCACCCCTTGGCCCCGGCCGCCGGGCGGCCGGGGCTTTTCGAGGTGGACGGTCACCGTCGACCGGGGAGGTCAGCGCTGCAGGGTGAGGACACCCGGCCGCCACGGCAGCAGGTTGTACTCACCGCCCGCGTTGGGGGACTTGCCCTGGTAGAGGAACTGCAGGTTGCAGGGGTCGATGGTCATGGTCTGGTCGGGGTTGTCGCGGACCAGGTCGCCGTGGCTGATGTCGTTGGTCCAGGTGGCGCCGCTGTTGGCCTTGCCCGCGAAGGGGTTGCTCTCGGTGGCGGCCTGCGGGGTCCACGAGCCGCTCAGGCTGGAGGCCGTGAAGGAACGGAAGTAGCGCCCGTTCGCCCCCATCGCCTCGACGATCATGAGGTACTGGTTCTGGCCCTTGACCTTGTAGACCTGTACGCCCTCGAAGAGGTTGGCCTTCGTGTCGCTCATGATCGTCGTGTACGACGAGCCGAAGTTGCCCGGGAAGTTCCCGATCGGCATGCTCGCGCGGTAGATCTTGCCGTTGTCACCGGCGAAGAACAGGTAGATGTTCCGGTCGTCGGCGATCAGGGTCTGGTCGATCGGGCCGGTGTCGGAGTCGGGGATGCTCCCGGTGAACAGCGGCTGCGGGGCGGACCAGCCGTTGGGGTCGGTGGGGTCGCTCGACGTGCGGTAGATGAAGGGCCACGCACCCCACTGGTACGCCAGCACCCATATGTTCTTGGGCGCGAAGTAGAACAGCGTGGGCGCCACCGCGGCCTGGTTCATCCCGAGCTGGCGGGCCGATGCCATGTCCGACCAGTTCGTGAAGGGGCTGAACATCATCGAGCCGTACGACGATCCCGAGAAGTTCGTCCCGTAGACCAGGTACTTGCCGTTGTGCTTCACGGCGGTGAAGTCCTTCAGCGAGACCCATCCGTTCGCCGGCTGCGCCAGCGCGCCCGTCGAGGTCCAGCGGTACGTCGACGGAAGAGAGCACGTGTCGCCGGGCTGAGTCGGGGTCTCGGGCAGGCCGGTCCACTTCTGGTGGCTGCCGCCGTTGCACGTCCCGATCTGCACTGCCGTGCCGTTGGCCGTACCGGCGCCCGCGGTCTCCAGGCACAGCCCGGACTGCACGCCGACGATCGTGCCGTCGGAGTTGACCCGCCACTGCTGGTTCGCACCGCCGGAACAGGTCCAGATCTGCACCCGGGTACCGGGCGTGGTGGCGTGCCCCGGCACGTCCAGGCACTTGTCGCCGTACACGGTGAGCTGATTGCTGTCCGTCAGCGTCCACTGCTGGTTGGTCCCGCCCCAGCAGTCGTAGATCTGCAGATAGGTGCCGTTGGTCTGGCTGCCACCCGGTACATCGAGGCATCGGTTCGAACCGACACCGCGTAATGAACCGGTGGAAGCGGCCTGGGCCGGGGTGGCCGCGAGCATGGCCGCCAATGCGGCCAGGACCGCGACCGCGGCGGCGAGCACCGCGGACGGGTGCCTTCGGCTGAGACATCTTGTGCGCATGGAGACTTCCTCGACCTCGAGTAGGCGGTTCCGGTCGGCCTCGTCAGAGGGTGGCCGGACTGTCGGTGTCGTGCGGTGGCGGCGGTCGCCGTCGGCATGGTTCAGGGCGTGGAGCGACCGGAGAAGACAAGGGAAGGGCTTGGCGGGAACATGACATGCATGCGATACGCCCCTTCGCGGCTCTGCTCCCGACGACGTGGACCGGGCTCGCCGCTGCTGTGCAGCGGGAGCGACTTCGACACGCTCACGTTCGCAATATCGAACAAGGATTGATATATCGATCGACCCGAATGATAGGAAGCCGGTGAGCGGCGTCAATACCTCTCGCACGTATCGCATGCAATTCCGAAACATTCGGGACGTTCGGAGAGGACTTTCGAACGTCCGGACGATCCCGACGCGATGAATGCCCCACCTACCGCAAAAGTCTCCCGGGCGATCACCCCGAAGATCGCCTGGAGGCAACAGCCCTGCGGCGCCCATCGGCGGCGACACAGGGCCCGCCGTTCGGCTCACCGAACTTCGAAACTTTCGAAGCAAGAACAGAAACTTTTTCTGTGAGAAGTGTTGACGATGCATCGTCAACACCCCAATCATCCCTGTCTGAGGAATCGGCCGCAGCGCGGCCTGCCGAAGCACATCGGGCCCTGGTCAATCCGTGCCGCACGGCAGATCCGCGCACAGCCGTACGACAGACCCGCGTACGCACGCACCTGCACGACCCTGTTCCGTTCCGGTGAGGTTCGCACCAGCGCGTCCTGGTTCTCCGCACGGTTGGAGAGGGACGCGACGCCGCGTGACGATCCCCCGGCTGAGCCGCGATGGACTTACCCATGCCTGTGTCGAGACACCGCCGCTGCCCGCCGTACGCCACCCGACGGCCGACCAGGCCGGCCCGCGCCGGCTGAGACCGCCCCGGTCGCACGACCGCGGTGCCCGGTGAATCCGCGCCGCCGACGCTCCGGCACCGCCCCGTCCATCCGCCGGAGGGGAGCGGACGACGCACCCCCGCGCTGACGCGCTTCCCGCGCTTCAGTCCTTCCGTGATGTCTATCCAGGAGGCACCTTCATGGGCTCACGCGCCCTTCCCAGATCCGTTGTCCGACGGAAAACCCGCGGCCCGCTGCTGGCGCTGTTCGCCGGCGTCCTCGGTGTGGTCGCCTCACTGGTCACGCCGCCGACCGCGCACGCCGCCGAGAGCACACTCGGCGCCGCGGCGGCGCAGAGCGGCCGTTACTTCGGCGTCGCCATTGCCGCGGGCAAGCTGGGCGACCCGACGTACACGACGATCGCGAACCGTGAGTTCAACTCGGTGACGGCCGAGAACGAGATGAAGATCGACGCCACCGAGCCGCAGCAGGGCCGGTTCGACTTCACCGCCGGTGACCGCGTCTACAACTGGGCGGTGCAGAACGGCAAGGAGGTACGCGGTCACACCCTCGCCTGGCACTCCCAGCAGCCCGCCTGGATGCAGAACCTCAGCGGCAGCGCACTGCGCCAGGCGATGATCAACCACATCAACGGCGTGATGACCCACTACAAGGGCAAGATCGCCCAGTGGGACGTCGTGAACGAGGCCTTCGCCGACGGCAATTCGGGGGCCCGCCGCGACTCCAACCTGCAGCGCACCGGCAACGACTGGATCGAGGTCGCCTTCCGCACCGCGCGCGCCGCCGACCCGTCCGCCAAGCTGTGCTACAACGACTACAACGTCGAGAACTGGAACGCGGCCAAGACCCAGGCCATGTACGCCATGGTCCGGGACTTCAAGCAGCGCGGCGTGCCGATCGACTGCGTCGGCTTCCAGGCGCACTTCAACAGCGGCAACCCCTACAACAGCAACTTCCGCACCACCCTGCAGAACTTCGCCGACCTCGGCGTCGACGTGGCCGTCACCGAGCTCGACATCCAGGGCGCCCCGGCGTCGACCTACGCCAGCGTGGTCAACGACTGCCTGGCCGTCTCGCGCTGCCTCGGCATCACCGTCTGGGGTGTGCGCGACAGCGACTCCTGGCGATCGGAGCAGACGCCGCTGCTGTTCAACAACGACGGCAGCAAGAAGGCCGCCTACACCGCCGTCCTCAACGCGCTCAACGGCGACGACACCACCCCGCTCCCCCCGGAGGGCGGACAGATCAAGGGCGTCGGCTCGGGCCGCTGCCTGGACGTGCCCAACGCCAGCACCGCCGACGGCACCCAGGTCCAGCTGTGGGACTGCCACAGCGGCAGCAACCAGCAGTGGACGTACACCGACGCCGGTGAGCTCAGGGTCTACGGCAACAAGTGCCTGGACGCCGCCGGCACCGGCAACGGCGCCAAGGTCCAGATCTACAGCTGCTGGGGCGGCGACAACCAGAAGTGGCGTCTCAACTCCGACGGATCCATCGTCGGCGTCCAGTCCGGACTCTGCCTCGACGCCGTCGGCGCCGGCACCGGCAACGGCACCCTGATCCAGCTCTACTCCTGCTCGGGCGGCAGCAACCAGCGCTGGATCCGCACCTGACGCGACCTGCCTCCGGCACGAGGAACGCCTCGACGACGGACTGCGGCGCGGCTCCTCCCCCGCCTGTCCAGGAACGTCGTCGATGGTCCCGGGTCGCCGCCGTCACGGCGGCGACCCTCGCGTCTTCTCAGGAAAAGGCGGGTCAGGACCCCTTCTTCACGGGTTCCAGGACCGCCACGCACTCCACGTGGTGCGTCATCGGGAACAGGTCGAACGCCCGCAGTGTCCGCACCCGGTAGCCGCCCTCGCGGAAGTACGCCAGGTCGCGGGCGAGGGCGGCCGGGTCGCAGGCGACGTAGGCGATCCTGCGTGCCCCCAGGGACGACAGGCGGGCCACCGTCGTGCGGCCCGCGCCCGAGCGGGGCGGGTCCAGGACGATCAGGTCGGTCTCGGTGATGCCGGTGCGCGGCAGGACGGACTCGACCCTGCCCTGTTCGATGCGGACACGGGGGAAGCCGGCGAGGTTGTGCCGGGCGTCCTGGACCGCGCGCTTGCCGGCCTCGATGCCGAGGACCGCGCCCTTGTCGCCGACGCGGTCGGCCAGGGCGCCGGCGAAGAGGCCGGCGCCGCAGTAGAGGTCCAGGGCCATGTCGCCCTTGCGGGGAAGCAGGCCCTGCATGACCGCCTCGACCAGGATGTCCGCCGCCTTGGGGTGGACCTGCCAGAAGCCTCCGGCGCTGACGCGGTAGGTGCGGCCGTCGGCGCGTTCGCGGACGAAGGGGCGGCCGTGGACCCGGTGGACGCCGCCCGTCTTCTCGTCGACCCGCAGGACGGAGACCGGACGGTTCAGCTCGACCAGCGGAAGGCGGGCACCCGGGCGCGGGGTCAGGATCACCTGACGGTCGTGCGAGCCCGTCGCCGCCACCGCCTCGACCGACTCCATGCCCGTCCAGTCGCGCTGCTCGACGCCCAGCTCGTCGACGCCCTCCGCCGCGATCATGCAGTGGTCGACCGGCTCGACCTCGTGGGAGCGGTGGCGGCGCAGGCCGGCCCTGCCCGTGGCCGGGTCGACCGCGTACTGCACCCGTGTGCGCCACCGCGGGACCTCGCCCGCGGGCAGTTTGTCGCCCTCGGCCGGCACCACCGTGCCGTCCCAGCCGGCCTCCTCGGGGGTGAGGCCCGCGAGCCGCTTCAGCTGCTCGGCGATCACCTCGGCCTTGAGCCGTCGCTGTGCGCCCGGCTTGGCGTGCTGCCAGTCGCAGCCGCCGCAGCGGCCGGGGCCGGCGTAGGGGCAGGGGGGCTCGATGCGGTCCTTGGAGGCCTCGACGACCCGCACCGCGTCCGCGCGCAGGAAGCGGGCGCCCTCCTCGCCCTCCGTCACCCGCGCCACGACCCGCTCGCCGGGCAGCGCGTGCCGTACGAACAGCACCTGGCCCTCGGGCGTGCGGGCGACACAGTGGCCGCCGTGGGCCACGGGGCCGATCTCGACCTCGTACTCCTGGCCCACCAGCGTGCCCTTCTCCGGTCCCACCTGCGTGTTCCTCGGTTCTGTCTGCATGGCGGGGTGACTCCGGATCCAGAAGGGGGGACGGTCTGACAACAGCCCACCAGTCTACGGGAGAGTTCGTCAGTCCTTTCCCGCCGGTGGTTCCTGCTCCTCCTTGGCCCGTTTCCGCCGTTCCCGCGCCTCCTCGGCCCGTTCCTGCCGTTCCTTCTCCTCCTTGGCCCGCTCCCGGGCCGGTCCCCGCCGCACCGATCCCGGTGCGTTCCACTCCTGGTACCGGCGGGCGCGCTGCTTGGCCGCCTCGGAGGAGGCCAGCTGGTAGGGCACCGAGGTCACCATCACGCCCGGGGTGAACAGCAGCCTTCCCTTCAGGCGCAGGGCGCTCTGGTTGTGCAGCAGGTGCTCGTACCAGTGACCGACGACGTACTCGGGGATGATCACCGAGACGACGTCCCGCGGGGACTCCTTGCGCAGGCTCTTGACGTACTCGATGACCGGCCGGGTGACCTCGCGGTACGGCGAGTCGAGCACCTTCAGCGGGACGTCGATGCCGCGCCGCCCCCACTCCTCGCACAGCTTCCTGGTCTCGGCCTGGTCCACGTTGACGGTGAGCGCCTCCAGGGTGTCCGAGCGCATCAGCCTGGCGTAGGCCAGGGCGCGCAGGGTGGGGCGGTGGATCTTGGATACGAGGACGACGGAGTGGACGCGGGAGGGCCGTGCCATGTCGTCGCTCGGGCCCTCGGGGGCGGCGAGCTCCTCGGCGACGCGGTCGTAGTGCCGGCGGATCGCGGTCATCATCACGTAGAAGAGGCACATCGCGAGCACGGCCACCCAGGCGCCGTGCGTGAACTTGGTGACGAGGACGACGACCAGCACCAGGGCGGTGAGCAGGGCGCCGAAGGCGTTGATGGCACGGGAGCGGATCATGTGACGGCGCCTGGCCGTGTCCCGTTCGGCGTCCAGCTGCCGGTTCCAGTGCCTGACCATGCCGATCTGGCTGACCGTGAAGGACACGAACACGCCGACGATGTACAGCTGGATCAGCCGCGAGGAGTGGGCGCCGTAGACGGCGATCAGCAGGGCCGCGGCGCCCGCGAGCAGCACGATGCCGTTGGAGAAGGCGAGCCGGTCGCCGCGGGTGTGCAGCTGGCGGGGCAGGAAGCGGTCCTGGGCGAGGATCGCGCCGAGCACCGGGAAGCCGTTGTAGGCGGTGTTGGCCGCGAGGAAGAGGACCAGGGCCGTGGCCACGGCGAGCACGACGAACGGGATGCTGCCGTGGCCGAACACCGCTTCGGCGACCTGGGAGATCACCGGGTCCTGGACGTAGTCGGGGCCGACCGGGACGCCGTTGCGGAGCAGGTCGGTGGCCGGGTATTCGGCCATGCGGACCTTGGTCGACATGGCGAGGGTGATGATGCCGCAGAACATCGCCACGGCCAGCAGGCCCATCATCAGCAGCGTGGTCGCGGCGTTCTTCGCCTTGGGCCTGCGGAAGCCCGGGACTCCGTTGGAGATCGCCTCGACGCCGGTGAGCGCGGCGCAGCCGGAGGAGAAGGCGCGCAGCAGCAAGAAGACGAGGGCGAAGCCGGCGATTCCCTGGTGCTCCGGCCTGATGTCGAGGTCGGCCGTCGGTGCCCGCATGGTGTCGCCGAGCACCAGTCCGCGGAAGGCGCCCCAGCCGATCATGAGGAAGACGCCCGTGACGAAGACGTACGTCGGGATGGCGAAGAGCGTGCCCGACTCCCTCACCCCGCGCAGGTTCATCAGCGTCAGCAGCACGATCACGCCGACCGCGCAGAGCACCTTGTGCTCGACGACGAAGGGGATCGCGGAGCCCAGGTTCTCGATGCCGGCGGAGATGGACACGGCGACGGTCATGACGTAGTCGAACAGGAGCGCGCTGGCGACCGTCAGGCCCGCTCGGGGGCCCAGGTTGGTGCCGGCCACCTCGTAGTCGCCGCCGCCGCTCGGATAGGCGTGCACGATCTGCCGGTAGGAGGCCACCACGGTGAGCATCAGTACGGCGACCGCGACCGCGATCCAGGGGCTGAAGTGGTACGCCGACACTCCCGCGAGGGACAGGACCAGCAGGATCTCCCCCGGCGCGTAGGCCACGGAGGACAGCGGGTCGGAGGCGAAGACGGGGAGTGCGATCCGCTTCGGCAGAAGGGTCTCGCCCAGCCGGTCACTGCGCAGTGCGTGCCCGATCAGGATGCGTTTGGGCACGTCGGTCAGTTTGGACACAACAGAGGATCGTAGACCTTCGCGTTTCCCGCGGCCCATCGTCCTCCACGGCCGTGGACGCCCGGGCGCGGGTGCCCCGGGCGGGGTCTGCCTCGCGGGTGAAATCCGGGGCCGGGGCCCGTGGACCGGGCGGGCGAGGGGTGTGCCGTGCCTGGCTGTCCGGATCGCGTTCCTCGTCGCACTCGAGGCACCCGGAGGTGGCATGTCCTCGACCGCGGAGCCGATCGGCGCCGCCGCCGCACTGCTCGGCCTTCTGACCCTGCGCGGCGCGCGCGGCATCACCCGGCGCCGGCCGTTCGGGGTGGAGTGGGAAAAGCCGGGAGAACCGGGGGAACCGGCAGAAGGCGAGCGGGAGGACCGGGAGGACGCAGGAAGCCGGGAGGAGAGCCGGAGGGGAGCAGGGTGAGAGGCTGGAAGCCGGGAACCGTCCGGCATGCGGCAGGGGGGTGCCCACCGCGCACAGCACGTGTGTAGCTTGTCCCTCTGTCTGAGACCCTGATGGGGCTGAGCAGTAGCTGTTGACACCGGAAGGACGGTCGTGCACATCGTCATCATGGGCTGCGGGAGAGTGGGCTCCGCTCTCGCCCAGACCCTGGAGCAGCAGGGGCACACGATCGCGGTGATCGACCGGGATCCCACCGCCTTCCGCCGACTGGGTCCCGGATTCGGCGGCCGCCGGGTCACCGGGATCGGTTTCGACCAGGACACGCTGCGCGAGGCGGGCATCGAGGAGGCCGGTGCCTTCGCAGCCGTCTCCAGCGGCGACAACTCGAACATCATCTCCGCGCGGGTGGCCCGCGAGACGTTCGGGGTGCAGAACGTCGCGGCCCGGATCTACGACCCGCGCCGTGCCGAGGTGTACCAGCGTCTGGGCATCCCGACCGTGGCCACGGTCCGCTGGACCGCCGACCAGATGCTGCGCCGTCTGCTGCCCTCGGGCGCGGAGCCGTTGTGGCGCGACCCGACCGGCGGCGTCCAGCTCGCCGAGGTGCACGCCTCCCCGAAGTGGGTGGGGCACAAGATCAGCAGGCTGCAGGAGGAGACGGGCGCCCGGGTGGCGTTCCTGACCCGTCTCGGCGAGGCGATCCTGCCGACCTCGCAGACGGTTCTGCAGGAGGGCGATCTTGTGCACGTGATGATGCGGACGGGCGACGTGGACAAGGTCGAGGCGGCCTTCGCCGAGGGGCCCCGAGAGGAAGGCGGTCGCTGACATGAGGGTCGCCATTGCCGGGGCCGGCGCGGTCGGCCGCTCGATCGCGAGCGAGCTGCTGGAGAACGGCCACGAGGTCCTTCTCATCGACAAGGCGCCGACCGCGATCTCGGTCGAGCGCGTCCCGCGGGCGGAGTGGCTGCTCGCCGACGCCTGCGAGATCACCTCGCTGGACGAGGCGGCGCTGCAGCGCTGCAACGTGGTGATCGCCGCGACCGGCGACGACAAGGTGAACCTGGTCGTCTCCCTGCTGGCGAAGACGGAGTACGCCGTGCCGCGGGTGGTGGCCCGGGTGAACAACCCGAAGAACGAGTGGTTGTTCAACGAGTCCTGGGGCGTGGACGTCGCCGTGTCGACCCCGCGTCTGATGTCCGCTCTGGTGGAGGAGGCGGTCAGCGTGGGCGATCTGGTCCGCCTGATGCGCTTCAGCCACGGCGACGCCAACCTGGTGGAGCTGACCCTGCCGGAGGAGTCGGCGCTGGCCGGCACCCGGGTCGGCGACGTCCAGTGGCCGGAGGACACCGCGCTGGTCACCATCATCCGCGGCACCCGTGTGCTCGCCCCGTCCCGGGAGGACTGCCTGGAGGCGGGCGACGAGCTGCTGTTCGTGGCCGCGCAGGACCGGGAGGAGCAGCTGGAGGATCTGCTGTCGGTCCGCCGCAAGGACTGAGGCCCGGCGGACCGGAAAACCGGCGGACGAACGACGGCGAGGGGCGCCCGGGGATCCCCGGGCGCCCCTCGCCGTGGTACGAGCCGTGGTGGGGCCGTGGGTGCGGACCGTGTCCGCCGTGGCGGCAAAGGCCGCATTCACGTCCGGCGGCGGTGGCGGCCTCCGGCCGGTGCCTCGCCGTGTTCCCCGCCTTCCCGTGCGAGGGCCGCCCTTTTCTCCTCCTCGGCCCTCTCCTGGGCCTCCATCTCCGCGAACACGTCGATCGGCGGGGGCGCCTTCGCCAGGAAGACCCAGGTCAGCCAGACCGCCAGCAGGAAGGGC
Source organism: Streptomyces thermovulgaris (assembly GCF_002155915.1). Lineage (GTDB taxonomy): Bacteria > Actinomycetota > Actinomycetes > Streptomycetales > Streptomycetaceae > Streptomyces > Streptomyces thermovulgaris. The sequence goes on along the minus strand of NZ_MUME01000020.1, from coordinate 32,358 downwards.
GGGACCTTGAGCGCGACCAGGACCCAGCCGAACTTCGTGGTGTCGGCCCACCAGTACAGCGGGAAGAGGATCGCGCACTTGCCGAGCAGGATCAGGCCCCAGGCCCAGCTGGCCTTGGCGTACGCCTTCTTGCGGCCCGGGTTGCGGGTGCGCCAGGAGAGGTTCTCCCGGAAGACCGGGCCGAGCATCAGGCCGATCAGCGGGACCCCGGCGAGGGTGGTGATGATGTACGCCAGTCCCAGGCCCAGGGTGTAGAGCATCCCCGGCAGGTAGAAGTCCTTGGCGTTGCCGGTCATCATCGCGAAGACCACGCCGAAGGCGACGCCGAAGACTCCGCTGAAGGCGTGCTTGACGGTGTCCCGCATCGCCAGCCGGACCACGACCAGCACCAGCGAGACGGCCAGGGCGGCGATCGCGGACCAGTGCAGGTTCTTGTTGATCGTGAAGATGGTGACGAAGACGAGGCCGGGCACCACCGTCTCGACCATGCCCCGGACTCCGCCGAACGCCTCGAACAGCGCGGCCTCCGTCACCGCCCGGTTGTCGTCGGCCGTCGTGTCTTCGGTCGGCTTGTCGAGTGACGTCACCGGCTACTCCCGTCCGAGAGGTCGCAGTTCGTATTTGGGGTTGAACAGCACCCGGCGGCCCCGGTTCATCGAGATCCGGCCCGATGCGATCAGCTTGCGTCCCGGTTCTATTCCGACGATGGAACGCCTGCCGAGCCACACCACGTCCAGGGCGCCGGAGCCGTCGAACAGCTCGGCCTCCAGGGTCGGGACCCCGCCGCGCGGGCGCAGAGTGACCGTGCGCAAGGTACCAGTGACCGTGACGACCTGCCGGTCACGACAGTCGCAGATCCGCGTGCAGCCCGCGGTCTCGGTGTCCTCCCGCAGTTCCTCGGACTCCAGGTCCTCCTGCGACGAGGAAAGCCGGCCGAGCATCCGCCGGAACCGGCCCGCCGGCTTTTCGGGACGAGGAACAGCACCCATGCCTGAAGCGTACCGGGGGGCGCCGACCGCGGTATAACCGCTCGCTTCCCGGGGCGAGGGCCCTGGAACGAGGGCCCTGGGGCAAAGAAGCCCCTGGAGCGAGCCCCTGGCCGGCGCGGTGGCGCCGTGCCGCGGGGCGCGGCTCACCGGTGCGTCACGGCCCGGCCCCCGGCCCGACGAGCGTCACGGTCCGGCTCACGGTCCGACGATTCTTCCGTCGCGCAGCTCCAGGACCCGGTCGGCGTGCTCCATCAGGGTCGCGTCATGGGTGGCGACCAGTGCGGTGACGTTCTCGCTGCGGACGACGGCGCGCAACAGCTCCATCACGGCGCGGCCGGTCTCCGCGTCCAGCTGGCCGGTCGGCTCGTCGGCGATGAGGAGCGCCGGCTCGTTCGCGAGGGCGCGGGCGATGGCCACGCGCTGCTGCTGGCCGCCGGAGAGCTCCGTGGGCCGCTGCCGGGCGTGGTCGGCGAGGCCGACCAGGGACAGCAGCAGCTCGACGCGCTCCTCCCGCTCGCGCGGGTCGGCGCGGCGCAGTCGCAGCGGCACGCCCACGTTCTCCGCGGCCGTGAGGATCGGAATGAGCCCGAAGGACTGGAAGACGAACCCGATGCGGTCCCGGCGCAGTGCGAGCAGGCCCTCCTCGCCGAGCTCGGACAGGTCCTGTCCGTCGACGTGGACCCGTCCCTCGTCCGGTGTGTCCAGCCCGCCGACGATGTTGAGCAGGGTGGTCTTGCCGGAGCCCGAGCGCCCCTTGAGGGCGACGAGTTCACCCCGCGGCAGCTCGAAGGAGACCCCCCGCAGGGCGTGCACGGCGCCGGCGCCCCGCCCGTAGGACTTGTGGACGTTCTCGACGCGCACCATGGTCTCGGTGGCGACCTGGCTCATGTGCCCTCCCCGCTGCGGTCCCCCGTGGACCGCACGCCAGTATCACGGTCCCCGCCGCTCCCCTCAATCCCCGGTTCGGTCCCGGTCTCCCGGACGGGCATGCGCCCGGGTGCCCCTGGCGGGCGTGCGTCCGGTCTCCCCGGCGGGTGTGCGACCGCCGGGATCCCTTCGCGCGGGGGCCGCCTGCGGCGGGAGGCCGTGGGTGCCGGAAGGCGGCCGTGCACCGTGAAGGGCCGCCCCCCGGGAAGACCGTGCGGGGTACGGCCCTCGAACGGCCTGTGCCGAGGTGACGGCGGCGGCCGCTGCCCCGGGGAGGGACCGTTCCGACGCCGCGGGAGCCGGGCGTGTTCTCCCCCGGGTCCCGCGGGCAGAAGGCCGCGTCCCCGCTCGTCCGGACCGGCGGGGTGCCGTGGCACCCGGGCCGGCGGAGTGCCGTGGCCGGGGCCCCGTCCGGGCCGGCCGCGGGGCACCGCTCACCGGGGCCGGGCCGATCCGGACGCGCTCCGGGCCCGGCCCGAACGGCTTCCTCAGCGGACCTCGGTGATCTCCGGGCCGCGCTGGAACTGGGCCAGGCCGCCGGAGAAGCGGGACTGGCCCTCCTGCTGCTGGGCGCCCTCGGGCACCATCTGCGCGTCGTTCGGCAGCTTCAGGACGATCGGATCGCGGGGGGCCATCGGGCCGTCGCCGCGGACCACGACCGTGTCCCGGAAGATCTGCTCCAGCAGCCCGGCCGCCTGCGGCTGCACCGCGCCCTGACCGGAGATCACTCCGCGCAGGAACCAGCGGGGGCCGTCCACGCCGACGAACCGCACGACCTGGAAGCCGCTCGTGCCGTCCGGCAGCTGCACCGGGACCTGGGCGCGCAGCTCCCAGCCCAGCGGCCCCTCGACCTCGTCCACGATGCCGCCCTGCTGGGTGATGCCGGCGGCGATCTCCTCGCGCACCTCGTTCCAGATGCCCTCGCGCTTGGGCGCGGCGAAGGCCTGCAGCTGGATGGCGCTGTCCTGCAGGACGACGGTCGCCGCGACGATCGCGTCGCCCGCGACCTCCACCCGCAGCTCCATGCCGTCGACGCCCGGCACGAACAGGCCTCCCAGGTCCACCCGGCCCGCGCCCGGGTTGCGCACCTCGGAGATGTCCCAGGGCCCGTCGGGCCGCGGTGCGGGCTCGAGCCTCACCCGCTCGCGCTCGCCCTCCTCGTCCGCCTCGGTGCCGACGTTGTCGACGACCTGCTCGGCCTCGCGGGCCGCGCTCCTGGCGGCACCCCTCTTCTTGCGACGTCCGAACACGTCACTGTCCTTCCCGGTCACATACGACCGAAGCGTATCGATTCCCACCCGCCGGACCGCCCACGGCGGCCCGGCCGTCCGTGCCGCTCGTGCCGTCCACGGCGGCGTGTCCGCCCGTGGACCCGAAGCCCCCCTCGGCCCGCGCCGAGTCGGGAAGCTCCGCCGCCTCCTGGAAGCAGACCCTCTCGACCTGCTGGACGACCAGTTGGGCAATCCGGTCGAAGCGCTCGAACCGCACCGGCTCGCGCGGATCGAGGTTCACCACGATCACCTTGATCTCTCCACGGTACCCGGCATCGATCGTCCCCGGGGCATTCACGAGGGCGACACCGCAGCGGGCCGCGAGGCCCGAGCGCGGATGCACGAACGCCGCGTACCCCTCGGGCAGGGCGACGGCCACGCCCGTGGGCAGCACGGCCCGTTCCCCCGGCGCCAGTTCGCACGCCACGGTGGTCCGCAGATCGGCACCGGCGTCGCCCGGATGCGCGTACGCCGGAAGCGGTACGTCGGGGTCGACACGCCGGACCAGCACATTCAGCGGCCTGCGGCTCACGGATTCACCTCGAAGGCACGGGCGCGCCTGACCTGGTCCGGGTCGTTCATCGCGGCCTGGATCTCCTTCTCGCGGCCGTGCTCCACGAAGTGGTCCACCTTGACCTCGATGAAGAGCGCGTCGGCGCGCACGGCGACCGGCCCGTCGGGACCCCCGATGCGGCCGGTGGCCGTGGAGTAGATCTTCCGGCCGGCCACCGCGGTGACCTCGGCCTCCAGATACAGGGTCGCGCCGACCGGCACCGGCCGCACGAAGTCGGTCTCCAGCCGTCCGGTCACGGCGATCGTGCGCAGCAGCCAGTTCAGCGAGCCGAGGGTCTCGTCGAGGGCGGTGGCGAGGACACCGCCGTGCGCGAGACCGGGCGCGCCCTGATGGGCGGGCTGCACGGTGAACTCGGCGGTGACGCTGACGCCCTCCCCGGCGCGTGCCTGGAGGTGCAGCCCGTGCGGCTGCTCGTCGCCGCACCCGAAACACTCCTTGTAGTGCGCGCCGAGGAGCTCGCCGGGCGCGGGCGCATCGGGGTGCCGTATGGGTTTCACGGCGTCGGCAGGGGGCTGAAGCGCTGCGGAAGTACCACTCACAGGCGCAGACCTTACCCGCGCGTCGGCGCCGACCGGACACCGTGCCAAGCTTGGTGCATGCAGCTCTCCGCGCAGCCGTACGAAGAACGTCTCACCGCGCCCCGGTCCTGGTGGCTGATCAGCCTGCTGATCGGCGTCTCGGTCGGCCTGATCCTGCTTCCCCTCGGCATCCTGCCGATGCTGGCCGGCCTGGCCGGCGGCACGGCGGTGACGGCGATCGCGGTGAGCTCCTACGGATCGGTGCGCATCCGGGTCGCGGGCGGCCTGCTGATCGCGGGCGAGGCGAGGATCCCGGTCACGGCGCTGGGCGAGGCCCAGGTGCTGGACGCGGAGGAGGCGCGCGCCTGGCGCACCTACAAGGCGGACACCCGGGCCTTCCTGCTGCTGCGCGCCTACATTCCGACGGCGCTGCGGGTGGAGGTCACCGACCCGGAGGACCCGACGCCGTATCTGTATCTGTCGACGCGGGAGCCGGAGCGGCTGGCCGAGGCGCTGCGGGCGGCGCAGGCGGCGGCGAAGCCGGGGGCCGCGTAGGCGCGGCACCGGTCCGAGGGCCGGGGCGGCACCGGTGCGGGGACGGACGAGGAGGAGTGCGGGACTGTCCGGGCCTGTGACGGCGCCACGGGAGCCCCCTTCTTGTCCCCCTGACCCTCTTTCTCCCGGACCCCTTCTTCCGGCCTCCTCGGGGCCGTCGCGGTGGTCGTGGTGCCCGCCGGGGCCTTCCGGTCGCTCGTCGGCGGGTTCCCGGGCCGGGTCCGAACGGCACACTCCCACAGGGCCGCGTCGAGGGTGGACGGCCTGCGCAGCACGTCGACGCCGTGCTCCTCCGACCGGGAGGACGGACGCACGGCGCTGCGGGTCTTCAGATGTCCGGGGGCCGCGTCCCGTACGCCCCGTGGGGCTCGGTGATCAGCTCGGGCTCGACCGCCGTGACCTTGGTGAGCTCCGCGGCCGGACCGGTCGGCGTCGCGGGCGGTACGGGCGGCACGGCCGCCGCCCCGACGCCGGCTCCGGCCGCGGAGGAGGCGGTCACGGCGCCCGTCGTCGGCTCGTCCGCGAGCTGTGCGGGCCCGAGGCCCGGAAAGTGCCGCCGGAGCGTGGCGAGGTCCCGTACGGGGACCGGTGGGGGCATGTCGGCGATCCGGCCGGCGAGAGGTTCGAGGGGCCGCCCTGGCGCGGACCCCGCTTCCGCGGACGCCGTTCCCGGCGGCCTCCTTCCCGACCCTGCTCCGAGCGTCGCGGCCCGGCGTACGGCGGGCGCGGCGCCTTTCGCAGGAGCGGCGAAGGCACCGCGCCCGTAGACGGGAGTGAGCGAGGCCGATCCCGGCGGTCCGGTCGTGCCGGATGGACGGAATGGGCCTCGCTCGTCGTCACGCGCGCCGTGAGAGCCGTCGGACGGTCCCGGGTTCGTTCGGTCCGCTTTCCCGAGGAGCTTCCCGTGAAATCTCCCGCGGGAGAAGCGGTGCTTCCAAGGAGGGGTCGAGCCGGACACGGCCGACCCTGCCTCAGTCGCAGTCTCGGCAGATCGGCTGACCGTTCTTCTCCCGGGCCAGCTGGCTGCGGTGGTGCACCAGGAAGCAGCTCATGCAAGTGAACTCGTCCTGCTGCTTGGGAAGCACCCGGACGGCCAGTTCCTCGTTGGAGAGGTCGGCGCCGGGCAGCTCCAGGCTTTCCGCGGCCTCGAACTCGTCGACGTCCACGGAGGAGGCCGACTTGTCGTTCCGCCTGGCCTTCAGTTCTTCCAGGCTGTCCGAGTCGACGTCGTCGTCGGTCTTGCGTGGGGTGTCGTAATCGGTTGCCATGTCGCTCTCCCCCTCTGGGTGTCTGCGGTGTCTCCAGCGCACGTAACGCGTGAGAGGCCGGACTTGTGCCCGACCCGAGGCGGAGATTTTGCCTCACATCAAGGTCTGTTACTCAATCGACACCCAACCGCACTCCTCAAGAGTGATCGGCTCGGGTGGCGATCGGGACCGTACACGGTTCGGATCCGGCGCTTCAAAGCGGTCTCCCCGTGTACTTCCCGTGGTCAGGACAGCCGAAAACCCGGATTTTCCTGGCTTTTCGGCTGCCGCTGCGACCACGGAGAGTAGATGACCGGAAAACCGCCCATGTGATCGATCACACAGGAAGAAGCGGGGGGCGGACCCCGAGAATTCCGCGCAAAGCGAACACTCCCCCGCGTGTCGGCGCCCGGTCTCAGACGGGAAGCGTGACCCGCATCACGAGTCCGCCCCCCTCGCGGGGCTGAGCCGTGATGTATCCTCCGTGCGCTCTTGCCACGGAGCGGGCGATGGACAGGCCCAGGCCGACGCCCTTGTCGCTGCCCGTGCGCTCGGTGCGCAGCCGTCTGAAGGGCTCGAAGAGGTTGTCGACCTCGTACGCCGGGACCACGGGCCCGGTGTTCGTGACCACCAGGACCGCCTGGCCGTGCTGGATGTCGGTCACGACCTCCACCCAGCCGTTCTCGGCGATGTTGTACCGCACCGCGTTCTGCACCAGGTTCAGCGCGATCCGCTCCAGCAGCACGCCGTTGCCCTGCACGACCGCAGGCTTGCGCTCGCCGCGGATCTCGACCCCCTTCGCCTGGGCCTCCGCATGCACCTGGTCGATGGCCTGGGTGGCCACCTCGGCCAGGTCCACCGGCTTGCGCTCGACGATCTGGTTGTCGCTGCGGGCGAGCAGCAGCAGGCCCTCCACCAGCTGCTCGCTGCGCTCATTGGTGGCCAGCAGGGTCTTGCCGAGCTGTTGCACCTCCACGGGCGCGTTCGGATCGGACAGCTGCACCTCCAGGAGCGTGCGGTTGATCGCGAGCGGTGTGCGCAGCTCGTGGGAGGCGTTGCCGACGAAGCGCTGCTGGGCGGTGAAGGCCCGCTGCAGCCGCTCCAGCATGTCGTCGAAGGTGTCCGCGAGCTCCTTCAGCTCGTCGTCCGGGCCGTCCAGCTCGATCCGCCGGGACAGGTCCGAACCGGCCACCGCGCGGGCGGTGCGGGTGATCCGGCCGAGCGGCGCCAGCACCCGGCCCGCCATCGCGTAGCCGAAGGCGAAGGCGATCACGGCGAGGCCGAGCAGCGCCAGCAGCGAGCGGCTGAGCAGGCTGTCCAGGGCCTCCTGGCGTTGATGGTCGATGCACGCGCTGATCGCGGCGTTGAACTCGGCGAGCGAGAGGTTGCTCGCGTTGTTGACGGCGGGACAGTTCTCGCTGGCGACCCTGATGGCGGTGCCGTCCACGATCTTGAACAGCGGCCTGTTCCCCGTGTTCAGCGCCTGTGCTGCCAGCAGATAGATGATCAGCAGCAGCAGGATGCCGGCGATCAGGAACATGCCGCCGTACAGCAGCGTGAGCCGTATCCGGATGGTCGGGCGCAGCCACGGGAAGGGCGGCTCCGGCCTTCTGGGGTCCCAGGTGGGTTTCGGGGGCGCCTGGGGCGGCGCGGGAGTGGCGGCCACGGCGGATCAGATCCGGTATCCGGAGCCGGGCACGGTGACGATCACCGGGGGCTCGCCGAGCTTGCGGCGCAGCGTCATCACCGTGACGCGCACGACATTGGTGAACGGGTCGGTGTTCTCGTCCCAGGCCTTCTCCAGCAGCTGCTCCGCGGACACCACCGCGCCCTCGCTGCGCATGAGCACCTCCAGCACGGCGAACTCCTTCGGCGCGAGCTGGACCTCCCTGCCGTCACGGAAGACCTCACGACGGTTCGGGTCGAGCTTGATCCCGGCGCGCTCCAGGACGGGCGGCAGGGGCACGCTGGTCCGCCGGCCCAGGGCACGCACGCGTGCCGTCAGCTCGCTGAACGCGAACGGCTTGGGCAGATAGTCGTCGGCGCCGATCTCCAGGCCCTCCACACGGTCGCTGACGTCGCCGGAGGCGGTCAGCATCAGCACGCGCGTGGGCATGCCGAGCTCGACGATCTTGCGGCAGACGTCGTCGCCGTGCACCAGGGGGAGGTCGCGGTCGAGGACGACCACGTCGTAGTCGTTGACGCCGATGCGCTCCAGGGCGGCCGCACCGTCGTACACGACGTCGACGGCCATGGCCTCCCGGCGCAGTCCGGTGGCCACCGCATCGGCGAGCAGTTGCTCGTCCTCGACGACGAGTACGCGCACGTCGCTTGTCCTTCCTGTGTCCGCCCGCGCGGCGCCGTTCAGGCGCGGCACGGGCAGGGGTTGCCTTCACGGTTCTGTGCGTCTCCATCCTGCCCCTTTTGGCCTAAGTCGGCTGTAAGCCGGGGGCGGGGAACCAGCCGCCGTGAAGGAAGTGAAGATCGGATGAAGGGTGCGGGAATGGCGGATTTTTTCGCCGGATCGAGGTTTCCCCGGGAGGAAGCCTGGGGAGGACGGCTTTACACCCCGCGATCACGCTCTGCATGTGCCGTGCCACCATGCGGCACTCCGCGATCCGCTTGCGCAGAGTGGGTGTGGGTGTCCGACGTCGCCGCCGCCCCGCGGGGCAGCGCATCGGACGCCTGCCGAGGCGTGATCGCCCCTTCCGAACGGCACACCCCCGTGCCACCCGACCCACGACCCAGGACGAGGGGGCGCAGCATGGACGCTTTCACCGCAGGACTTCTGCAGCGCATAAGGGCGACCGAGTCCATCCTGACGCGGGCTCGCGACGAGGGCGACGACTTCCTCGTCGAGGTGGAGCTGGGCGAACTCGACGACCTGCGCCGCCTCGCCGCCGAGCACGGTGTGGAGGTCGGCACGTCCGGCGCCTGATCGACCTGCACGCGAGCGGGGCCCCGGCGAATCCAGCGCCGGGGCCCCGCTCGTTCGGCAAGGACGCATCCGCTCGTGGGATCTGCGGACGCGGACCGCACGCAGGGACGGCGTACGGCGGCCCGGTCGCCCGCGGGCGCGGAAGCCGGCGGACGGGGAAGGCCGGTCGTGCTCGGCGCCGCGCGTCTCCGTGGGCCTCTGCGCTCCCCGCGCTCCCCGCGCTCCTCCGCGTGTTCCGCACTCCCCGCGCTCCCCCGGGCCCGCGGCGGGCGGAGGGACCCTCGTCGTGCAAGGGCCTCATGGCCCTCGCGCAGGGCCCCCTGGTCCCTCGACACGCAACGCGCCCGCTGCTTTCCCGCAGTCGGCGGGTGGAAGCAGCGGGCGCGAAGGGGCTCGCACCCCCGGGAGACGGGCTCCGGACGGGGCCGTGCCCCCGGCCGGGGCGCCTGCCGCGCAGGTCACGGCGCTGTCCGCCGCGCGGGTCAGTCGTGCCAGGCCCCGTACTCGTCCAGGAGCCGCTGGAGCGGCTCGAAGACGCCCGGGGTCGCCGCCACCATCAGCTCCCCCGACGGGGGCTCTCCCGGGCGGCCGCCGGTCAGGGCGCCCGCCTCCCTGGCGATCAGGTCGCCCGCGGCGAAGTCCCAGGGGTTCAGACCGCGCTCGTAGTAGCCGTCCAGACGGCCGGCCGCCAGGTCGCAGAGGTCCGTCGCGGCCGAGCCGCTGCGGCGGATGTCGCGCACCTGCGGGATCAGACGGTGGGCGACCTCGGCCTGGTGGGCGCGGACCTCGGTGACGTAGTTGAAGCCGGTGGAGACCAGGGCCTGGTCCAGGGGCGGAGCCGGACGGCAGGCCAGCCCGCGCTCGCCGGACCGGCCGCCGGTGACCCAGGCTCCCCGGCCGCGTACGGCGTGGAAGGTCTCGCCGCGCATCGGCACGGTCACGACCCCCACGACGGCCTCGCCGTCCTGCTCGGCCGCGACGGACACGGCCCAGGCCGGCAGGCCGTAGAGATAGTTCACCGTGCCGTCGAGCGGGTCTATCACCCAGCGGACGCCGCTCGTGCCCTCGGTGACGGCACCCTCCTCGCCGAGGATGCCGTCGTCGGGGCGCCGGTCGGCGATCATGCCGGTGATCAGTTTCTCCGCGGCGATGTCCATCTCGGTGACGACATCGATCGGGCTGGTCTTCGTGGCGGCCACCGCGAGGTCGGCGGGGCGGCCGTCCCGGAGCAGGTCTCCGGCGCGTGCGGCGGCCTCGAGGGCGAGCCGCAGCAGTTCCGTGTGCAGGGCGTCGGTCACGGGGCTCCTCAGGCGTAGGGGCTGTCGGCGCCCGCGGCGGCGGGACGGGACTCACGGGCCGGGCAGCAGCCCACCGGGCAGAGGTGGTGGCTCGGGCCCAGGGTGCCGAGGGCGCACGGGGTGACCTGCTCCCCGCGTTCGACGGCGGCGCGCTCCAGGACCAGGTCGCGGATGGCGGCGACGAACCGCGGGTCCGCGCCGACGGTGGCCGAGCGGCGCACCGGCAGGCCCAGTTCCTCGGCCTTGGCCTTGGCCTCGGTGTCGAGGTCGTAGATGACCTCCATGTGGTCGGAGACGAAGCCGATGGGCGCCATGACGACCGCCGGGACGCCGGCCGCGTGCTGCTCCTCGAGGTGGTCGCAGATGTCGGGCTCGAGCCACGGGATGTGCGGGGCGCCGGAGCGGGACTGGTAGACGAGCCGCCAGGGGTGGTCGACGCCGGTGCGCTCGCGGACGGCGTCGGCGATCAGCCGGGCCACGTCCAGGTGCTGGCGGACGTACGCCCCTCCGTCGCCGTGTCCCTCCACGGGGCCGGAGGTGTCCGCGGCCGAGACCGGGATCGAGTGGGTGCAGAAGGCGATGTGCGCGCCGTCGCGGACGTCCTCGGGAAGGTCGGCGAGGGCCTGGATCACACCGTCGGTCATCGGCTCGACGAAGCCGGGGTGGTTGAAGTAGTGCCGCAGCTTGTCGACCTTCGGCAGCTCGAGGCCCTCGGCCTGGAGGGTGGCGAGGGCGTCCGCGAGGTTCTCGCGGTACTGGCGGCAGCCGGAGTAGGAGGCGTAGGCGCTGGTGGCGAGGACCAGGATGCGGCGGCGGCCGTCGCGGACCATGTCCCGCAGGGTGTCGGTGAGGTAGGGCGCCCAGTTGCGGTTGCCCCAGTAGACCGGCAGGTTCAGGCCGTGGTCGGCGAAGTCCTCGCGGAGGGCGGCCAGCAGGGCACGGTTCTGGTCGTTGATGGGGCTGACCCCGCCGAACAGGAAGTAGTGCTCGCCGACCTCCTTCAGCCGCTCGGTGGGAATGTTGCGCCCCCGCGTCACGTTCTCCAGGAACGGAATCACCTCGTCCGGCCCCTCGGGGCCGCCGAACGAGAGCAGGAGCAGGGCGTCGTACGGGGTGGGATCGAGCACGTCAGCCATGCCTCGATCCTGCCACTTCGCCCGAACGACCGGGATCCCGGCCCGCGCCGGAACAGCCCGCTTGTAAGCTGTACAGGCTATCTTCACGCCTTACCGGATCCCCGGAGACCCTGTGCCCAGCCCTTACCGTGCCCTGTTCGCCGCCCCCGGCTCCAAGGGCTTCGCCGCCGCGGGGTTCATCGGCCGTCTGCCCCTGTCGATGATGGGCATCGGCGTGGTGACGATGATCTCCCAGCTCACCGGGCGCTACGGCCTCGCGGGGGCGCTGTCGGCCACCATCGCCCTGTCCGCCGCCCTCATCGGCCCCCAGATATCCCGGCTGGTCGACCAGTACGGGCAGCGCCGGGTGACGCGGCCCGCGACGCTCGTCTCGCTGGCCGCCGCGGCGGGGCTGCTGCTCGCCGCGTCCCTGCGGTGGCCGGACTGGGTGCTGTTCGTGTGCGCCGCCGGGATCGGCTCGGTGCCGAGCGTGGGCGCGATGGTCCGCGCGCGCTGGGCGGCCCTGTACCGGGGAACCCCGCAGCTGCACACGGCCTACTCGTTCGAATCGGTGGTCGACGAGGTCTGCTTCATCTTCGGGCCGATCGTCTCCATCGGGCTGTCGACCGCCTGGTTCCCGGCGGCGGGGCCGCTGCTGGCCGCCTGTTTCCTCGCGATCGGCGTCTTCTGGCTGACCGCGCAGCACTCCACCGAGCCCGAGCCGCACCCGCGCAAGCAGTACGGCGGCGGTTCGGCCCTGCGGTCGGGCGGACTGCAGGTGCTGGTGGTCACCTTCGTGGCGACCGGGGCGATCTTCGGAGCGGTGGACGTGGTCACCGTGGCCTTCGCCGACGAGCAGGGTCACAAGAGCGCCGCGAGCGTGGTGCTCGCCCTGTACGCGGCCGGGTCCTGCACGGCGGGCATCGTCTACGGACTGCTGCGCTTCTCGGGGCCGCCCGCCCGTCGCTGGTTGCTGGGCATCTGCATGATGGCCGTGAGTATGATCCCCCTCCTACTGGTCGGAAACCTGCCGTTTCTGGCCGTGGCGCTGTTCGTCGCGGGCCTGTCCATCGCTCCTACGATGATCACGACAATGGCCCTCGTCGAGGAGCACGTACCACGCGCGCAGCTGACCGAGGGCATGACCTGGGTGAGCACCGGGCTGGCGATCGGGGTGGCCCTGGGTTCCTCGGTGGCCGGCTGGGTGATCGACGAGGCCGGGGCGCGGGCCGGGTACGGGGTTGCGGCAGTGTCCGGAGCCGCCGCGGTCGCGGTCGGTTTCCTCGGGTACCGCCGGCTCAACAGGCCGGTTCCAGGTCGGGGAGGCTCCGTTGAACAGCACAACGAGCACGAAGAACGGCACATGGCGTAACTGGGGCGGCACCGTCGGCATCCGCCCCGCGCGCGAGGTCACGCCGGCCTCCGTGGAGGAGCTGGCAGCAGCCGTGCGCAAGGCCGCCGAGGACGACCTGCGAGTGAAGGCCGTCGGCACCGGTCACTCGTTCACCTCCATCGCGGCGACGGACGGCGTCATGATCCGTCCGGACCTGCTGACCGGCATACGCGCGATCGACCGTGAGGCGATGACGGTCACCGTGGAGGCCGGCACCCCGCTCAAGAGACTCAATGTCGCTCTCGCACGCGAGGGCCTGTCGCTCACCAACATGGGCGACATCATGGAGCAGACGGTGTCCGGGGCGACCAGCACCGGCACCCACGGCACGGGGCGCGACTCGGGCTCGCTCGCCGCCCAGATCAAGGGTCTGGAACTGGTCACGGCGGACGGCTCGGTGCTCACCTGCTCACCGGAGGAGAACCCCGAGATCTTCACGGCGGCACGCATCGGACTGGGGGCCCTCGGGATCGTCACGGCCATCACCTTCGCCGTGGAGCCGATCTTCCTGCTCACCGCCCGCGAGGAGCCGATGCCGCTCGAGCGGGTGCTCGCGGAGTTCGACCAGCTCTGGGCGGAGAACGAGCACTTCGAGTTCTACTGGTTCCCGCACACCGGCAACACCATCACCAAGCGCAACAACCGCAGCCCCGGCCCGGAGAGACCGCTGGGACAGCTGTCCGGCTGGTTCGAGGACGAGTTCCTCTCCAACGGGGTGTTCCAGGTGGCCAATCTGGTGGGCCGTGCGGTGCCCGCCACCATCCCGTCGATCGCCAGGATCGCCAGCCGGGCGCTGTCCACGCGGACCTACACCGACATCCCCTACAAGGTCTTCACCTCCCCGCGCCGGGTGCGCTTCGTGGAGATGGAGTACGCCGTCCCGCGCGCGGCCCTGGTGGACACGCTGCGCGAGCTGAAGGCCATGGTCGACCGCTCCGATCTGAGGGTGAGCTTCCCGGTGGAGGTGCGCACCGCGCCGGCCGACGACATCCCCCTGTCCACGGCCTCGGGCCGCGACAGCGCCTATGTGGCGATCCACATGTTCCGGGGCACCCCCTACCAGCGGTACTTCACCGCCGCCGAGCGCATCTTCGTCGCGCACGAGGGCCGGCCGCACTGGGGGAAGCTCCACACCCGGGACGCCGACTACTTCGCCGAGGTCTATCCGCGCTTCGGCGAGTTCACGGCGCTGCGGGACCGGCTGGACCCCCACCGCCGGTTCCAGAACGACTACTTGCGGCGGGTGCTGGGGGCGTAGCGGTCGCCCGAGCGGCGGGGCGGCGGCTCCGGCCCCGGCCGGATCGCCCGCCCCGGCGCCCTCCGGGGCCCGTGCTTCCGCCGTTCTCGGTGCTCCCGCCGCCGTCCGCGGGTTTCGGTGCCGGCGCCGGGCCGTCCTGCTGCCGCGGGAGCGGTGCGCGGCGGCCGCTCGTCACCTCGCCGCCCCCTGCCGCCGCCGAAGGTGACGGGTGACGCCCGCGAGTTGAGAGGGGCTCAGACCGATCCTGTGCTCATCCTTCTTTCTGCCGTTCTTCTGCCGTCCGCGTCCGGCTCCTCGTCGCCGACGGACCTTCCCCGCGCTTGCGGTCCCTTCCCTCTTCTGCCGTACACGGCCGCACCTTTCACATGTGGTCGGCCGACCGCACGAGAACCGCATGAGAAGGGAGCGAGAAGGAGGGACGCGAACGAAACCGTTAGTTCCGATTCCGGGGATTACGTGAAGTACGCCACGTTCATGATCGAAAAAACCGGTCGGGGGCGGCCAAGTCCCGCTCCTTGCCAGAAGTTGGGCGGCGTGCCAATCCACGCACGTGGTCCGAATGGAGTACGGTTGTGAGCCCTGGGGCCCGGCCTCCCTTTGGGGTGTCCGCGGCTCTGCCGGATTGCCGGGAGGGGGCTGGTTGCACAAGGTGACGAAGGTGGTCACTCACCGTTGCCAACGGGTAACCGTGCCATAACGGCGATCCAGGGCCCGCGCCCGACACGCCGGGCAACTCGGCAAGGTTGTGGCAGGCTGCACCCGGGCAGGCCACACTCGACTAGCGGAAGCAGCGACGCACGTGACGTCGGCAGGCACCACCCGGGAGGTCCCCATGCCCGAACTGCGTGTCGTGGCCGTCTCCAATGACGGCACACGGCTGGTGCTGAAGGCTGCGGACGGCACGGAGTACACGCTTCCGATCGACGAACGGCTCCGCGCCGCCGTGCGCGGCGACCGTCCCCGTCTCGGCCAGATCGAGATCGAGGTGGAGAGCCATCTCCGCCCCCGCGACATCCAGGCCCGGATACGAGCCGGTGCGACCGCGGAGGAGGTCGCCCAGCTCGCCGGCATCCCCGTCGACCGTGTACGGCGCTTCGAGGGCCCCGTGCTCGCCGAGCGCGCCTTCATGGCCGAACGGGCCCGCAAGACCCCGGTCCGCCGCCCCGGCGAGAACTCCGGCCCGCTGCTCGGCGACGTCGTCCAGGAACGGCTGATGCTGCGCGGCGCCGAGAAGGACACCGCCCAGTGGGACTCCTGGCGACGGGACGACGGCACCTGGGAGGTGCTGCTGGTCTACCGGGTCGCGGGCGAGACGCACACCGCGAGCTGGATGTACGACCCGCCGCGCCGTCTGGTGCAGGCCGTCGACGACGAAGCACGCGCCCTGATCGGCGAGACCGACGACCTCGGTGTGCCGGGGCCCACCTACCCGTTCGTGCCGCGCATCGCGCGTCTGCCGCGCGAGCGCGCCTTCGACCGGGACCGCGACCGTTCGGTGGTGCCCGCGCAGTCCTCCGAGCCGGCCGAGGAGAGCGCGGGGGAACGCGACTCGCTGACCAGCCTGCTGGAGGCGGTGCCGAACTTCCGCGGCGACCTCGTGGTGCCCGAACGCACGTCGGAGCAGGGGGAGGAGTCCGGGAAGGAACCGGAGGCGGAGGAGCCCCCGGCCCCCGCGGCCTCCGCCGGCTCCGCCTACGCGGACGTCCTCATGCCGCGCTCCGTCAGCAGCCACCGCGACCGTCTGATCGGTGCCACCGACCGCCAGGCGGAGGCGGACGGCGTCCGTCCCGGCCGCCGGGCCGCGGTCCCGAGCTGGGACGAGATCGTGTTCGGTACGCGCCGCAAGAAGCAGGAGTAGCAAGATCACAGGCCATGGGCGGAGGGCCGCGCCCACCGGGTGCGGCCCTCCGCCCGTGCGTCCGTGCCGGCCTGCGGCCGGCGGCCGGTCACTGCGGGTCCGGGCCCACCGCGACCGGCCGGGACGGGTCCGACGACCACTCCGACCAGGAGCCGACGTACAGCGCCGCCGGGATTCCCGCGACGGCCAGGGCCAGCACCTCGTGCGCCGCGGAGACGCCCGAACCGCAGTAGACGCCGACCTGCCGGCCGTCGGCCGCTCCCAGCGCCTTGAAGCGGGCCGCGAGTTCCCCGGCGGGCAGGAAGCGCCCGTCCGGGCCGGTGTTCTCGGTGGTGGGCGCGGACACCGCGCCCGGGATGTGCCCGCCCACCCGGTCGATCGGCTCCACCTCGCCCCGGTACCGCTCCCCCGCGCGCGCGTCGAGCAGCAGCCCGGAACGCGCCAGCTCCCCGGCCGCGTCGGCGTCGAGCAGCGGCAGCGCCCCCGGGACCGGCGAGAAGTCGCCCTCGGCCGGCTCGGGCCCGGGCGCGGCGCTCAGGGGGCCCTCCCAGGCCGCCAGCCCTCCGTCGAGGACCCGTACCTCGGGATGCCCGGTCCAGCGCAGCAGCCACCAGGCGCGGGCCGCCGCCCAGCCCAATCCGCCGTCGTAGACGACGACCGGCCGGCTCGCGGACACCCCCGCGCGGCGCATCGCGGCGCCGAAGACCTCCAGGTCGGGCAGCGGATGACGGCCCTTCTCGCCCGGCGCCGAGGCCAGTTCGCGGTCCAGGTCGACGAAGACGGCGCCGGGGATGTGCCCGGCCTCGTACGCGGCACGCCCGTCGAAGGGCGGCTCACCGGGCGCCGTGAGCTGCCAGCGGACGTCGAGCAGCACCGGCGGACGCGGTCCCTCCAGAGCGCTCGCGAGCTCGGATGCGGAGATGATGGGGTTCATGGCCACCATCCTTGCGCACGGGGTGGCCGCAACGCCCGACTCCGGCTACTCTGCCCGCCGAACAGGTCCGGTCACGACGCGTACGGGACCGGACACACGCCGTACAGCAGACCGACCTTCACCGGCACGCACGGAACAATCACGGGAAAACGGGCAGCACATCGCGTACCGGGCCCCCCGCGGACGGGACACCGCCCCCGGGGAGGCCTTCAGGGACGCCTTCCGGGAAGGCGGAATCGATGCGGCCGCCAGCACAGGCCGAGAGATGGACGGACATGACCAAGGCACCGGAGCCGGCCGGCCCGGACGGCCGGGCACCCACTCGGTGCGCGCCCGGCACGCCGTGCTGGGTGAGCCTGACGACCCACGACCTGACCACCGCCCAGACCTTCTACGCAGCGCTCTTCGGCTGGGAGTTCCGGCCGGGCCCCCGCCGGCCGGGCCTTGGCGCACGGGCCCTGCTGGACGGTCACGAGGTGGCGGACATCGGGCACTTACCGCCCGTTGAGCGTCTGCCCGCCGCCTGGACGCCCCATCTCGCCTCGGACGACGTGGATCTGACGGCCGAAACGGTACGCCTGCGCTGCGGCACGATCGGGGTGGGGCCGCTGGACACCGACGGCTCCGGGCGCCTGATGATCGGCTCCGATCCGTCGGGCGCGGTGTTCGGCGTCCGGCAGACCTCCGCCCACCTGGACAGGGGGATCACCGGCGTGCCCGGCGCCCCCGTGTGGAACGAACTGGTGACCTGGGAGACGGAGGGGGCGGTCGCGTTCTACGAGGCGCTGTTCGGCTACAAGGGGAAGGCGACGTCGGCCGACGGCCCCGACCGGGTGACCCTGCACCTGGACGGACACCCGGTCGCCGGGGTGCACCAGGCGGACCGCGCCCTGCTGCGCGACCGGGGCCCGCACTGGCTGACGTACTTTCAGATCACCGATCTGGGCGACGCGCTCGAACGGCTCACCGGTCTCGGCGGCCGGGTCCTCACCCCCGCCCATGACACACCTCACGGCCGGGCGGCCACGGTGACCGACCCGGACGGCGCCCGGTTCGCGCTGATCCAGGACCCGCGGTGACTTCGGCAATCCACGTTGACAGCGGATGCCGCCCAAAAGGGTGATATCGACGGCACCCCCGGTGACAGCATCATGACGCAGGCCGGTACGACTGCCATGCGGCGGCGGTGCCGTGTCGCGTCCCGCGGACGGGGCGGCGACGGCACGAGCGGCATGGAGTCCCGGCCCACACGGGCGACGGCGTCGTCAGGGCCGTTCCCCTTCCGGGGGCAACGGCGCGTTCTTGCGCACCGTTGCCCTTGAGCGGTGGCCGGGCGTGTCCGGGCAGGTCGCCCGGACGTTCCGGGCCGGGGCCGCGCGGGCCGCCGCACGCGCTTCCGTCGAGGAACCTCCCACTCCGTTCAGGTTCTCCCAGCCGTTCACCCACGTCGTGTCGTGGTGCACGGGAGAACACCGTCGGTGACGATGGCGGGATGATCACCGGCGACGTGATCCGCCGGCCGCCGTCAGCCGAACGGAGGAACGTGAGAACAACGATGTCCCGGATCGCAGCCCTCGCCGTGGCGGGTGTCCTGGCCACGGCGGTCTCGGCGGGCGCCGCCCCCGACCGGTCCGCCGCCGACGGTGCGGGGCCGCAGCCCCCCAAACCGACCGCTCCACCGGGAGCCGCGCTCGACGGTGAGGCCTGGGCGTGGACCCAGCTGACCAGCCGCGGCACCCAGATCCGCTACGTGTCCACGGACAGCAGCCAGAGCTGTCCCACCGTGCGTTACACCCTCGGAACGGCCAGGAACCCGTTCCAGATGCACCGGGTGAGCACCCCCATGGGGTCGCAGTTCCCCACCACCGTGTGCGAGTTGACGGTACCCCTGACGGCCACCGACGCGGTGCTCGAGCAGACGACGGTCCGCGCGGCCACGCTGCACCCCGCGAACCGGCAGCTGCCCCTGCCGAGGTGGACACCCACGACGCGTCCCGGCAGGATCGGCGTCATCGGCGACACCGGCTGCAGCCTCCCGGTGACGGGCCCCGCCCAGAACTGCGCGACCGGCTGGCCCTTCGGGCGGATCGCGACCAGCCTGGCCAACGGGAACCCGGATCTCGTGATCCACGTCGGCGACTACCTCTACCGGGAGGACCCCAACAGGGCGAACGACAAGCCGGCGAACCCGGGCTGCCGGACGTCCGCCGATGCGGCCAGCTGGGACTGCCTCGTCGCCGATTTCTTCCGGCCCGCCGAAGCGCTGCTGGCCAGGGCGCCCGTCGTGTTGGTCCGGGGCAACCACGAGGACTGCAACTTGGCGGGGCAGGGCGGCGCGGGCGGGGCATGGTTCCGCTACCTCGCGGACGATCTCCGCAGCAACGGCAGTTGCAGCAACTTCACTCCACCCGCGTTCCTCCGCGCCGGCACCCTGAACCTCGTCTCCGTGGACTCCTCGCTCGCCGACCCGGGCGACAGCGGGAACATGGCGAACAGAAACCTCTTCACCAACCAGTTCGAGGCCGTGAACCGGGACGCGGGACTGCCGCAACACGCCACCCAGGACTATTTCGTCCTCACGCACAAACCGTTGTGGATGGTGAAGCAGGCCGGCTTCGCGCCCGGCAATGTGACATGGGCAACGCCCGTCCTCGACAGCGCCGTCGCGAACACCAGCCTGCACGCGCTGCGCGAGAACGTGCGGCTGGTCCTGTCGGGACACATCCACATCTACCAGATGCTCGACTTCAACACCGCCCGGCCGCCCCAGCTGACCGTGGGTTCCTCGGGCGCTCCGCTGGACAACGGCCCGAACGACGCGAACGTCGTCGGCAAGATGTTCGGCAGGCTGCCCCAGCCCGTCCACCAGTCGATCACCCAGGAACAGAACCCTCCCGGAGGGATCGGAGTGTTCGGCTACGCGGAGCTGCTCGACACCGGCAGCACCTGGACCCTTGTCTTCCGTGACACGAACGGTTCCGTGAGGGGCCAGACCTGCACCCTGAGCACGAGCACGGCCAACAAGTCCTTCACCTGCGTCTGAGCCGCCCGCCGGGCCGGCGGCCCGGAAGAGCCGCGGGCGGCCGGCCCCACCCCGCACCGGACCCACCGTTGCCGGTGGGTCCGGTGCGGTCTGCCGGAGTGCCCTGCCGAAACCGGCCTCGACGACGACCGTTCACCCGTGAGCCGGGAAGTCCGGGCGTTCGTCGAGACCGGCCCCAGGGCCGTCCTGGCTTCGCTGCCCCCAGTCGTCGGGGGTGCGCCGGATGACCTCGACGGTGAAGACATCACGGATGGAGGCGGCCGACCACGGTTCAACCGGCGGCTCGGAGAGTACGAGGCAGAGGCGGTCGGCCCTGGTCGGCAGGATGTGGTCGGCTTCCAGGAGCCGCGCCGCGCCTGCACGGAGGCCGGCATGGGACGTCCGGCCGGCGCCGGGAACCTCGTAGAGGGCAGGACCGTGTCGGTGACGCACCTGACGTCGACGACCGCGGAGCCCTCGGGCTGTCGGTCCGCGCGCAGGAGAGCCGCCATCGGTTCGAACCGCACGGCTTCATGTGTCCTGCAGACGCGGTCGGCGGCGACGGCCGCCTCCACGTGCTGGAGCAGGTCCGCGGCCGGCTCGGCCGTGTGCGGGGTGGTGGCCACGCCCTTGAGCAGGGCTGCCGGAAGTGGACCAAGGCCGGCCGACCGGCTTCCGCGGATGCCGCGCTCGTGCATGAGGGGGCGCACGCAACCTTGCAAGGGGCGCGTGGGTGTGCAGGGGGCGCGGTGGGTGCGGGAGGCGCCCCGGTCCGGAACCGGGTCGCCTCCCGCCGCCGTCCTCCCCATCCCGTCCTGCTTCGCCTCTCGCCCTCTGCGCACAGGAGGATCCGCCGATGGGCCGTCGGTCTCCGCTCGCTCGCCCGCCCCGCCTTGTCCGCCGAGGCCGCCGGCAGGTGCACTACGAGGGCGCGGTCAAGGCCCTCCGTCAACGGCCGATCGTTCTCGCCACGGACGCCTCCGTCGCCGCCGACAAGGTGGGCACCGGCTACCTCGCCACCAGCGGCGAGACCGGACTGCGCGCCCACGTCTACCCGCGGCACCTCGTCAGGGCCCGGGCCCGCGTGGTCGTCACCGAACTCCGGGCGGTCTACTGGGGGCTGCGGCGTGTCGTCGCGGCGCACCCCGGGCAGCCCGTCGAAGTGCGCGTCGACAACCTCGCCGCCCTGGGCTTCCTGCACGAGTGGCAGAACGGCGGCAGCCGGATGCCGGACGGGTACGAGACCCGGCTGCGCGCACGGGGCCGCCGGCCCAGCCTCGTCGAGCTGCAGATGTACGCGGAGCACACGCCCGGCCTGACCTTCGTCCACGAGAAGGCCCATGTGGGCAATCCGCTCAACGAGGCCGCCGACTTCCTGGCCAAGCTGGGCCTGCGCTCCCTGCGCGGCACGGTGCCGGCCACCGAGATACCCCGGCTGGTCCCGCTCTGGGCAAGCGGGGCCCTGGCCGAGTACCGCCGAAGCCGGAACCGGAACTGAGCCCCGCACCTGTCGCCGTCCCGGCCGGACGTGCCGGTGCCCGGACATGCCGGTGTGCGGTGGGTCCGCCGGGGGTTCCCGGGTGCCTCGCGGAGCCGGGCGGCCCCGGCGGCGGGCGGCCGGGCCCGGGCCGGTGGCCGCTCCGTCGTTCCGGGGCTGTTCCCGGGGCCGGAATAGCCGTGGACCGGCCTGTGTTGCCGCAGGCATGGCGACGAACGCACCGCAGCCCGAGGTCCTGCGCTACACCGCCTTCTCCACCACCCCCGACGGCGGGAACCCCGCCGGTGTCGTCCTGGACGCCACCGGTCTGGACGACGGCGACATGCTGGCCGTCGCCGCCGGCCTCGGGTACTCGGAGTCCGCGTTCCTGACCGCGCCTCCGGAGGATCTCGGCGGCCAGGAGGGACGCGCGTACGGCATCCGCTACTTCAGCCCCAAGGCCGAGGTGCCGTTCTGCGGGCACGCCACCGTCGCGGCCGCCGTCGCGCTCGCCGAGCGGATCGGCCCCGGCAGGCTGGTGTTCGCGACGCGCGCCGGCACCGTGCCGGTGGAGGTGACCGAGGAGAACGGGACGCTCAGGGCCACGCTCACCAGCGTCGAGCCGTACGTCGAGAAGGTCGACGAGGACGACCTCGCGGAGGCGCTCGCCGCGCTCGACTGGCCGGCCGCCGACCTCGATCCCGCCTTCCCGCCGCGTGTCGCGTTCGCCGGTGCCCGCCATCTCGTCCTCGCGGCGGCGACACGCGCCCGTCTCGCGGACCTCGCGTACGACTTCGCGCGCCTCGAGGCCCTGATGCACCGTCTGGACCTGACCACGGTCCAGCTGGTGTGGCGGGAGTCGGACACCGTCTTCCACGTCCGTGACCCGTTCCCCGTCGGCGGTGTCGTCGAGGACCCGGCGACCGGTGCCGCGGCCGCCGCGTTCGGTGCGTACGCCCGTGAACTCGGCCTGGTCCCCGAGGACGCCGTTCTCACCCTGCACCAGGGCGAGGACCTGGGCCGTCCCGGCGAGCTCACGGTGACGCTGCGCGCGGGCGACCCGCGCGTGCGGGTCAGCGGGACGGGGACGCGCATCGGCTGAGCGTCGTCCCGGTCAGGCGGGGAGGGGGATGCGTACCGTCTCCACCCAGCTCGGAGGCTGCGGTGCCGCGGAGCCGATCAGGGCCGCGATGAGACGGCAGGAGGGGATCTCGTCGGGCCAGGGCGTGAGGCCGTCGGTGAGGACGACGACGATGGACGGGCGGTCCCGTGCCGCGAGCGCGGCGTCGATCCCGACCCGCATGTCCGTGCCGCCGCCGCCGGCGAGGCCGATCTGCTCGGTGGCCGTCACCCGGGACACGGCGTGCACATCGGCGTCGCACGCGAGAACGGTGACGCGGTTGCCCTGGATGCCGACCTCGCGCAGCACGCCCGTCACCTCTCCCAGGGCGGCCGCGAGTTCCGCCTCGCCCATCGAGCCCGAGGTGTCGATGACGACGGCCACCCGGGGCAGCGGACGGCGCAGGCTCGGCAGGACGACGCCGCGCAGCGCCGGTGTGCGGCGCGAGGGGCGGCGGTAGGTGTAGTCGACGGCCCCGCCGGCCCATGCGGCGGCCTCCCGGACCGCTCCGGTCAGCGCCTGCCGCCAGTCCACCGTGGGCTCCAGGACCTCCTCCGCCCAGCGCTGCCAGCCCGCGGGCAGGGTGCCGCGGGCACGCTGGTGGGCGCGCATCGCCTCGGCGGTGTGCCGGCGCAGTGCCTGGGCCTCGACCTCGCCCAGCCGGGCGGGGCCGGCGGTTCCCGGAAGCTCCCAGGGCACCGGGCGGCCGTGGGCTCCCGATCCGCAGTCGTGCCCCCGCACCTGCGGCGGCAGCTGCTCCAGGTAGACCTCGAACAGCTTCCCGCCGGGCAGGCCGAAGAGGCGGGGCTCGGCACGTCCGTCGGGCAGGCGCAGACCGTCGGCGAGCAGGTCGTCGTTGATCTCGCAGTCCTGGGCGACGTTGACGCGGTGCCAGTCGCGCTGCTCGGCGGCCGGGAGCCGGTCGGCGCGGCCGTGGTGGTCGCGCAGCAGATGCGCCACCTCGTGCACCCATACGCCCGCGAGTTCCTCCACGGGGGTCGCGTCGACGAAGGCGGGGGACACATAGCAGCGCCAGTGCCGGTCCACTCCCATCGTCGGCACCTCACGGCAGGGCACGACGGTCAGGGCGTACAGGGCCGACGCCAGATAGGGCCGGTCGCTCGCCGCCCGGTAGCGGGCGGCGAGCAGTTTGGTCATGTCCAGGTCCCCGCGGGATTCCCTCATGCCCCCTGCATGCCCTCCTTCGTGCCCTCGGACCTCACCGGCCGCCGGGCAGGGCCCCGGACATCTGCAGCAGTTCCAGGAATCCGTCGATGCCGGGGGGCACGGGCCAGTCCAGTTGGCGCATCGCCGCGAGGTCGGTGGCGGCCCGGGCGGCCACGTCGGGCACGCCCGCTTCCACGGCCTTGGCCAGGACCGCCCAGCCGGCCTCCCAGCGGGGCCGGGTGAGGTTTCCCTGGATCGCGGCGACCACCGCGATGAGGAAGGCCAGCTGCCGGTCGCCGCGCTGGGGCAGGGCGAAGGCGTCGGGATCGGCGAGGACCCGCTCGGGGTCCGGCAGGTCGAGGTGCTCCAGATACGACAGCAGTTCGATGCCCGCGCCGTCCCCGACGGCGCCGGTGAGCGCGGCGGCCAGTGCCTCGCGGCCGACGCCGGCCGCGTATCCCGTCGCGAGCAGCCGCAGCGCCATCTCCCAGGTCCGCGGGGACGGCCATGCCCGGCCCCGGCTCTCGGCGTCGGCGGGGATGTGGTGGACCAGGCCCGGGCGGGCCGTGAGGAAACCGGAGACGGCGCCGCGGGCCCGAGCGACGGCACCGGGCACCTTGGCCGGGTCGACCACGGGGATGGCCACCTCGGGCCAGGTGCCGGCCATGCCGCGCGCGACCGTGGCGGGGTCGTGGGTCCAGGTGAGGTGGATGAAGCGGTTGGCGAGCGGCGGGCTGAGATGCCAGCCGTCCGCGGCGCTCGACGGCGGGTTGGCGGCGGCGACGATGCGCACCGCCTCGGGCAGGACGAGGCTGCCGACCCGGCGTTCGAGCACGACACGCAGCAGCGCCGCCTGCACGGCCGGTGGCGCGGAGGACAGCTCGTCGAAGAAGAGCAGGCCCTGTCCGGCGCGGGTGAGCCGGACCGCCCAGTCGGGCGGGGCCATCGGGACACCGGTCGCGGCCGGGTCGTCCCCGACGATCGGCAGTCCGGCGAAGTCCGACGGCTCGTGCACGCTGGCGATGACCGTCTCCAGGTGAAGGCCGAGTCCGGCGGCGAGCTGCTCCAGGCCGGCCGACTTGCCGATGCCCGGTTCGCCCCACAGCAGAACGGGCTGATTGGCCGTCACGGCCAGGGCGAGCGCCTCCAGCTGGGGGCTGGTGGCGGGCTCGGTCCGCCGGGCGCGCAGCCTGTCGAGGAGGTCGTCCGCGGCGGCCAGCGGTCCCGGCCCGGTGCGGGAGGTGGGGGTGGTGCTCACGAGTCCTCGCCCTCGCCGTCGTCCTCGTCGTCCTTGGCGTCCTCGCCGCCCAGGTTCTCGTAGACGTACGCCTCGTCCTCCTCGGCGTCGTCCATCATCTCCTCCCACCAGTCGGCGCCGATGCCCGGATGTTCCTCGAGCACGCGCTGCCGCAGGAAGGCCAGGTCGGAACGCTTGTACCGACGGATGATCTGGGCCAGCGAGAACTCCTGGTGGTCGACCACGTCGATCCGGGCGCCGGCGGCGAGGAACGCCTCCACGAGGGCCCTGGAACCGCCGTCGTTGACCGCCGTGAACAGCGGTGTGCGCTCCCGGTGGTCCCGGGCCTCCAGGTCGAGGCCCTCCTCGAGCAGCCGGGGCAGAAGCAGCTCGTGGTCGAGCAGGTGCAGCATGTGCAGCAGCGTGCGCCGGGCACCGTCGCGCGCCCGGGGGTCCATTCCCGCGTCCAGGAGGGCGAGCACGCCCTGGGTGTCGCCGTGCTGGGCGCGCAGGAACAGCTCCCGCTGCTGGGCGCGCAGTGCCTTCGGCAGCCGGCCGGTTCCCGACGTCCATGTCTGCTGGACGGCGAAGCACCCGGCGACGGCACCGCCGAACGCACGCAGGGCCTGCTCGCGCCGCTGTTCCTCGTCGCTGTGCGGCATGTGGAGCAGTCCGCCCTTGCGGAAGCCCACCTCGTGCCATTCGCCGCGGCACCTCACCCGGACGGGGGCGAGGGGGGCGGGACCCGGCGGTCCGGCGGCCTCGTCGGTGACCTGGAGCGCGGGGAACAGCGCCTCACGGACCAGCGGGTGCAGGTGTTCCGGCTCGACTCCGCCGGTGCGCATCAGGTCGAGGTCGGGGAGCCTGCGCCAGAGTGCCTCGGCCAGGAAGGGCACGTCCTTGACCTTGTCCGGGTGGACGGCCCTCACCCGCAGCCCGGCGCGTCCGCCCGCCGGTTCCAGCAGGATGTGCGTCCACCAGTCGCCGAAGATGCGGAAGCGGTTCCCGACGCCCTCGTCCGCCAGGCGGCGGACCTCCTGCTCCAGGCGGATGTGGTTGAGCGCGCGCCTGCCGAGGAGCAGCTCCGGATCGCTCCGGGACCACGTGGGAAGGTCATGCAGAGGCGTCAGGTCGGCCTCGATCCCGGCCGCGGCGAAGGCCCCCCGGACCTCTCCCCTCTGGTGCAGCAGGGTGATCCACTCGGCCCGTGCCACCGCGTCCTCGGGGCCGGGGTCGGCCGTGGGCAGCTCGTCCGCACCGCGTGGTCTGCCGTCGGGGTGGAAGAACGGCGGCCGTTCGCGGCCGCCGCACCGCTCGCGCAGTTCGGCGGTGTGCCGTGCGTCCCACAGGTGCCGGGCGGTCCGCCAGTCCTCGGTCCGGTCCCCGAAGACACCGACGGCCCGCTCGTCCTCGATCGTCCGAAAACGCAGGGTGAGCCGCTGCGGGCCCTCCCTCATCGGGGGCGTGGTGAGGTGGAGGTACGGCGTGGTGCGGGGGCTCTCGCCCGCTTCCACCGGCCGGTAGCGGGCGAGGACCACGGTCCGGCCGGTGGCGAGTGTGGTCCGTCCGCCCAGCAGCCGGGGCAGATGCCAGTGCACCAGGTCCGGGACCAGGTGGCGCAGGTCGTCCTCCAGCGCCGCGGCGACGTCGGGGCCCCACTGCTCGCCGACCTCGGACAGGTCGACGGCGACGTCCACGTTGGCCGCCGCGCACGCCCCCCGCCAGTCGCCGGCCAGACGGCGTTCGGTCGCACGCTCGATCATCCGCCGGGGCACCGCGTAGCGGCGGATCCGCCGCCAGCACGCCGCCTCCTCCGGCGGAAAACAAGGGAGTTCGGGGCGGGGGCTCACCGGTAGACACTTCCTATCGCGCGCAGGTCGGGGTGAGCCTTGCTCACGGGCCGCAGGCGCCGGGCGAAGGAGCGCTTCACCTTCCGGGGCAGCCCGGGTCCCAGGCCGACGTACTCCAGGGGCGAGTCGTCCGGCACGGCCGCCAGCAGGGCCTTCGCGCCCCGTCCGGTGAGCCCGGTGTGGCGCAGCTCGAGCCGGCGCAGCGGGCTGCCCGGAAGCGCGGCGGCCAGAGCACGGGCCCCTTCGTCGCCGGTGGTGTTGGCGGGGGCGCCGAGGCTGCGCTCCGACGGCGGCCGTCCCAGGTCGAGCGCCTCGATGCCGTCCAGGGCGTCGGCGAGGGCATGCGCCCCGGCGGGGCCGATGCCGTTGCCGCCCAGTCCGAGGCGCACCGGCCGCCCGGAGCCGGCCGCGGCCGCGAGGACGGCGGCGCCCTTGTCGCCGAGGTGGTTGGCGGGCAGGTACAGCTCACGCACGCCCGCCTCGCGGATCAGCGCAGCCAGCAGCCCGGCGGCGTCGGGGGTCAGGCCGTTCCCGCCGAGGAAGAGGCGTTCCACCGGGTGCGGGCGGCTGGTGAGGGCGTCCAGCAGGGCGCGCAGCCCCGCGGTGGTGACGCCGGTGTTGACCAGGTCGAGGGTGCGCAGCGTGGTGTTGCGGCGGAGCATCGCGGCGAGCGCGAAGGCACCGTCGTCGCCCACCGGGTTGCGCTTGAGCCACAGGGCGCGGACGGTCCCGTCCGCCGACAGCGCGTCGGCGAGCGCGCGGACGCCTTCCGGGCCGATGCGGTTGCAGCCGAGGTAGAGCGTGTGCAGCCGGTGGCCGTCGACGAGCGCCCGGGCCACCGCCGACGCCCCTTCGTCGCCGAGGGAGTTGGTGCCGAGCAGGATGTGCCGGGCGTGCGGCGAGGTGGCGGCGACGGGCATCAGACGGGCGGCGCCGGCCGCTCCGAGCCCCTGCTTGCACAGGTCGACGCGTCCGTCCGCGCACAGGGTGCCGAGCGGGAAGGTCTCGTCGGTCTCGACCGCTTGCGCCGACGTCAGCCGGTCCAGCAGCGGGTCCAGCCCGGAGGGGTCGTTGAGCGGGACGTCCGGGGCTTCGATCGCCGGGCAACGCACGGGTGTCGGCTGCGTCATCTTCACTCCACCGGTCCATCGCCGGTGCCCGGCTCGCCGAGGGCGGCATCGCCCTCCGCCCGCCCGGAACGGACCGACGCCAGTCAACTTTCCGCCAGGACAAGGGTGGCAAGGCTGGTCGGATTCGAACCGACGTCCTCCAGCTTGCTGCTAGGGCGCGACGACCTCTGCGCTACAGCCTTGCCAAGGGGGGATCATAGTCCTGTCCGTTTTGAAGTTGATCAGACCTCAACTTTTTTGCCGTTCCTTGCCCTTCGTTCTCCGCTGGGCCCCGGTCTTCCGAGGACGCCCGAAGTCCCCCGGCGGCCCGGAACCGTGGCGGCACCGGCCGCGCCACCGCCTCCGCGGACGACCGCCCGGGAACCGGCCGCACTCCGATCGCGCAAGCACACCCGCCGGTCTCGACCGGATCCAGAAGGTGCTGAAAGACTGCCGACTCTCCGCGGACAGCCCATCACCTCCAGGGAAACGATCCATCATGACCAGACGCATCCTCACAACCGCTCTGCTGCTCGGTGCCCTGCTGGCGCCGGGCAGCACCGCGGCAGCTGCCGGGGAAGCCGCCGCACCTGTCGTCACCGGAGCGGTCTTCAACAACCCTCGGGGCACCACGGCCCAGAAGAACGCCGTCAAGAACCACATCATCGGCGCGATCAACGCCACACAGAGCGGGCGGACCATTCGCGCCGCCCTGTACGCGCTGACCGACCAGGACTACGCGGACGCGCTGATCGCGGCGCACAAGCGGGGCGTCCAGGTCAGGGTCGTGCTGGACTCCGCGTACGCGGACCGGCCCGCCGCGCAGAGCCTGCGGGCCGCGCTCGGCAGCGACACCTCGGGCGGCTCGTGGGTGCGGGTGTGCACCACGGGCCGGGCCTGCATCGCCGACGCCCCCGCGGAGGTGAATCCGATCAACCACAACAAGTTCTTCACCTTTTCCCGGATCGGGGCCCCGGGCGAGGCGGAGGACGTGGTGATCCAGACCTCCGCCAACCAGACCTCCCTCAACGTGGAGAAGTACTGGAACAACGCCTACACGGTCGTCGGCAACACCGAGCTGTACTCGGCCTACGTGTCGTACTTCAACGACCTGGCGGCCATGCGGAAGAACGGCGACTACTTCCGCCAGGGCAAGGTGGGCACGGCGAAGTACTACTTCTTCCCGCAGGCCACCGGTGATCTCGTGGTCGACGTGCTGAACAACGTGACCTGCACGGGCAACACCTCGGTGGGCTCGGCATCGCACAAGACGGTGATACGGGTCAGCGCCTTCGCCCTGCACCGGGACGCGGTGGCGCGCAAACTCCGGGCGCTGGCGGACCAGAACTGCTGGGTGGAGGTGGTGTACGCGAACAGCAACGACGTCGGGATCATGCAGGGGCATCCCCGGCTGAAGCTGTACCGGCTCAACACCGCGGACGGTTATCTGGTGCACTCGAAGTACCTGATCATCGAGGGCAACTACGCGGGCCACCGGGACACCAAGTGGACCTTCACCGGCTCGCACAACCTGGACCACTCCTCGCTCCGGGAGAACGACGAGGCCCTGCTCCGGCTGGAGGGCGCGGCACCGCACGACGCCTACAAGCAGAACTTCCTCGACATGCGGGCCGCCGCCACCCCCGTCGGCTGACGCCGGCGGACACGGTTCGCCGCCCGGGCGCCGCATCCGCCGGCCGAAGCGGTGCCGGAAGGGACACGGGCTCCGGTGCCGGGGCGTCTTGGCACCCGGGCCCGCCGTGTGCTCCGGCCGGCTGCGTCACCGTCCCCGCGGACGGCCGGCCGGAAACCGGACGCGCCCCGCTCGTACGGGCGCACCCGTCACCTGAGCAGGAATCAGCCGAAGCCGGGGGGGAGTCAGTCCGAGGACACGGGCAGGGTGTCCGACGACCGTGCGGCGGCACGGGCCGAGGCGGCCGTCATGCGCAGGCGGTGGTGACGGCGGCACAGGACCTCGTAGCCGATCTCGTCCGTGGAGCTGGTCACGTCGCCGACGACCACCTGGGCGCCCTCGACGACCATGACACCGCCCACCGTACGGGCGTTGTGCGTGGCACGGGCGCCGCACCAGCACAGGGCCTCGACCTGGAGCACCTCGATCCGGTCGGCCAGTTCCACCAGACGCTGGGACCCGGGAAACAGCTTGGTGCGGAAGTCCGTGGTGATGCCGAAGGCGTAGACGTCGATCCCCAGGTCGTCGACCACGCACGCGAGCTGGTCGATCTGCTCGGGCGCGAGGAACTGGGCCTCGTCCGCGATCACGTAGTCGGCGCGTCCGCCCCGGGAGAGGTGGTCGACGACATAGGCGTACAGGTCCATGCCGTCCTCGGCCTCCACCGCGTCGGTGACCAGGCCGAGACGGGAGGAGAGCCTGCCCTGTCCGGCGCGGTCGTTGCGGGTGAAGATGATGCCCGCCAGCCCGCGCGTGGAGCGGTTGTGCTCGATCTGCAGAGCCAGTGTCGACTTCCCGCAGTCCATCGTTCCGGAGAAGAACACCAGCTCGGGCATGGGCGAGAAGGCACCTTTCGGTGAGTGTGCGTGCGGATGCGGTGTGCGGACGGTGACGTCAGGAGCGTACTTCGAGCAGCGGGACGAGCTGCTCGGCAGGGGTCATCGAGCCGTGGTTGCCGACCATCGAGGACTCGTTGGGCTCCCGCTGGGAGGCGATGAGCAGGACGTCGTCGCGGGCGGCGGCGACCACGTCGCCGATCCTCCCGTACACGCGCTCGTCGATGTGCGGCCCGAACCAGCCGGCCGCGATCGCCTCGTCGCGGGAGGCGACCCAGAACTGCTCGCCGAGCACCTCGCGCCAGCAGGCCAGGACGTCGCCCTCGGCCCCCGGCACCGCGTAGACGTGCCGGGCGCGTCCCTCGCCGCCGAGCAGGGCGACTCCGGCGCGCAGCTCCCACTCCTCGTCGAAGTCGTAGCGGTGCTGCTCGTCGAACGGGATGTCGACCATGCCGTGGTCGGCGGTGATGTAGAGCGCGCTGCGGGGCGGCAGCTGCTCGGCCAGGCGCTGGGCGAGCCGGTCCACGTGCATGAGCTGGCCGCGCCAGGTGTCGGAGTCGACGCCGTAGCGGTGGCCGGCGCCGTCGAGTTCGGAGTAGTAGGTGTAGACGAGGGCACGGTCGGCGGCGGCCAGCTGCTCGGCCGCGAGATCCATCCGCTCCTCCCCGGTCAGCCGTCCCAGGAACGTTCCACCGCTGAGCGCGATCCTGGTCAGCGGGGTGTCCTCGAAGAGCGGGGAGGACACCTGGGCGGCGTGCACCCCCGCCCGGTGGGCCAGCTGGAAGACGCTGGGGTACGGCTGCCAGACGTCCGGCTCGGTGTACGGCTGCCAGCGCAGCTGGTTCATCAGCTCGCCGGTGGCCGGGTTGCGCACGGTGTAGCCGGGCAGGCCGTGGGCGCCCGGGGGCAGGCCGGTGCCGACGGAGGCGAGGGAGGTCGCCGTGGTGGCCGGGTAGCCGGCGGTGAGCGGACGGCCGGTGCCGCCGCGGGAGCTGCCCAGCAGGGAGGTGAGGAAGGGGGCGTCCTCGGGGTGCGCCTTCAGCTGCTCCCAGCCGAGGCCGTCGACCAGGAAGACGCAGGCGCGGTCGACGGGGGTCAGCTCGGGGATCGCGGCGGTCATCTCCGGCACGCCCATGCCGGCGGCCAGCGTGGGCAGCAGGTCGGCGAGCGAGCCGGACCCGTACTGCGGGACGGGCGCGGACTCGACGGCGAGGGACTGCGGCCGGTTCCAGGCGGTGGCGTCGTCGGAGGCGGGCACGGGGCGCCCGTGGTCCGGGGCGGCGGAGGACGGGCGCGTCATCAGCGGCCCGGGTTCGCGGTGGCCTCGGAGATGGCCTGTGCGAAGGCCAGGGCCTGACGCACCGTCTCCGGTCCGTCCCCGGCCTCGCTGACGCGCAGGCTGAGGTCGTCGGCCGTCGAGTTGCCCGTGTAGCCGTGGTCCGCCTCGCAGTTGGGGTCGCCGCAGGCGGCGGGCTCGAGATCGATGCGGGAGACGGCGCCCCAGCCGATGGTCAGCACGATCTCGCGGGGCAGGGTGCCCGGCGTGTACTGCTCCGGGTTGGAGACCACGCGGCTGACCACGACCGAGGAGATCCGGTCGAGCCGCACCGACTCGGTGGAGGTCGTGGCGTACGGCGTCGGGGAGGTGTTGTCGGCGGCCTGCTCGTCGGTGTGGCTGACGATGAAGCGGGTGCTGGTGAGGACGAGCACCGTCACATGCCGCCGCACCTCGTTCTGGTCGAATGTCGTCTCCTGGTGGACCAGGTACGACCGGATGGGCTCGCCGCCCACGGCGGCCTCCACCGCCTCGGCCACGAGAGCCGGGTAGTAGCCGCTGCGCTCGATCGCCGCACGCAGCCCCTGGGTCGTCGTACTGGTCTTGGCCATGCGGTCCATCCTACGGTGGCGCGCCGACTGCGAGGCACCGCCGTGGGCGGGGGCCCCGCTCAGTACACCGGGAGGGTGCGCGGGC